>CAZVEV010000324.1:0-910 GCA_964625865.1 uncultured Planctomycetaceae bacterium | reverse complement strand
GACTTCTGCGGCTTGGTGGCCGTGATCTCATCGCTCTTGTTGACCGAACTGTTTCGTCGGCCCGGCGATGTCCGCTTGTATACCTTGATGGGCATGTCGTTCTCTTGCCTTTGCGTCCTGCGGTTTAGAACAAATCAATGTGGTGGTCTTCGTGCAGTACGACGAACGCCTTCTTCCAGTGGCTCGTCGTGCCCCACTTGTATCCCGTCCGGCGGGGCTTGCCCTTGCGGTTGGCCGTCCGGACGCTCAAGACCTTCACGTTGTAGATCTTCTCGATGGCCTGCTTGATCTGGGCCTTGTTGGCCGTCGGGGCTACCTCAAAAGCGTAGGAGTTCAGCGTCTCGCTCTGGTAGGTGCCCTTTTCCGTCACCAGCGGGCGAATGATGATGTTGTAGATCGTATCGTTCACGCCTGCACCTCCTGGCCGATCAGGGCGGCCATCGCTTCACGCGTGACGAGCATCTTCTGTCGCAAGGCCACCTCGCCGGCGTTCAACTCCGCGACGATCCGCACCGTCAGGTCGCCGATGTTGCGGCTGGAGAGATAGATCCCCTCGTCGCGGTCGGCCAGCGCCAGAAGACACGACCGGTTGATCCCGAGGTTCTTCATCACCGCCGCCATCTCGCGCGTCTTGGGCGTCTCGATGCTCAGTCCGTCGACGACGATCAGGTCCTCGCCGAGGATCTTGGCCAGGATCGCCGACGCCAGCGCCGCCTGGCGCATCTTGCGGGGCATCTTCTTCCTGAAGCTGCGCGGCTGCTTGGCGAAGGCCACCCCACCGCCCTTGAGCACGTTGGTGCGACGCTGTCCGCGCCGCGCGTTGCCCGTGCCCTTCTGGCGGAAGAGCTTCTTGGTGGAGCCTTTGACCATCCCGAGGCTGCGGGTAGCCACCGTGAAGCTCTTCCGCCAG
>CAZVEV010000323.1:0-6307 GCA_964625865.1 uncultured Planctomycetaceae bacterium | reverse complement strand
CGCGACTTTCTTCTTCGGGGCGGCCTTCTTCTTCGCCGGCGCCTTCTTCTTCGCCGGGGCCTTCTTCCTGGCTACCTTCTTCTTAGCCACCTTCTTCTTAGCCACCTTCTTCTTGGCGACTTTCTTCTTGGCTGCTTTCTTTGCCATTCGCTGCACCACCTTCCATGAGTTATCCAACACGTGAATCGAACATGACTGTTTGAATATTTTTACACGCCCCGCATCATTCGATGCAAGCACAACTAAACATTTTTCTCGTCACGGGGAGCGCCTCTGGTTTAGCGCTTTCTCACGAGAGTGCGACAAAGACGCCGAATCTCTTCCGCCGCTGGTCGCAGGGATCACCGCATTCCTGCGAAAACACCCGGCTACAGACGCATTTCGTACGACATGGCGCGGTTCGGCACCGGTGGAGCTTCGGACAAGAACGTGTGACTTGCCCGCAATGCGTAACGGCGTAGAGTTTTCTTTCGCGAGAATTTCTCACAAGTCGGACCAGAGGTATGCCGCGCTAAACCATGACACCCCGCGCCGAGACTGGGACAAGACAATGCGAACGCCGCGCGCCGCGGGAGACTCAAGACGCGATCCGCAAACCGACGATCACCATCGGCCCGTACTCGACGCGAAGGTGATTCGGCTGAGTCTGACGGTCTTCGTAGTCCAGGAACTGGTATGCGACCCCGGCTGTGCCGATGATCGTCACCCCGCCGCCCCGCCAGAGCACGTAGCCCAGGGCAACCTTGCCCGACCAGATCTCGACGGTGTCCCTCAGGGGGATCGGGCCGAGCAGTTCGCCCGACAGCGTCAGGTCGTCGGTGATGGGCCACTCGGCGCCGAGACCCACTCGAGCCGCCTCAACGAGATACGCGCGCGATGTTGTCACGGCGCCACCCGTGAACCTGTAGTCGAAGTCGAGCATGGCGCCCTCGATGGTGGGGTACAGCGCCATCGCCCAGGACGTACCCCGGCCCACGGGGATACGATACCGATAGCCGACGCGGTACAGGTCGAATGAGACCGTGCTCCGCACGCCCGTACCCGCCGCAAAGGCCACGCCATGCGTCGTCAGCGCGCGGGTCAGGACCGAACGGCCCGACAGTTCAAGCTGGTCGGCGCCGACGTACACCTCGTGATTGCCCCACCCCGCACGGATGGTAAACGGACCGCGTGCGACCGCGTCGTCAATGCCCAGTTCATCGAACGTCGGCCGGGCGATCGAGGTCGTACCGACACCCCCGCCGGCGGCGGTCTGGACATAGCCGTTGACAGCCCCCCACCCTATCTCCGCGCCGGCCGACACGTGGAACTGCCACGGCCTCTCGCCTGCCGGGGCCGGGACACCGTCGACGGGGCCGGCTTCGGACTCGGCGGCAAGGAGGAAGCCGTTATCGGCAAGGGCCTGGCCGGCGACAAGGGACATCACGAGCGCCCCTGCACACACGGCGACCGCCGACAGACTGGAGCGAAACCGGATACGGGCGTGGGTACTCATTGCAGAGATCTCCTGATCGGGGCGGAGGGACGTGGACTGGTCTGGCCAGATACAGCCGGCACTCAACTCCCCTCATCGCAGGCACGAATGATCAACGTATTGTTCTGCCCGCCGAAACCGAAGCTGTTACTCATGCACGTTCGGACGCGGGCGGCGCGAGGCTCGTTCGCGACGCAGTCGAGATCGCAGTCGGGATCGGCATGGGCGTAGTTCGTCGTCGGCGGAAGCAGGTGGTCTCGCAGGGCCAGCACGCACGTAATCAGTTCGGTCGCCCCGGCGGCGGCAATAAGATGTCCGAGCATGCTCTTGGGGCTGGACATGGGCACGGTCGTCTCGGCGCCGAAAACCGACTTGACGCCGCGCGATTCAACCTGGTCGTTCTGCTTGGTCGCCGTCCCGTGAGCGGAGATGTAGTCGATGTCCTCGGGACCGACGCCCGCGTCGGCCAGCGCGTTGCGCATGCTCGCCGCGGCGCCGGCGCCGGCGGGATCCTGGTCGGTGATGCGAAACGCGTCGGCGCTGCACCCGTAACCGATGATCTCGGCCAGGATCGTCGCGCCGCGCGCGATCGCAAACTCGCGCTCCTCGAGAATCAAGATGCTCGCCCCCTCGCCCAGGACGAACCCGTCTCGCGTCAGATCGAACGGGCGCGAGGCCGTCTCGTAATCGTCGTTCCGTCTCGACAACGCCGTCAGGCGGTTGAAGCCCGTCACGCCGAGCGGGTGAATCATGCTGTGGGCCCCGCCGGAGATCACGACCTCGGCGTCTCCGTGGCGGACGAGCATGGCGGCCTCGCCTATCGCCTGCGTGCTGGCCGCGCAGGCCGTCAGCACGTTGATCGCGGGCCCGCGCACGCCGAAGTCCGACGCCAGGTGCGCCAGGACCATGTTCGATTCCTGCTCGGCCTCCCGGTGCAGGTCCATTCGTTCGTGACCGAGGCGCGCCCATTCGCACGTGTCGAGCGTGCCCTCTTCCGTCCAGGCGTCGACGACCAGCGAGATGAAGTTCTCGAAGTCCAGGCTGCCCTCGCCGCTGCCCAGGTAGATCGCCAGCCGCTTCGGATCCAACGCCTCGCAGTCGCCCAGGCCGCTCTGGGCCCAGGCCTCGTGGGCGGCGGCAATGGCGAATCTGCAGTGTCGCCCGGCCGTCGCGTGCTTGTCGGGGTCCGGCACGTGATCGCCCAGATCGAAGCCCCTGACCTGCGCCGAGAACGTTGTCGGAAACGTCGAGGCGTCGAAGATCTCGGTCGGCGCGGCGCCGCTGCGCCCGGCGCGGATGGCCTCCCACGTGTCGGCCACGTTGTGACCGAGCGGGTTGACCGTTCCCATACCCGTGATGACGACGCGTCGTGTGCTCATGGTTCGTATTTCTTCAGGACGATGGCGCCGCTCTGTCCACCGACGGAAAACGCGCCGGTCACGGCGGTGGTGTAGTTCCCGCTGCGCGGCTCGGCGGCGAGGCTCAGCGTGCACCCGTCGGCGGCGGTGGCGAAGTTCACCGTCGGAGGGACGCTCTGGTTGTGCAGCGCCATGGCGGCGACGATCAGTTCGGCCCCGCCGGCGCCGGCGTAGAGTGATCCGATGGCCCCGGTCAGCGCGACGGCCGGCGCTGTGTGGGCCGTTTCGCCCAGCGCGGCAGCCCAGGCGTCGGCTTCGGCGCGATCCTCGGCGGGCACGCCCGTGCCGTGCGTTACGATAACGTCCACGTCTTGCGGCTCGAGGCCCGCATCGTCCAGCGCATTGCTCACCGCCGCGTCCAGCGAGCCGACCGTCGGACGCGTGACGTCCATGCCGCCCGGATCGCACCCCCCGCCGACGCCCGCGAGCTCCGCGTAGATCGTCGCGCCGCGCTGAACGGCGCTGCCCATGTCTTCCAGGACCACCAGCCCCCCGCCCTCGCCGACGACGGTTCCGGCGGCGGCGGCGTCGAATGGCCTGCACGCACCGGCGGGGTCGGCATTGCTCGTGGCCCGCACGCGCCCCAGCAGCGTCTGGCGCAGCAGGCCCATCGGGTTGAGTTTGGCTTCGGCCCCGCCGGCGATGACCACGTCGGCGGCCCCGCGCTGGATCCATCGCGCCGCCTCACCGATGGACATGTGGCCCGACGCATCGCCGCACGTGATCGCGTTGGAAGCGCCCTCGCAGCCGTGGATGATCGTCACGTGGCAGGAGAGCATGTTGGGCAGGTACTTCAGCAGCCACAGGGGCGTCAGGTTGTTCATCCCGCGGGTGCCCCAGACTTTCAGATCGAACACCCCGTCGGTGACGGAGGTATTGGCGGCAAGGCCGAGTTCGGTCAGGTCCGGGTTGATCAGCCCGGCGCCGATGTTGCATCCGAAGCGGTCCGGGGCGTAGGTCATGTTGTCGGCATCGTCGGCGCGGGTGACGAGTCCGGCGTCCTTGACGGCCTGGTCGGCGGCGGCGACGGCCAGTTGGATATCGCGGGCCATCACCTTGGTGGCCTTGCGGTAGCTCTTGGGGACGAAGTTGCGCGCCGAGAACTCATCGACCTGCCCGCCGACGGTGCACGCGAACCCGCCGGGATCGAACAGGGTGACCGGCGCGCTGCAGGACCGCCCTTCGATCAGCGCCTGCCACAGCGCCTCGGCGCCGATACCCGCGGGGGTCACGGCGCCCAGCCCGGTTATCGCGACGCGGCGCTCAGGCATCGGCGTTCTCCAGGAACGGTGCGACGAGGCGCTCGAACTGGCCGGTGAAGACGAAGTTCTCCTCGGGGAACTGGGCGCCCGCGAGGTTCTGGTCGATGTGCGAGAACATCAGGTCCACCTGCCCGATCTCCTCGCCGTTTCTCAGGACCGTTCCGTGGGTCGAGGCGGCGCCGGGGGCGATGTTGACGATCTCGGCCTGGTACGTGATCTGGTCGCCGGGCACGACGTCCTGGTCGAACTGTGCACGGGTGATCTTGGCCAGGATGACCTTCTCCTTGAAGTCCCTTGCCTGCCCGACGAGGATTCCGGCGGTCTGGGCCATCCCCTCGATCATCAGGGAGGCCGGCATGATCGGATAGGCCTCCCAGTGGTCGTGGAGGTGTTCCTCGGCCAGCGAGACGTTCTTGACCGCTTCGGCCCGCTTGCCCGGCTCGAAGGCCACAAACCGATCAATCCATATCCACCGCATGGGGCACTCCATCGGCCTTCGGTCAGCCAGGGGGCCGCCGCGGCCGGACAAAAGCTCCGCCGGGCTCAGTCGTCCAGCTTCGTCTTGATGAAGTTGACGATCGTCTGGACGGTGAAGAGATCCATGATCTTTCCGACGTCGGGGTCCTGCTTGAACTCGGTCAGGTCGGCGTGGGGCATGCGGGCCTCGAACTCGGTCAGCCCCAGTGCCGTCAGCTTGCCGTCCTGGACGTACTCCGGATTGTTCAGCATGTTGTCCGGTACGAGATCGCCCTGGGGGATCTTGATCCCGAACGCCTGCTCCAGGCGGAACGTAATGTCCAGGAAGTCGATGGACTCGGCCCCCAGGTCCGCCGAAAGCTTGGCTTCCAGCGTCACCTCGTCCTCGTCCAGATCGAGCGCCTCGATCAACGCTTCGGATACCTTCTGGAAGACGTCCTCGTCACTCATCGCCATAATCCTGATTCTCCTGTCAGTCCGTTAAGATCAACTCGTCTCAGGTCCGTCCTGGACCGTATTGTGTTGTTACTGTAAGAGTCCGGCGTGGTCAAGTCAACGCCCAACGGCGCCCGATCCCCCGGGAGTATGCTCTCCGGCAGGATCCCCTGTCTAGCGGGTGAGCCCTGCCTGCCGGCAGGCAGGTTGCTCACCGTGTCGTCTGTTCGACGCATACAGGCACTGGTTGCTCTTCGTCGCCCCGACACCTCGGGACGACGCACGCGGAGCAAGCTCCGCCGCTAAACATGGAGAAACGACAACACCTTAGTCTCTCTGGTTCCTGGAATCCGGACAACCGCCATCTTCTTACTCTCGTCCTGATTCTCCGCCAGAAGGAGAGGTCGTGCACGCCGCCAGGGCCGCCGGACCGCCTATGAGCTTGAAGCGGTCCTGCAACTGGGCAATGATGGCGGCGTCGGCGTCGGCGAGATATCCGGCCCGTTCGCCCAGATTGCTGCACCGCAGTTCCAACTTCGCCGAAACGGCCTTCGCCTGCTCGCCCGCCGGGTCGCAGACATAACCCACGCCCTTGAACTTCGCCGACGCGGCGCCGATCTCCACCACGTCGACCTCGCAGCGGAGCATCCGCCCGGGCTGCACGAAGCTGCTGTATCGCACGTTTCGCGCTGACGACAGCACGATTACGCTGCGTTGGAAGTCCTGGGCCACGCGGACCAGCCAGGCCGCCGACTGCACCAGTGCCTCGATCATCATCACGCCCGGCAAGACCGGGAACGCCGGAAAATGGTCCGCGAGATACTCCTCGGCCAGTGACAACGCCTTGACCGTCACGATCCGCTTGCCCGGGTCGAGGGACTCAATCTTGTCTACCAAGTGAAATTTCATGCCATTCCTTCTGCCGGCGGAGGAAAAAGGGACCGGCTCCGTCTTCGGTGCCTGTCCCCGTTTTCCTCCCGAAGCAGGCGGTGTTCTAGCGATTCTGGCCGAGCCATGCAACTGTTTTCCGTGATCGGCGACCCGCCAGACTCGCAGGCCGCCCCCTGGCCGCCCTCGGCGACGAAAAACGACCCCAGACCCGCCTGAACGTGAGAAACGCTCTCAGGCCGCCTCCTGACGCCTGCCAGGGGGTCCGGCTGGGCTCGGGAACGCTGTCCGGGGTGTCGTGGGGGGGGGGGGGGGGGGGGGGGGGGGGGGGGGGGGGGGGGGGGGCGGGGGGG
>CAZVEV010000322.1:0-6322 GCA_964625865.1 uncultured Planctomycetaceae bacterium | reverse complement strand
TCGCCGCGTGAAAACATGCTCCGTCCGCCATCCACAACTATTGACAATATCTCGGCACGATGCGACCAAGCCGGTCGACCTCAGGAACTATCTGTGATCAAACGTCTTATGGACATAGTTGGCAGCGTGATGGCGTTGGTGATCTTCGCCCTTCCCATGCTCATCATCGCCATCGTCATCCGCGTCGAATCGCGGGGGGCGGCCATCTTCCGCCAACGCCGCGCCGGGTTCCGCGGCAAGCCGTTTACAATGTGGAAGTTCCGCACCATGCGAACCGACGTCGATCCGTATGGGCAGTCGCCTCACGGGGCGGACGATCCGAGGCTCACGCGAGTCGGGCGATTCCTCCGCGAAACCAGCCTCGACGAGCTGCCGCAGGTGTTCAACGTCCTTGTCGGAACGATGTCCCTCGTGGGCCCCAGACCCCTCTACGAAAGGCAGGCCGAGGAATGGGATGAGAACCAACGGCGGCGGCTTGACGTAAAACCTGGGATTACCGGCTACGCGCAGGCCTACGGACGGGGCGCGCTGACGATCGAGGAAAAGATTGACATGGACCTGCACTATGTGGATAATATCAGCATAGGGTTGGACGTGAAGATCATATGTCGTACCATCGGCAATGTGTTCCGGCGGCGGGGTGACATTTACGAGTCGCGATACAGTCGTGACAAGGAGTACGAGGACGATTAGCAGCACCGGGTTCAACATCCTCTTCACGTGTGTGGGACGCCGCGTGGCCTTGCTGAACGCCTTTCGATCGGCCCTGGCCGAGTTGGGGCTGACGGGCAAGCTCCTGGCCACGGACATCACCACCACGTCACCGGCCTTCCATGTCGCCGACGAGGGCGTGCTGGTTCCGGCCGCCGGGCGCGTGGAGTACGTCCCCGCGCTGCTGGACATCGTCCGCACGCATGACGTGAAACTGCTCGTGCCGCTGACCGACCTGGACCTGCGCTCGCTGGCTCGCCAGCGCAAGCAGTTTGACGACGCCGGCTGCACCGTCATGATCGGCTCCGAGCAGGCCGTTACGCTCTGTCGCGACAAGGCCCGGACCAATGCCCTCCTGGGCGAGTCGGGCCTGGCGACGATCAACACGCTGACGCTCCAGGAGTTCCTGACCGAGCCGTTCTACCCGTGCTTCGTCAAGCCCGTCCGCGGCTCGGCCTCCATCGGTACCGGGCTGCTGAGAGACGAGAAGGAACTCCGGGCCCACGTGGCGACGTATGGCGACCTGATGCTCATCCAGGAGTACGTGCCCGGGCGCGAATACACCGTCGACGTCTATCGCTCGCGCGACGGGCAGGTCCGCTGCGTTGTCCCGCGCCAGCGCCTGAAGGTCCGTAGCGGCGAGGTGGAAAAGGGCGTGACGGTCGCCAGCGAGGAACTGATGGATACGACACGTCGCCTCGTCGAGTGCCTTGGGGACATCTGGGGCGTCTTCTGTTGCCAGTGTCGCTGGGGCGACGACGGACCGCCGCGGTTCTTCGAGATCAACCCGCGATTCGGCGGGGGCGCGCCGCTGTCGATCCAGGCCGGTGCCAACCTGCCCCTCTACCTTCTCCAGGACGTGCTCGGCCTGCCGATCACCGCCGAGATGGGCGGCTTTACCCCTGGGATGCTCATGTTGAGATACGACGAGGCCGTCTTCATCCAGACGGACAATATCGCGGACCTGCCCGGCTACAACAGTCCCGAGTTCCGCTAGCCATTGCGTCGAGACCGCACCATGCCCGATGCCCCGGCATCGCCAATTCGTGCAGTTGTCTTTGACCTGGACGACACCCTCTATGCCGAACGCCACTACGTCCGCAGCGGCTACCGGGCGGTGGGCAAGCACCTGCGATGGACGCTCGGATGCGAGAACCTGACCGGTGGGAGCGTGACGGCCGAAGACTGGTTGTGGGACCGGTTCTGCCGGGGCGAGGCGGCTGGGGCCTTCGACGCGCTGAATGAGATGTTCGATCTCGGCTTGGCCTCCAACGACATCAAGCAACTCGTCAGAGTCTACCGCTCGCACCACCCTGACATATGCGCGATTGACGGGACGGTCGAGGCCCTTGAGCATCTGGCGGGGCAGTACCGGCTGGGCCTGCTCAGCGACGGGTTCCTGCCTGCCCAGCAGCTCAAGCTCGACGCACTGGGGCTGGGCGACCTGTTTGCCGCAGTGGTCTTCACCGAGGACCTCGGGCGCGAGTTCTGGAAGCCGTCCCCCGCGGGTTTCGAGGCCGTGGCGGGTCAACTTGGTGTGCCTCACGACACCTGCGCGTACGTGGGCGATAACCCGAGCAAGGACTTCGTCGCGCCCAACGCGCTGGGTTGGCTGACCGTCCAGATGGTCCGACCCGACCAGGTCCACGCCCACAAGCCCGCCCCGGTCGGGGGCGAGGCCCAGCAGGTCGTGGAGTCCTGGGACGATCTGATCTCCGTGATCGACTCCCGGTGAAACGGCGCGCGAATGTCCGCTACCCCTCCAACAAGTGCACCAGCGCCGTGCGGACAGAGCAAGCGTTTCCGTCGTCCAGCGCGGATGCCGCTTCGGCCAGCCGCGCTGACTGGCGCGGCGTGAACGCCATGGGCGCCCCGGTCTGGATATTCGCCAATCCCAGGCCTGTCACTATGGCGTATCGCAGTTCATCGAGCCCGCGGCTGGTCCGGGCGGAGACCGACACGTCGGCGCCGGTCTGTCCGGTCAGTTCATCACACTTGCTCGCCACGTGGATCACGCGGTCGGCCTGCCACCAGCGGGGCAGTTCGGCCGGGGTCTCGGCGCTAAGCAGGAGGACCAGGTCCGCCTCGGACGCCCTGGCGTGCGCTCGCTGGACGGCCTCGGCATCGATGGAGTCATTCGACGTCCACAGGCCCGCCGTGTCGGTCAGCCAGATCGGCACGCCGTCGAGCAGGGCCAGCTCGCGGACCCAGTCGCGCGTCGTGCCCGCGCGGCGGTGAACGATACTGACCTCGCGTCCGACCAGTGCGTTGGCCAGCGTGCTCTTGCCCGCATTGGGCGGTCCGGCAAGCACGACCTCGGGCGGGTCAAGCAGGCGGCTGGTGATGCCCAGGGCTTCGGCGGCGGCGCGGCAGACATCCGCGGTGGTTGCTTCGGCCAGTGCGTTTGTGTCGAGTTGTTGGACGGTCTGGCGGGCCAGTCGGCTGAGTCCGGCCGACCACTGTCGGGTGAGCACCTCAGCGACCAGCGGGCTGCGGGCCCGCGGCAGGGCGGTGAGCATCTCGGCGCCGATGGCGGGGTTGTCCCACGTCGGATGGGCGGTCGGGAAGGTGGCTGCCGCCGCCGGCGAGGCCTCGGTCGGCGTCGCGCCGCTGCGCTTCAGGACGGTCATCGCCTCGCGAGCGACCTGTGGCCCGCCGTGGATGTTTATCTCGATGCCGCCGGGATGGCGACAAATGACAACCTGGTCTATACGGCGCTCGCCATCGACGAGATACCCCAGTTGCAGGTGGCCGTCGCGTTCGGCACTATGCGAGGGCCACGGACGAAAGACTCCGCCCAGAACCGCGCGGGCCCGGGGTCCGGCGAGCATGATGACGGCAATCCCGCCTCGCCCGGGCGGGGTCTGCAAGCTTGCGGTGGTTTGGTCCACGATCAAACGTCCATTCACACGACGACCTCGGGGCATCGTTGACCATACGTGGTTGCTGCTTCGCGTCAAACCACGGCACCCGGCTACCAAACACCTACTTCAGCAGCGACCGGTAGTAGGCCATCGCCGCCCCCCGCAACGCCAGGTCCGGCACGATCGAGCGAACCAGGTCCGCCATCGTCTCGTGGTCACAGATCATCTCGGCATCGCCGCCGGTGGCGATCACCAGGGGCCAGTGCTGCAACTCCGTCGCGTAGGCCTCCACGAAGTAACGCAGCGCCCCGCGGGCGCCGTAAACCAGTCCGCCGACGATGGCCTGCCGCGTGTCGGCGCCAAACGTCCAACTCGGCGCCGCAAGGTCCACGTGGGGCAACTGGGCCGTGGTTTCGCACAGCGAGGCGGCCCCCATGTGCAGGCCGGGCATGATCGCGCCGCCCAGGAACACGCCCTGATCGCTGACGCAGTCGATGGTGATCGCCGTGCCGAAGTCCGCCACCACGCACGCCGTCCCCAGGCGGTCAAACGCCGCTGCTGCGCAGCAGAGGCGATCGACGCCGATCGACTGCGGGCTTTCCAGATCGGTCTCCAGCGGCAGGGGCACGTCGCGTCCGACGACGAGTGTTTCGCAGCCCAGTGCTTCGGCGGCGGCAGCTTCGACGGCCTTCAGGGCCGACGGATTCACGCTGGTCGCTACGATCTCGCTCGCGCCGGCCTGGCCGCCCCACAGCGCCCGCAGCGGCTCGGCCAGCGAGGCCAGCTCGCCCACGCGAACGGTCATCACGTCCGAGACGTCCTCGCCGGTCACCGCGGCCAGACGGATCGTGCTATTGCCCACGTCGCAAGCCAGCACGGTCGGTATCGTTTCGATCATGACTCCAGCTCCCGTTCCAGCTTTCGCTCCAGCCTCAACTCCCGCTCCTGTTCCAGCCTGCGTTCCCGTTCCAACTTGCGGTCCTGCTCGCGCTGCTGCTGTTCCTGCTCACGTTCCCGCTCCAGTTCCCCCGTGCGTTCCTGCTCATCCAGTTCACCGAGCACGGTCCAGATGCGTTCGGTCAGGCGTTCGAGCCCCTTGCCGGTTACGGCGCTGATGGGGATCACCTCGACGCCGAGTTGATCGGCAAGGTCCTTGAGTTTCTCGTCGCTGCCGGTCAGGTCCATCTTGTTGGCGACCACGATCGTCGGCTTGTCCGCCAGCGCGGGCGAGTACTGTCGCAGTTCGCTCTCGATCGTGCGATAGGCGTCGGCCGGCTCGCCGGTCAGCGGGCAGATGTCGACCAGGTGCACGAGTATCCGCGTGCGCTCGATGTGTCGCAGAAAGGCGTCGCCCAGCCCGGCGCCCTCGTGTGCGCCCTCGATCAGGCCCGGGATGTCGGCGATGACGAAGCGCCGGTAGTTGCTCAACTCGACGATGCCCAGGCAGGGCGTCAGCGTGGTAAAGGGGTAGTCGGCGATCTTCGGATGCGCATGCGACAGCCGTGAAACCAGGGTGCTCTTTCCCGCGTTCGGCAGGCCCGCCAGGCCCACGTCGGCCATCAGGCGAAGCTCGAGGTGCAGACGGCGTTCCTGACCCTCCTCGCCGGGCTCCCACTCGCGGGGGGCCTGGTGCGTGGCGCTCTTGAAGTGGACGTTGCCTCGCCCGCCGCGCCCGCCGGCCGCTACGCACACCGTCTCGCCGTCTTCGGTCAGGTCGCGCAGCACGATGCCGTGGTCCGCGTCGGTGACGATCGTGCCCGGCGGGACCTTGATGTACAGGTCCTTGCCGCTTCGCCCGTGACACTTCTTGCCCATCCCGTGCTGCCCGCGCTCGGCCCGCCAGTGGTGCCTGCCCGCCAGGTGCTGCAGCGTGTTGTACGAGGCGTCGGCGACCATGTACACGCTGCCCCCGTGCCCGCCGTCGCCGCCGCTGGGGCCGCCCTTGGGAATGAACTTCTCCCGCCGGAAGGCCATGCAGCCATTGCCGCCTCCGCCGGAGAAGACGATGATGTCCGCCTCGTCAACGAACATCGCTTTGGTTACGGGTGATGAATCCATGGGGAGTGAAAACGGAGGATGGCCGCCGCGTGGGGCCATCCTCCGGTCGTGTCAATCACGGGTCATTGCTGCGGGGCGGTCAGGCCTCGACCGGTACCACGTCCACGAAACGTCCGCGGAACGTGACGGTCCCGTCCTGCAGTGCGAAAAGCGTGTCGTCTCGGCCGCGTCCCACGCCGTGGCCCGGCTTGAACGGCGTGCCGCACTGGCGAATGATGATCCCGCCGGTGCGTACGCTCTGGCCGCCGTAGACCTTCACTCCGCGATGCTGCGCATTGCTGTCGCGCCCGTTCCGCGTGGACCCTTGTCCCTTTTTGTGTGCCATTGTCCGTACTCCAAACTCGCCCGCATCCTGCGGGACCACTATCTCATCGTCAACCGAGCCTCATACTATACCCCCCTGGAATCGGCCCGTCAATGCTACTTTTTGAAGGAAATCGTCGTCGCAAGAATGCGTCAGATTCGCCGTGGTGTTAAACAAGTGGGTTCCATCTGGTAAGATCACCGAACAGGGCGTCGTGCAGCCGCGTTGCGTCCCATGACGAAGGAGCCTCAAGATGCGTGGATTCACTCTCGGTCTGTCTGTTCTGGTGTTCATGAGCATCCCGGTCGCCCCCTCTGCGGATGCTGAAGATACCTAGTGCCCGTGCGGAAATGCACAACAATTGTATTTTTAAGCAGTTATGTGC
>CAZVEV010000321.1:0-6466 GCA_964625865.1 uncultured Planctomycetaceae bacterium | reverse complement strand
AAGGATACGCCGCGTTTTTTCCGTCCGCCATCCACAACTTCTGACAATATCTCCGGCGGTCGGGGACTCCATCTGATCGCAGGCGGTCCGGCATCTCGCCTGACCGCGAGCAAACAGGCATTTCGCCCCGGGTGAATACACCCGGGGGTTCCGTCCGAAGGCGGATACGCTGCGAGACGATAGCGTACGAGAGCACTGCGCATTCGCAGAGAACCCCCCGGTGTGTTCACCGGGGGCGAAATGGCGCGTTCCTATCGCGCGGGAGTCGTGACACTCATCTCGCGCGCCGCGAGGGTCACTTCTTCCGCGTGGCGGTGTAGCGGTTTTCGATGTGGAGCGTGTCGGCGCCTTTCAGGATGTGGACGTACTTGCCCTGGACGACGGCGGTGGTCTGGCTCGTGACGACGAAGGGCTTTTTCCACTGGACCTTGGTCCCTGCCTTGAGGACACAGAAGCCGTCCTTCGTGAACTCGCGGGTGTGCGGGACGCGGCCGTGCGTGTACTGCCATATCCCGAGGATCGGGTGGTTGTCGATGGGGATCACCTTGGGCGGCGGGGGCGGCTTGGGGCCTTCGGTGCGGGTCTGGAGGGCCTTCAGGACCGACCAGTCGCGGGGCGCGGTGTCGAAGTTGAGGATCCGGATCTCGCGCGGCTTGAGTTCGAGCGAGATGGTCTGGCCGTATCGGTAGCTCTTTTCGAGCCCCTCGACGCTGTCGGCCAGCGGCGATGAGAGAGTGAACGGGCCGCTGCCTGGCAGCAGGCCGAAGGCGCGGTCCAGGACAAACGTGTACTTCTGCGCCGCGGCGCCGGGATTGTGAATCGAGACGTAGCCCTGCGCGGCGTTCCACGCGGTGTAGCCGTAGACGGCCCCCTCGCGCGGGTCCCCGCCGTGCATCCGCGAGCGCTTGAACGTGGGGAACACGGTGCGGGCCCAGTGAAGGCCCTCGCTGAGGACATCCCAGTCGTAGTCCTTCAGGACGGCCGGCTTGATGTACAACTCGATGAAGCCCGTGCCGCGGGACATGTTCATGTAGAGGTACTTGCGGAAGACGTCCTTGGTCTCGCCGGTCTTGCGCTTCTTCGGCTCGTGGTTGAAGATCGCGCAGATGGGAAACTGCGTGTTCTCCTTCGTCCAGATGTGGTAGTACTTCCCGTCGCGATAGACCAGTTCCTGCGTGCGGCTGGCCCCGCCGGCGGCGTCGCCCGCGTTGATCATCCAGATCGAATCGACGGTCGCCAGCCACCACGAACTGAGGTACGCCCCGTTGGAGATCACGATGTAGACGTCCGGATTGACGGCGGCCATCTTCTCGAAGATCCGCATCAGCCGCTCCGTGCCGGCCGTCAGGTAGTACATCTTCAGCTCGTCGTACTTGGCGTCGTTGAGCTTCGCGTCGGATGACGAGACGCCGTCGAGTTTGAGCTGCGGCATGTACGGGATGCCGTACTTCTGGCCCTGCAGTTCGAAGTTCCGCGTGTTGAGGTGGCCGAACAGGCCGTCGAGCTTGAAGTACGCCACGCCCTGGCCCGTCAGCTCGACCATGCGGTCCTCGAGCAGTTTCATGTACTTCGGCCCGGCCAGCGACATCCAGGGGTCGAGGGCCTCGAAGCCCTTGGCGCGGTACTGGCCGACGGCCCGGCTGGCGCCAAAGAGGCATCCCGGGCTCAGCCAGAGCCCAAGTTTGGACCGGGCAGCCTTTGCGGTGGCGAGGCTGGTGGCGAAGTCGGCGTCGAACTTGGCGTTGACCTGCCAGGTCTTTTTCGTCCAGTCCTTTCGCGTGTCCTGCCAGCCGTCGTCGATGACGTAGGCCCGCAGCGGCTGGTTGCCGCGCTCGGTCGCGAGCTTCTTGTGGATCAGGGCGACGCTGCGACGGAATGAGTCCTTGCTCACGCCGCGCCCGGTGTCGAACCACGTGTTGTACTGCGTCTGGAGCCGCAGCGGACGGATGCGGATCCGGTCGATGTACGCGAAGAAGGCGTCGGTGATGAACTTCGGATCGTCCGCCACGCCCACCACGGCGCGGTACGTGCGATACGGGGTGTCGGCGGCGATCTCGCGCCCCCACAGATAGCCGCACCGCAGCGTCTTGTCGGCCACGGTGTTGTACGACGCGGGAAACTCGATTCCCCAGAACGTCCCGCCGGCGGTGGCGTGCAGCGGCTGGCCCAGGCCCGGGCTCCACTTGCCTCTCGCGTAGATCGCCTTGATCGTGTACGGCTGATGGGCGTCGGCCAGCGCGATCGACTCGACGTCGATCCGTTCGAGCGTCACCGGCTTTGCCGACGTGACGGTCAGGGCCTTGCGCATGTAGAAGTCGTCCGGGGCCAGTTCGTACCGCACCTCGACGGTCAGCCCGTGCTTCTTGCTTTCCAGGACGAACGCTATCCCCTTGGCCGCCGTCTTGCCTCTCGGAACGTACGGTTTGGTCTCCTTGAAGGCGAAGTCCGCCGTCGTCAGGACCACGTCGGTCCCGGTCGTGTGCGTGCCCTGGGATATCCGCAGCTCAAACTCGTTACAGGACAGCGGCACGGCGCGCGTCTTGGCCAGCTTGTTGACGACGGCCTTGGTTCGCAGCGTCCCGTCGGCCACGGAAACCACCCGGGCGAGCGAGTCATTCGAGAGGGTGTACGTCTTGGCGGCCGTCGTCTCGATGCTGACCTCCCCCGCCGCTTGGACCGGGGCGGCAAGCAAGAGCGAGACGACTGACAGCACGGTTGCGGTGCGACACGTCGTTCGTGTGGTCTGGTTCATGAGGCATATTCCTTCGTTCTTATGTCGCGTCTATCTGCTTTTCGACAGATTGATCAGTTTAGCGGAACAGACCCACGGTTCAATGCGGCAGAAGAGCAATGCGACTGATCGCGGCGCCGCCCATGGTCGTCTTCAAGACGACCCGGCCGTCGGCGGACTGGGTGTCGGTGATGTCAAACGCGCCCCACACGCCGGGCCCGCGGGGGCCCATGAAGAAAACGCGCTGTCCGTCGAGGGCGAATGATGCGGCGCCCGGCATGCGGCGGTTTCCTCGCCCGGGCGGCGTGGAGAGGTTCACCAGCAGTCGCCCGGCGAAGGCCTTGGGACACGTGACGGTCAGTTCGACCGCCCCACCGCCCCAGGCGCCGCGGCCTTTGCCGCGAAAGGCCGGGCCGCGCACGGAGTAGTCGAAGCCGTCTTTGCAGACGGCCACCACGTCGCCGGCGCGCTGCCAGGGCTTGCGTCCGGCGTCGGCGGGCAGTTTCGCACCGGCTCGCACGTCGAGGACGGCAGCCGTGAGATCCGGCGCGGCCACCGCCGTCGTGCCGCGAGGCGAGTTGGCCTCGTTGAACCGGCCCGTCTTGTCGCGCTTTTCCCGCTCGCGGGCGGTGTTGTCTACCACCATCGTCCCGACCGAGACGAACCCGCGCTTGCGGACGGCCTCGGTGATGCTCACCCGCTCGCGCGGCCTGTTCCTGCCGACCTGCCACAGCTTGGGCCCCTCGCAGACGATGTCGATCTCCTTCAGCTCGAGCGACATCCTGCCCCCCGAGACGGTCGCCACCAGGTAGTTGACCCGCGAGTTGTACCCGAACAACCCGCCGTGAGCGATCTCCTGCACGCCGTCGCGCTCGTTGCACGTGATGTCGTGGACCTCGCCGCACAGGTACAGGTCCACGCCGCGCTTGCTCATCGTCTTCCACAGCGGACTGGCCCGGCCGCCCTCGAGCATCAGCCCGCTCGAACTCCATCGTCGCACCGGCCCGATGATGGGCGTGTGGCCCATGACGACCACGTGCCTGATGCCCTTGCGGTCGGCCAGCGTCTTGTCCAGCCACGCCAACTGCTTGCCGGTGACCTTCGCCGCGATGCCGAGCTTCTTGTCCGCCTCGAACACGTCGACGGCCACGAACAGGACGTTCTTGTGGACCATGGACCACGCCGTGCCCTTCATGTGGTCGGGGCCATTCAGGGGCATCTTCAGGTAGTCGCGGAAGGCCTTCTTGAACTCGGGCACGGCCCGGAGCTTCTCGCTGCCCGGCGCCCAGGGGTCGTCGCCGAGTTCGTGATCGCCCACCGCGGCGTAGAACGTCAGCCCGTGGTGGGCCATCCGCTTCGTCCACGCCGGGTAGTAGACCTTCGCCCAGTGCGCCACGCCCTTGTCGCCGTACGTCCAGCGCCCCATCACCAGGTCGCCCGCGACGAGAACGAAGTCGGGCTTCTCTGCCTTGACGGCCTTCAGAACGTAGTCCAGCGCCGGCTCCCAACCGGTCTGCGGGTAGACCAGGTCGACGTTGAGGAAGTCCGGCATGGAGACGAAGGTCCAGGTCTTGGACGGCTCGACAGCCGAAGCGACCTGTACCATGCAGAACGTCATGCAGGTTGCCGCCATGGCGAATCCTCGCCGGACCGTTCGCTGCATTCTCATGCATTAACTCCCATCTGTTCAGTACGCCGAGCCACGATGGCTCGCGGCGGTCATGAAGATGATCTTCTCATCCTCGTCGATCTCGTAGAAAAACCGCCACGCCCCGATGCGATACCGCCACGTTGGCGGGTCGTAGTTGCGCAGCTTGCGAATGTTCGTGCCAAAATGCGGCTGCTGCTTCAACTGGGGATAGACGACCTGACGAAGCTTGGCCAGCACGCGCCGTTGGCCGGAGCGTGCGATGGCGGCCAAGTCTCCGCAAAACGGATCGGTCTCGAAGATCCGATACTCACTCAACGAACCGCCCCTTGCGCGAGGCCGCGGCCTTGGAGCCGGTCTTCAGACGGGCCTGCAACTCCTCGTCGGCGCGGATCTCGGCCATCTCGCTGTCGTCGACGAACTGCTCCTCGCGAATGTGCGCCGCCGCCGCGGTCTGGATCAGGTTCGACAACGCCCGATTCTGCGATCGCGCCGCCTCGCGGAACATCTCGTACGTTTCATCATCCAGCCGCAATGTAACCGTTTTGGACACATGACACCTCTGTATTCGTTTGTGTTCGTTTGTATTCTAGCATCTTCAGGGGCGCTTCGCAACAAGAGTTGCCTGATCGCCAGCACGGACCTATTTCGCCCCGGGTGAACACACCCGGGGGTTCGGTACGAAGGCGGATACGGCGCGAGACGGTGGCGTACAAGAACACTGCGCGGTCGCAGAGCCCCCCGGTGTGTTCACCGGGGGCGAAATAGGACGCCTGCGCCGCGGGGACCCGGGGTTACCCCTTCGAGTGGAACAAGTACTTCGATTCAACTTCCCGCTTGGCAGCGCCCGGATACGACCACGCCAGAGACACCACCGCGTCACCCCAGCCCTGGAAGTACTCAATCCTGATCGTGTGCATGCCCGGCCCAAGCAGGATCGTGCCCGCCCTCTCGCCGGCTGGGTGATTGCCCGAGTGGTCGACGACCAGCGCGCCCCCCACCCACAGCTTGCTGCCGTCGTCCGAGGACAGGTAGAAGGTGTACTCGCCCTTGGTCGGGGCCTTGATGTAGCCGGTGAAGCGCATGGCGAAGTAGTCGCGAACCCGTGAGCAGTCCGTGCTGATCTTGGCGGCCACGGCCTGGCGGGTGGGCTTGAGTTTGCTGAAGTCGGGAATGGCCTTGAGGTTCGGCACGTGATAGATGTCCACCAGCAGCCCCTTCACAGGGGACTTGAGGGGCACCGCCCTGCGCGTGCCGCTGACGGCCTTGCCCGCCACGTGCGTCGTCTTGCCCGTCACGGTGCCTTTCTCGTCATACGTGGTTTCCGCTCCGTGCTTCCTGCCGTCCTTGTAGGTGCACGTTCTTTCTATCCGGCCGTTGGGGTAGTAGTACGTCCACCGCCCGTTCTTCAGCCCCCCCCTGCTGAATGACCCCTTGGACGTCAGCTTGCCCTTCTCGTTCCAGTACTGCCACGCCCCGTTCCGCACGCCGTAGCGGAACGCCCCCTCGCTACGCTGCTTGCCGTTGGCGTGCCAGAACCGCCACGCCCCGTGGGCCTTGTCCATATAGTACGGGCCCTCGCTGACCGGCTTGCCCGTTGCCCCCCCGAACCGCCAGTGTCCCGTTCGCAGACCGTCAGAATACTCGCCCGACGAGGCCGGCCTGCCATTGTCATGCCACCCCTCCCATCGGCCGCTGCGCTGGCCCTCGACGTACTTGCCCTTCAGCTTCATCTTGCCGTTCTCGTGCCACTGGACCCACTCGCCGACCGGCTGGTCGCCCGCGTACGTCCCTTCGGAGAACTTCGCCCCGCTCGCGTGCCAATACGTCCCCTTGCCTTCCTTCAGCCCGTCGACATACGGCTCTTCGCCGCGGACCTGCCCCCCCTCGTGCCAGAACGTCCACGTGCCCACGCGCCCGCCGGCGCGGTACTCGCCCTGGCCGGACTTGGCCCCGTTGTCGTGCCACTCGGTCCACGCCCCCGACTTGTCGCCCTCGGTATACTCGCCATCCGCCCACCGCTGGCCGTTCAAGTGGAAGTACGTCCACTTGCCCGTCCCCTGGCCCTCAACGTAATGACCTTCCGA
>CAZVEV010000320.1:0-6524 GCA_964625865.1 uncultured Planctomycetaceae bacterium | reverse complement strand
ACGACACCCAGACTAGAAACTCCAGGTTGCGGGGTTCTCCGACAGGCTCCTAGGGACTGGACATCGCGATCGTGGAGTTTGCGCCCCTCGCGAATAGCTCTGCGGTAGGCCTGTTCGATGGCGACCGTCGCGTCGAAGCGCTTGAGGCGATACTGGTGCTCGGGGCAGGGCACGAAGCCGGGCATGTCGGCGCGGGGGGTGGCCTTCAACGCCGCGGCGCCGGCGCGGATGATCGCCAGGGCCTCTGCGTACGCGGGGCCTTTCTTGTCCTTGATCCGCCCGAGGCACGGGCTCAGTTCCGGCCGCTCGAACGAGATCTGCGCCCGTTCGCCCCGGCCGTTGGTCCGCATCCCGCCGTAGTTCAGCCCAGTCAGCTTGTACAGCCGCTGCAGCTTGCCCGTCGGTATCGGGCTCCGTCCGGACTGGCTGTTCGGATACGCGCACGTGTAGGTGGGCCAGTACGGGCCGTTCAGGTCCAGCCACGTGTTGATCCGGGCGATGTCCTCCGCGCTGAGCTTCAGGTCCCTGTGCTGCTTGGGCGGGTCGCGAAGCACCTTGGAGAGCTTGCTCGGGTGGCTTCCCCAGGAGTAGGCCTGCTGGACCTCCGCCGGGCCCCCGCCGATGCACTTGATCATCCCGCGACGCCAGATCCACAGATCGATGTACGAGGCGTTGAAGTACGGATTCCGGTCGCCGGCAAGGACGAGCTTGCCCGCCGCCTTGCCGCCGAAGTCATGGCACTTGAGGCAGTGCTTGTCGAACACCGGCTGAACTTCCCTCATGTAGTTGAACTGTCGCTCGGGGCCGTACCAGCCCGCGAGTTTCGACGCCGGACGCTTCAGCGCCAATGCCCTTGCGGCCGCCGCCGGGTCCTGCGCGCCGAGGCGGTCCTCGTGGCAGCCGATGCAGCTCTGCGTTTCGCCCGGCTGGACCACCGTGCCCGATCGCATCGATTGGACCATCATCTTGTTCGCATCGAGCGCCTGGAAGAAGATGAACCGCTCGGAGGGCACTTCGAAGTAGGCGGACCCGTCGGCCTCCACAGGCACGTCGCCGAGGATGACCTTGTTCGTAAAGTCGTGCCAGTTCATCCCCGGCGCCTGGTAGCCCTGGCCGCCCCAACTGCCCCCCGACCACGTCTTCTTCGTGCCGGACTCGACCACGCGGAGATACTTGATCGTCCCGGGCTTGACGCCCTTCATGTGCGTGCCGTCATACACGTTCTGCATCACGACGTAGGACCTGGCGTCGTCGAACGTTCGGCGCGTGGGAATTGTCGGCGGGCGCTTGCGGGGGGCTATCGGCATGGCGTCGTAACAGCCGGGGGCTTCGGCGTGAAGGAGCATCTCGTTGCCGAACGTATCCACCAGGTAGATCGCGGGTGTCTGGCCGCGGTCGGGCGTCTTGGTCACCAGGAAGTGCTTATCGCTGAGCGGCCAGGGATCCTGGTAGATCGGGTGGAACCGCGCGAAGAAGTCGCAGTGGAACCGCCCGCCGGTTCGCACGTGGTCGATCGTGGGCTTCTTGTGCAACTGCGCGGGCCAGAGCCGGACCACCGACTGCGGGCCGTCGACGCCCTTGGTGCGGTCGATGATCGCCATCGCGCCTTCCAGGACCATGTGGTGAGGACCGAAGATGCCCACCACCTGGTGCGTGCCGGGCACGACGTGCTGATTGAAGATCGCCCCGGGCACGGCGGTGTTGTTGCCCCAGTAGATCGCCTGGTTGGTCCCGTCGGGATTGACCGTCCATATCCCGTGGGCATCACCGAAATTGCGGTCGACGTACTCCCATCGGGCGTAGAGGATTCGCCCGTCAGGCGTCACCTCGGGGTGATTATCGAACAGCGTGTTGCGCGTGATGCGGTAGATGTTCGAGCCGTCGGCATTCATGCGGTAGAGGTTCGCCCCATGGTCGCGCGAGCACATGTTGTATTTCGGCTCGCGCGTCGAGGCAAAGACGATCGTCTCGTCGGGCAGGTAGATCGGGTCGAAATCGCTCACGCCGGGCAGGCTCGTCAATTGCTTCGGCTTCCCGCCCGCAGAAGGCATCTCGTAGATGTGGTAGTTCTCATCGCGGTTGCGCCGCATGGCGAAGACGATCTTTCGACCGTCCCAGTGAACGTCCGGATCGCGGACCACGCCGGTGGGCGTCTCGATCAGCGTCGTAACCTTGCCCGTGGCCAGATCGAGCGTCTTCATCGCCCCGCCCGGGCTGAACAGCCTGTCGTGCTTGCACCTGCGGTCCCAGTTGTCCTCGCCGGTGTGGAAAAGCATGTCGATGGCGTGGTAGTGGCTGCGATAGCGGCTCCGCGTAATGAACACCAGGGGCCGGCCGCTGACCAGCGGATTGGCGACCAGGGCCTCTCGCTGAAGCACGCCCAGTGCCTTGGTGTCGGAGGCCTTCTCGGCCGCGTCGAGCCGCGCGAGATACGCCCTGCCTTTGGGATACCGCTCGCCGAAGGTCCGTATCAGGTCCTCGATCGCACGTCGCAGCCCCTTCGCGTTGCCCGGAGTGGGGGGGACGGGGGCTGGACGATTCAACACGTTCTTGCGCTGGGCGAAACGCTTCTTCGTTGCGGCGGCATCTATCGTGCCGCGCGCGGTGAAGTCGTCGAACGTGACGTGACCCCACCCGCGGGTCTCTCGATCCACGATTCGCAGGAACACTCTCTTGCCCACGAGTTTCGGCGCTTTCCACGTCACGCGGAACATCGTTTCGGTCTGTCGCCCGCGGGCGGTCAGCACCTCGGCGCCGTCCAGCGTGCACAGGGCTACGTAGGCCCCGCGGTAGTTGCCCCCGCCGACCAGCATGGTCATTTCCGCACCGGCCAGCACGAACACGGGCGATTCAGCCACGCCGGTCATCCTGTCGTTCGACCGCATGCCCGGTTGCTGCTCGACCGTCGACAGGTAGTACGTGCCCTGCTTGTTGTAGGGCGTAGTGCGGCGGTTGTGAAAGGTCGCCCTGTCCGAGCGGAAGTAGTCGAACTTGCCCTCGACAACCCGCCACCCCTGCAAGCCGCCGGATTCGAAGTCGAATCGCACCGTGCCCTCGGTCCCCCTGGCCGGAGAGACGAGAAGTCCCACGACGGTGATGCACGTCCCCAGTGAGATTAGCAGGCCTCGGCGAATCATCGTGGACCTCGTCTTCGTTTCCAAGGCCATCATTGTAGCGTGGCGGGCATCGGCTTACGAAAACCTTCTCCTTTTCGGGACGGCCGAGGGGTGCATCCCATCTGAGTAGGCGGGGAAACGATGAACGGCCGTGGCTGTTGCTCGTGACAGGACCACTGGCGATATGCGCTGTGGCTTAGGTTGGCAGAACGTGCCTTGAACGGCCGTGGCCTAATACACGACGTGCCCACTCGGCGTAGCATGTGCGGGGCATGGGCAGCGGTGGTCTGCAGTCCAGGTTCCGGCACTCCGTATACGCTACCTACTCAGATGGGACGCACCCCCTACGCGCCGGGTCGCCCGTTTTTGTGTTGACAGGGGGTTCGTGATGGCGATAATAAATATATGCAGTTCTGCGCCGCCGTCCGTGCGGCCTGCGGCGTACGCCGATGCGCCGGCTCCGGGGTCGGTGCACCACTTCGTGATTCCGACAAGACAGAAAGGCGGTGGCTGTCATGGCTGCAATGATCGGGAAGATACTGGGTGCTGTGGGCCTGGTGATGATCATCCTGGGCATCGTGTCGATCATCATGGGCTTCTCGGTGGAGTGGCCCGACGCGCATCCGGCCGGGGCGATCTTCTTCGCGGGCGGCTGGCTGCTGGTTGGGCTGGCCTGTGTCAGCGGGCAGTTGGAGAAGATCCTCGCTGCCCTGCAGGCCAAGGCCGAACCCGGACCGTAGACACGCAAAGACTCGGTACGTCGGGCATGGACCGGCCTGCTGCCGCAGCGCCACCGGCTTGCGACGCGAACGGACACTGCTGTATCATGCGCCCGAGCGTCGGGCGGTGGTCGCCAGGCGCATCACCCGTTGTGTTGGGCGTCTGGGAAGGACGGTAGTTGCGATGTGTTCGAGCCGGTGGCGGACGTGTGGTCTGGTGGGTCTGGTTATCCTGTGCGTCGCGTGTCTGGGCGTGGCGGCTGCGGCGGACGAAACGCCCGACCCCGACGTCAAGACGCTGACCTCGGCGGGGATTACGCCCGATGCGTCGGGGCTCCGGGCGTATCTGAAGCACTTCCTGCCGAGTTCGGACCACGAGAAGAAGGTGGCAGCCCTGATCAAGGACCTCGCCTCCGAGGACTTCGATGTCCGTGACAGGGCTACCAAGGCGCTGGCTTCCCTCCCGGTGTTTCCCCGGGCCGCCCTCGAGACCGCCGCCCAAAGCGGCGACCTTGAGGTCCGCGTGCGGGCCGCCGGACTCCTCGAACGCGGCGACGAACAGGGGCGGCGCATGGCGACGGCTGCCCTTGCGGTCATTGCGAGCCGTAAGGTCAAGGGTCTGGCCGCCGAGGTGCTCGCCGCCGGGGCGCGCTGCCCCAAAGAAGATCGCCTACGCATTGTGACCGCCGCGCTGACCGCAACGGTTGGCCCGGCCGACGTCGCCCTCCTGCGGGGCACGTTGGGCAGCGAGGTGGCTTGGCAGCGTGCGGCGGCGGCGGTGGTGCTGGACCACCTGCTTGCGGGCAAGGCCGAGAAGCACCTGGGGTCGCTGTTGGCCGATCCGGACGATGCTGTTCGACTGACCGTCGCGCGGACGCTGGCAGACCGCGGTCGCCCGGCATGCCTCGTGCCGCTGGCGGAGTTGCTGAACTCGAAGGACACCTCGGTGCGATGGCAAAGTGCGGCCGCCCTGCGATGGCTCAGCGGCAAGACATTCGGCTACGACGCGCACGGGGACGACGCCAAGAGGCAGGCCGCCGCGGCCAAGTGGCTCGCCTGGGCCAAGGGCGAGGGCCAGAAGGCCAAGCTGCGCTTCCCCATCAAGGCCGGCGACGTCATCCAGTTGTTCAACGGCAAGGACCTGGCGGGATGGCAGGCGGTCAACAATGGTCAGCAGGTCGATCCGAAGACGATATGGCAGGTCAAGGACGGGGTCCTGACATGCAATGCCACGAGCCACGGCTACCTCTACCACAAGCGCCCGGCGACGAACTACGAGTTGACGGTGGAGTGGCGCTGGCCCGGGGAGGGCGGCGACAGCGGTGTGTGGTTCATGATGGCCAAGCCCGGCCGGGCGATGTCACCCTGCCTGGAGGCCCAACTGCTTGCCGGCAGCGCCGGGGACTTCTGGGTCATCGGGGGCTTCGACATCAAGGCCCGCGGGCAGGCGGCCGGCGGCCGCGTTGTCAAGACGGCCGACAGCAGTGAGAAGCCCCTGGGCCAGTGGAACCGCATGACCATCCGCGTCGTCAACGGTACGGTCGACGTCAAGGTCAACGGCGTCCGGCAGAACGAGGCCACGGACTGCTCGGCCAAGCCCGGTCACATTGCCCTCCAGACCGAACGCAGCATCATAGAGTTCCGCAAAGTGCAGCTTCGTCCGCTTGGGCGGTAGGGGCGGTTACGATGTGGCCGTAAGACGTGGCATGGGCGTTCCGCCCATGTGTCGCAAGGCCATCTTAGCCGTGTAAGTCCTTTGTTTCCAGGGCCAAGATGGCCCCGGGACGCCACACCCCCGCGTCGCAACCGGCTCCGGGCGATAGGCCACATCTTCCATACCAAGCGACGGGAGGGCCGTACAGCCCAAGGGGCTTTCGACTGTGAGCCCTTTGGGCTCGTCGCTGCCGAGAGATGTGGGTAGAGGTGAGGGCGATAGGCCCGCGGGTTCCCCACCTCGACCTGACGTGTTAGAATGCCTCTGCAGGTCCGCCGCGACTGTGGTCGATAAGGTAGTCGGCCGGCTCGGAAAGACCTGTTGTGAAAGGCCACGACGATGCGCAGGAACATAGTACACGAGGGGGCAAGCGAACTGACCTATGCGATCCGAGAGATCGTGCAGGTCGGCCACAGGATCCGCGATCTGGGTATGGAGATCATGTGGGAGAACATCGGCGACCCGATCCACAAGGGCGAGCCGGTGGCGCCGTGGATCCGCGAGATCATGCACGAGATCGTGGACCAGGACGTCTCGTGGGCGTACTGCGACACCGCCGGCGTGCCCGAAACGCGGGAGTTTCTTTCATCGGTCGTCAATGGGCGCGGCGGGGCGCAACTGACGCCGGACGACATCATCTTCTTCAACGGCATCGGCGACGCGGTGGCCAAGGTCTACGGCTTCCTGCGGCGCGAGGCGCGAATCATCGGCCCCACGCCCGCGTACAGCACGCACTCGTCGGCCGAGGGCGCACACAGCGGCTACGACCACGTGACGTACGAACTGGATCCGTACAACCAGTGGATGCCCGACCTGGACGACCTGCGGATGAAGGTCAAGTACAACGACTCGATCGCGGGGATCCTGCTGATCAATCCGGACAACCCCACGGGGGCCGTCTATCCCCGGGAAGTCCTCGATGAGATGGTCGACATCGCCCGCGAGAACGACCTGTTCCTTATCTGCGACGAGATC
>CAZVEV010000319.1:0-6527 GCA_964625865.1 uncultured Planctomycetaceae bacterium | reverse complement strand
CGCGCATCTTCAAACCGCCCGATTTACCCCATTTTCACACCGGCGCTGACACCACACCCAGAACCGCAAACGCCGTCACGTTCGTTCTCGTCATCATCGTTCTCCTGGCGGAGTCCTCCGGCCGCTCGGGCCGGTCCGCCGGCTGTGGCCGCCGGGGCGGCTCAGGCCTCGTGTCCCACGGCAAAGCAGATCAGGCGCTGCTCGCCGATATTCGCAATACTGTGTCGCTCGTTCGGCGACATGGCGGCGACCTGCCCGGCCGCCAGTTCGTGATCTTCGCCCCCCGCGCACAGGCGCGCCGTGCCTTTAACCAGGTAGTAGACCCACCGCCCGGCGGTCACCGTCAGTTCCTGGCCCGGCTCCATGCAGAGCAGTTCGGCCTGCGCCGGGCCGTCCTTCCGCAAGCTGACGCACTGCGGCCCGGAGGAAGCGAAACGGGCTTTGGCTATGGCATTGACGATTTCCATGGCACATCCACGTGATACATCCGGCGCGCGGTCGGACCGCACGGCCCGGGCTCGCACGGCCGCATGCAGATCACCATCGTCAGCGACGCCCTACTCGATGACCTCTTCCGGATCGCCGATGGGCTTCTTGACGTCGATCTTCTTCTCCTCGTGGATGGGATCCTTGCCCACGCGGAGGAGCTTATCGCCGTCAAGCGAGATGCGCAGAATGACCTGCTCGGTGTCTTCGGTGACCTTGCAGATCTTCGACTGCTCGCCGACGGAGATCTGGACGTTGGCCGGCAGGTCGTCGTTGTCGAGGGTCACCTCGCCTTTGAAGGTCGCCTTGGGGCTCGACGTACCCAGGCGCGTCACGCCGATCCCGGGCCCGGCAGCCTTGACGGCAAGGGCCTTGTCCGAGGGGTTGTGCACGACAACTTCGAAGGTGTGTGTGCACCCGGCCATGACCGAGAGAACCGCGCCGACCATCAGCATCATCCGTATCGTTTTCACCGTAGTCTCCTCATCACCTGCGTAAACCCACTGCCAGAGAACTGCAGCGCAACACCGCGCCACGTCATGGTATTATTCCGCCCTGCCGGCGCGATTTCAACCCCCGTTGAAGATATCCCTTGTATTTTCTACAACCTTACGCGCCGCCGCGACAGGCCTCCAGGGCCGCCAGGGTCCTGGTGAAATCCTCGGGCCAGGGCGCTTCGAGGGTCATCGCCTCGCCGCTGCGGGGGTGGGCAAACTCGATCGTGTGGGCGTGGAGGGCCTGTCGGACGATCAGGGGGCCTTCGGCGCGGTCGGGGTGGCCTTCCAGTTGGCTGGTATACAGAGGCCCGCCCCCGTACATCCGGTCGCCGACAATCGGGTGGCGCATGCAGCTCATGTGGACGCGCAACTGGTGGGTGCGCCCCGTCTTGGGATACAGTTCGACCAGCGTAAACCCCGCTCCGCCTGCCCCCACGCCCGCCAGGCGCCGCAGGACCTTGTACCGCGTGACGGCCGACTTGGTGGTCGACGGATACGGGCGCCCGGTACGGCGGTGGACGGCGTACTTCTCGCGGAACTTCGCGTGCTTGCCGATCGGCGCGTCGATGACGTCCTCGTCCAGGTCGATCAGGCCGTGGACGATCGCGGTGTAGGTCTTGTGGATTTTGCGGTGCTCGAACTGCCACCCCAGCCGCCACAGCGCCAGGTCCGTCTTGGCCACCAGCATGATGCCCGTGGTGTCGCGATCCAGGCGGTGGACAATGCCCGGACGAAACGGCTGGCCGGAGGTGGGCAGGTCCTTGATGTCGCGCCAGTTGATCCGGAAATAGTGCGCCAGGGCGTTAACCAGCGTGCCGGTCCAGTTGCCCCGCGCGGGATGGACGATCAGGTCGGCCTGTTTGTTGATGGCGATGATGTCGGCGTCCTCGTAGACCACGTCGAGCGGGATGTCCTCCGGCGGGATCTCGCGCGGCTTGATCACCGGGAGCATCATGTCGATGTCGTCGTCGGTTCGAATGGTGTAGCTGGGCTTGACGACGGCGCCGTTGACGGTGACGTTGCCCTCGCGGATGTACCGCTGCAGCGCCGTGCGCGAGACGTCCTTGCCCAGCCGCCCGGACAGGTACTTGTCCAGCCGCCGGTTCGGCAGGGCGCGGCGGATGTTGATATGGAGGTGTCGCAGGCCGTCTTCGTCGGCCTCGATGGGCGTCTCAACGGCGTCGATGTCCCCGCCGTCAGGGGCCCGCGGGTCATCAGGGACGGGCGCTGATCGGGTCAGGGCGCTACTCCTTCAGGACCATGTCGATGCACATCACCGCGGCCATGATCAGTTGACGCGCAATGCAGTCGGGGGGCACGTCGGGGGCGATCTCGAGGATGTAGTTGTCGGCGGAGGTGAACAGTTCCTTGCCCACGCCGGCCCATTTCTTGGTCACGTGGGCCAGCTCGGCCCCGTCGAGGTCGAGGAATCGGAAGTCCCAGCCGGTCCACTTGCCCTTAAGCGTGCAGATCGGACGGTCCATGTCGTCCAGGACGGTAAAGGCCCCGCCGATCGACAGGAGCTTCTGCTTGAATCCGCCGATGCGCTGGTCGTTCTCGTCCAGCACGTCGACCTTCGAGCGAAACAGCGAGAACCCGCGCTTGATCCGCACGACGGTCTGCCCCTCGCCCGTACGGACCTGGATGTCGAACCGGGTGGCGCGCTTCAGGTCGCTGAAGCGCATGAGCTTGGTGAAAAAGCCCAGCTTCTCCTCGCGGCACTCAAGGATGATCTCGCCGGTTTCCGGGTCGAGCACGTCGTAGTTGTTGGCGGCCTTGAAGAACCCCACGTGCTCTTTGACGAAGAACAGGTTCCTGTTGAGCGTCTGGTGCATACGATATCTCTCCACGGAACGGGCCCGCAGCCCGGGGCGGCGCATCGGGGCCGCCACGGCTGAGGGCCCGGTCGTCACGGCACAGGCCGCGGCGCGGTCAGCTTTGGATCAGCTTCTTCGCTTCGTCGGCGGCGCTGGCGGCGTCGGCGGCGTAGGCGTCGGCGCCGATCTCGTCGGCAAAGCTCTGGGTCACCGGCGCCCCGCCGATGATGGTCTTGACCGCCACACCGTCGGCCTTGATCGCCTTGATCACTTCGGTCATCTGGGGCATCGTGGTCGTCAGCAGGGCGCTCATGGCGCAGACGGCGGCGCCTTCGGCCTTGGCGGCCTCGACGAACTTCTCCGGCCCCGCGTCGGTTCCGATGTCGACCACCTTCATGCCCGCACCGGTCAGCATCATGCCCACCAGGTTCTTGCCGATGTCGTGCAGGTCGCCCTTGACCGTGCCGAGCACCACCGTCCCCAGCGGCTCGACGCCGGCTTCGACAAGCTTGGGCTCCAGGACGGCCATCCCCGCGTGCATCGCGCGGGCGGCGATCAGGACCTCCGGAACATAGACCTCGTTGGCCTTGAACCGCTGTCCGATCACCGACATGCCGGCGATCAGCCCGCCGTCCAGAATGTCCTTCGGGGCCACGCCCTCGTCGAGGGCCTGCTGCGTCAGGGACGCCACCGTGTCGCGGTCGCCCTTCATCAGGGCTTCCGCCAACGCTTCCATTTCAGCCATGCCTTGATACCTCCAACATGCATCATGTTGGTTACGAGGAAAAAAACACGGTCGGCCGCACTTCCCGGTAAACCGCCGACCGGCCCGCACAACACTCGTGTGCGGACGCGCGTATTATACTGTCACAACAGAACGTTGAAACCGACAACGCAAAAAAGTTTCGCTCGCCGCCCGAGGTGCATCCGGACCCGACGGCGCCTACGGCGCGGCGGGCCTGGATGTCGTCTTGGCGGGCTTCGACGCCGGCTGGGTCGCCGGGGCCGCCGGGACCGTAGTGGCCATCCGCACCGCCGAGACGTAGTCAGCCCGGAGTTGGTCATCGGCGTCGTAGAGACGCTTGACGGCGCCCGCGGCATAGACCGCCGCCGGCGAGCCGGCCGCGCCGGACAGCGATGCGACGGCTTTGTACTCGCTCAGCGCCTCGGCAAAGGCCCTGGCCCGCTGGTCGCCGTCGAGCAGCCCGGCACGCGTTTCGGCGAGCTTGGCCAGCCCGATGTGGGCCTTGGCGACGATCCGGTCTTGCTCGGGCATCGCCTCGCGCCCCTGGGCGTAGTAGTCCGCGGCGCGGGCGGCATACGTCTTGAAGTCCTTGCGATGCCCCTCGATGACGCTGGGGGCGGCCCCGAGGGCTTTCGCGGCGCCCAGGGCCTCGGCCGCACGACGGGCTCCGGCGGCGCACAGGTCGCCCGCGTCGATCTGCGACAGGGCTGACACGCGAGGCACGGAGGTCTGGTCGATCAGGTCCTCCAGCTCGCCCAGAACGCCGCCCGGGTTCTTGCCCGTGATCATCAGGTTCTGCACCTGGGCGTGGGCCGCCGCATACTTGCTCTCGATCCGTCCTCGGTTGGCCGCCCGGCTGGACTGCCACGTCGAGATCGCCACCCACGCGGCAGCCAGCCCGAGAACCGTCCAGACGACCTTCCAGCCGTGGGTCTTGAAGAAGTCGACCGTCTTGCCCAACTCCGCATCAAGCACGTTGTGCTGCAACTCATGACGACGTTTTGATTTCATGTCCGATTCAGTCCGTCCACCCCTCTGCAACGCGTCTTATCTCGCCCCGGCCTCGTGACCGGAACCAGACAGCGTACCCGATAACCCCCACGTGTCAAGACCCTTTGTCACGGTCAAGGCGGCGGGGCGGTGATTCCGCCCGCGGGCCCAAGGCACGGTTCCGGACATTTCGCGGCTCGTCAACCGAAGCAGCGCCAGACCCGCAGGCCGCCCCCAGGCCGCCTGCCGCGCACGAAAACGACCTGCCACCCGCCCGGACGCCCGATCGTCGCTTAGGCCGCCTCCTGACGCCTGCCAGAGGGTCCGGCTGACGCCCGAGACCTGCCTGCCTCGAAAACACCAACGCTCAACCGCACCCCAAGACAGCCCATCGCCCACAATTCCCCCACTCGTCCCGCTTACCCACGGAGCTTTACACAGCTTTGCACTCCCAGACGTAAAGGAACAAGACTTCTTGCGACGCTGTGCCGTCGCAAAGGGTCGCTTGGACTGAACTGCGGGTGAAAGGAACAGCGCCACGCCGAGGATCCCCCAATCACTACTGCCGCTTTCTTGTTGACTTATTGCAATATGCTCCGTCCCCGAATTCCCGTCCAGCCCGAGGCACCTCTTGCGGATGAAGGCTTCGAACGAATCGGCAATCTGGACGACCTCGCCGAAATCATGGTCTGAAAGCCATACGGCACCGGTTGAGTCGAGACCAATGGGATTCCCCGAGTGATCAACTGAGACGACCGCCCATTTGTCCGTCCCAGCCCAACCATCTTTCCGAAAGCGGTTCGTCACATCCACGACGGATCCCTCATCCGCGCCCATCGGGATGGCCCGGCGGAGACCAATCACCGAAAGTGGGCCGACAATGGCCCCGCCGAAGCCGCTCGTCCCAAGATGGGGCTGAGTCCTGCCGTTACGAGAAGCTGATTGATACTACGCCTGTTTATCGGGTCCCTCTCACATTCCTATTTACGGCCTTTGATCTTTGGCTTCGCGGGCCGCGGGTAGCTGACGCCGTTGACGCCTCTGGCCTGCTTGCGCTCGTCATCCAGGATCTTACGCATCTCTTTGACCACTTCGGGGTATTGCGCAATCAGGTTCTTGGTTTCTCCGATATCCTGTTCAACGTCATACAACTGGTCCTTGGTGGAGCCCCGCCGCTTTCCTTTTGGGTTCTTCTCGATGAACTTCCACTTGCGCCGACGGATGGCAAAGGTCTCATCAGGAGCGACCAGTACGACAGAATCCCGGGGGGCGTTCTTTGACTTCCCCGTCCACAGGGGCAGCAGGTCCACACTGTCCACGGCGGCATCCGCAGGTAATTCGCAGTTCAGAAGTGCGGCACAGGTGGCCATCACGTCGGTGGAACAGATCAACTGGTCGCTGGTCTTGCCGGCGGGAATGTGGCCCGGCCACCGGACAATGAAGGGAATTCTGAAGCCACCGTCCAGAACAGAATGCTTGCCGTCGTTAAGGGGGCCATTGATTATATGCCCCGACTCCCGCGCCTGCCACATTGGCTCCATATGCCACTTCTTGGCGTGGCTCTCATTCATCGGGTTCAAGCCACCGTTGTCGCTGGTGAAGATGATCAGGGTATTGTCCAGTTGTCCGACCTTCTTCAGGGCCTGGACTACCTGTCCCACGTAGGTGTCGAGTTCGAGCAGAAAATCGCCATAGGAACCGAACGTGGTCTTCCCGGAAAACCTCTTATGTGGTGTGATTGGCTTGTGTGGGATATGTGACGGCCAATAGATGAAGAAGGGCTTATCCCGGGGCACGGTCTCGATGTAATTGACAAGGCGCTCGGTTACTTCATGAGAGACCTCATCGGGCTTGTAGATTACCGACGGGTCCCAGGGCGTGTAGTTGGATTTCCAAGGCTTGTCCTTGTGGGGTGTCTTGGTCACCTTGTCGCCGGGTTTACGGCCGAGGAACGTGCGGTCTTTGATGTAGAACATCGGATGGTTCTCGACG
>CAZVEV010000318.1:0-6535 GCA_964625865.1 uncultured Planctomycetaceae bacterium | reverse complement strand
CGCCGCACCAGCTTGTGTACGTGGCCCAGAAGATCCGGGAGCAGTTGCAGGCGCTCGTCCGCACACGAACCCATGTGGTCATCCAGCGGACCGAAACGCTATACGTCACACAAGCGCGCCTGAAGTCCCTGCGTCGCAAGTTGCAGGTTGCCCTGGGACACGGCTGGGACGCTGCGGCCGGCAAGCTGGTCGAGCGCCTCGCCGCGGTCGCACGTGATCTGCCGCACCACGCGCAGAACCTCATGCAGGTGATCGACGCCCGCCGGGCAGTCACCGTGCCGTCCGTCCGATGCCTGGTGGAGGACCTCCGACAAGTGAGAGATGAGTTCGACGGCATGACGTACGATCCGAAGAGCCATGTCCTGTCCGTGTCCACCGAACCCATCACACTCGATGGCCTGTACCTCGGCCCCTTCGATGTGCATCTGTACGTCAATCGCCTGGGCCGCGACGAGCCGTATTCCGCATACGACATCGTGGCCCTGGACCCGCACCCGGCGACGAGCAACGACGTCGTGACCCATCCGCACGTATCGGACGAGAGGCTCTGTGCAGGCGACGCCGTAACGCCGATCAACGCCGCGCTGAGTTCAGGGAGGATCTGTGACTTCTTCCTGCTCGTGCGCGGTGTCTTGACCACGTACAACAGCAGTTCGCCCTACGTGTCGCTGGAGAACTGGCATGGCACGTCGTGTCACGAGTGCGGATACATCGGGGGTGTGACCGACTCCAACTGGTGCACGTCATGCGAACATGACTTCTGTTCTGAATGCGCGTCGTATTGCACGGTCTGCGACGAGAGCACCTGTAAGGGCTGTCTCGAGAACTGCCCCGTGTGCGATGAACACGTCTGCCCCTCGTGCCTGACTCGTTGTCCGGACTGCGAGGATCAACTGTGCACCCGCTGCCTGGAACAGGGCGAGTGCGCCTGCCATGAGAAGGAAGGTAGCCATGAAGATGAACAAGAGAACGCAATCCCGGTCGACGTCATCACGGCCGCGGAATCCGCGGCATGAAGCGGACGATGACCGAGAGCAGGACACGCGGGGAGGTCTGGTGTTGAAGTTCAGCCCGTACGCGTGGGCCAAGCTGCTGTTCTTCAGGGACCGCGGGGACACCGAGATCGGCGGGTTCGGGATCACGCCGGCCGATGATCCGCTCTACGTTGAAGACTTCATCACGGTCAAGCAGAGCGTCACCGTGGCGGGCGTGACGTTCGAGGATGGAGCGGTGGGGGAATTCCTCGACGATCAGGTCGACGCAGGACGTCAGCCGGCCCAGGTCCTTCGCATCTGGTGCCACACCCACCCCGGAAGTTCACCTGAGCCGAGCTGCGTCGACGAGGAGACGTTCTTTCGCGTGTTCGGCAGTTGCGACCACGCAGTCATGTTCATCTTGGCTAGAGGCGGCAGGAGCTACGCACGGCTGCGATTCAACGTCGGTCCGGGCGGTGATGTGCGGATCCCCGTCGCCGTCGACTACAGCCAGCCCTTCGACGCCAGTGACTTCGACGCCTGGGGTGCCGAGTACAAGGCCAACGTCAAGGCCGGCCGGGAGCACTTCTGGCCGGACATGGAGCTCGGCTGGGCCGACCAGTACGGGTACGAGGCCACGGTGGAGGATGCCCGCGGTCTGAACGAGACCTTCGGCGCCGATCTGTGCCTGGATGACTACATGCTGGCTGAACTGGCAGAGATGGATCCCGACGAACGGGCGGACATCCTTGACCAGTTTGGCCTGTCACCCGACGACCTGCCGCAGGGCGCGGGGGTGTTCTCATGACCACCCCGGATCTCTCACGGCGTGACATCCGCCAGCGTGACATCATCCCGGTCGAGCGCCTGGCCGACCTGACGGTGACCGTGGTCGGCGTGGGTGCTGTAGGCCGACAAGTCGCCCTGCAACTGACTGCCATTGGTGTACCCCGCCTGCAACTGATCGACTTCGATCGCGTCGAGGTCGAGAACCTGGCGCCACAGGGCTACTTCGAATCGGACCTCGGCCGGCTGAAGGTTGAGGCCACCGCTGACGTGGCCAAGTGGATTAACAGTGGGCTGGCAGTGGAGTCGATCACCAGTCGGTTCAAACGCTCCATGAGTGTCGGGGACGTCCTGTTCTGTTGCGTGGACGCGATCGAGACCCGCCGGCACATCTGGCAGGCCGTCCGGGACGACGTGCGGTTCTACGCTGATACCCGGATGAGCGCAGAGGTCGTGCGTGTCCTGAGCGTTGCCGATGCCGTCAGCCGCAAACACTACCCGACGACGTTGTTTGCCGCATCCGAAGCCCACGCGGGCGCCTGTACGGCCAAGTCCACCATCTACACCTCGAATGTTGCTGCCGGGTTGGCTGTGGGCCAGCTGACCAAGTGGCTCCGCTGTCTACCGGTGGACCCGGACGTGACGTTGAACATCCTGGCGTCTGAGCTGACCTGCGGCACGACGGGCGATGTGTCCAACGGCGAACAGATGATCGAAACGCCCCACGGGCCGGTCAGGAACCCTCGCCAGCCGCCCCTGGTCATCCCCGCGTTCCGTCCTACTGGCGTTGCGGAGATCGATGACATGTCGGCTCATGAAACACGAGACATTCTGGCGAAGGTCTACCGCTGGATGTACTACGATCCCAACACGGGGCAATACGACGTGGACCGGGACATCTCCGGCGCCGACACCGTGCAGTTCCTGTGCGAGCTGCTGCCCTATCCGCCATAACCCCCAACCAGACGAAACCCGCGGGGGAGGCCCCCTGGCGGGGCAGGCCGAGGCCATCGAGGATGGTCGTGGCAACTTCACCCCCACCTCCGACACAGCAGAAGGAGATCCCTACACATGATGAGACAGTTTCCTCGCGCCAGCCCCGGCGCATTCGTCGTTCTGTTCGCCCTCGCCCTGTTCGGCTGCGACGAAGACGACACCACCCCCCGGGCGGACCGGCAATCGCTGGAAGCAGTCCGCCAGGCCCGCCAGCAGGCCGAGCAGGACCGTCGCCGGATGCAACAACTTCGAGACCAGGACCGCCGCGTCCTCGAGGCCCAGCGGCAAGAAGCCGGGGCCGACGCGTCGGTTGCAGTGCTTCTGTGGGCGACTACTGCCATCGCGCTGACTGTTGCGATCGTCCTGATCGCACGGGAACGACGACTACGGCGGATCATGGAACGCCTGCTGCGAACACTCCTCGGCCAGAAACAGGAAAGGGGCCCGTGATGAAGTACGACAACGTTGTGTCGGACAACTGGCCCGCCGTGGTCGGTGTGGTGATCGTTCTGCTCGTGCTGTTCGGCCTGATCGGTACGTGCAACAGGGCGCCCGATGTAAACACCGAACTGGCCCGTGCGACACGGACTGCCGTGGAATCGGCTGATGACGCGCGCCGGGACAGCGACGCGGCTTATCTCTGGCCAGGCCGGCTGCGAATGGTCGCAATCTGCCTGGGCGTAGCCGTGCCTGTAATCGCTGCGGTAGTCCTGGTCTGGATCTGCCTGCGACATCGCCCGAGCGATCTCGATGTGATCGCACTTCTCGACGAGCATCGCCAGGCGGCTGAGGTCCGGCAGCCCCGCGGGCTCCCCGACAGCCGGTTGTCTTCGGACCTCTCGCTGACACAGGCGCCTTCGGCCAGGCAGTTGACACGTGTCCGCCGCCGGCCGGGGCGACACAGACAACCGAAACGCCCAGACAAGTAACACCCGCCCGGGATGGCCCTTCGGGGCAGGCCGGGGCCATCATGATCACGATGGCCCTGGTGACCGCCAGCGTCCCGGGCGGGCTGATTATTCCAGAGAAAGGAGCATCACCGACATGAGCCACATCGTGACGATCAAGACCGAGATCAGAGATCCAACCGCCCTGGCTGCCGCATGCCGGCGGCTGGGTCTGGCTGAGCCCGTCCAGGGCAGGGGCAAGCTGTTCACGACCGAAGTCGAAGGCCTGATCGTGCACTTGCCAGACTGGCGATATCCGGTGGTAGTCGACACCAATGCCCGCCAGGTCCATTACGACAACTACGGGCAGCAGTGGGGAAAGCAGGCCGAGCTGGATCGCCTGCTCCAGGCGTACGCGATCGAGAAGGCCAAGCTCGAAGCCCGTCGTGCCGGTCATACCGTGACCGAGCAGCCGCTGCAGGACGGATCGATCAAGTTGACCATTCAGGTGGGAGGTGCTGCATCATGAGGATCATTGAGATCATCGTCAGCCCCCAGGGTGAGACACGGCTGGAGACCAAGGGGTTTGCCGGCACATCGTGTCAGCATGCCAGCCGACTGATCGAGAACGCGCTGGGCGAGAAACTGTCGTATCAGCCTACCACGGAGCGCTACCAGGTGTCTGCACGACAGACGCAGGGCCATGAAGGTGCCTGAGGAGTCGCCACTCCCGACGAGTCGGCAAGCCCACGTTCATCGAGGCCCCCGCCAAAGTCCACCGGTGGCAGGAGCAGATCGAGTCTGGTGAGTACGCCGGCGTGGAGGATCTCGCTCGGGACGTCGGTGTCGATCGTACGTATGCCGGGCGGATTCCGCGCTTGACGTCGCTTGCGCCGGACATCGTCAAGGCTATCTTGCTTGGGAATGAACCGGAGGGAATCAGTCTTGGGAAGCTGCGGAAAAACCTGCCGGTAAGGTGGGATGAGCAGCGAAGGGTGTGTGGCGGGAACGATTGATTCCAGGTGGGCTGGCATCAGAGGGTTGGGAGGAGATGAGTTTGAACAGTCGTCTAGTCAGAGTCACGCCTGACGGATTTAAGCAAGTCGGCCATCTGCTGTAATTCCAGCGGGGAAGCGTTGCCCTTATCCACAAAGTTCAGGCTCACTTGGTCGTGGACTAGCACGAAAGATACGCCTCCCTCTTCCATCGGAGAGGCCGTTACGACGAACTCAACGTCATTGATCACGAGCTTCCGCGGTTCGGGAGACTGCGACGTCGCGGCCTTCAGAATGTCCTCAAAAGTTGCATCCTTCGCGATGACAGTCGGCTCACCTTGCGTGGGCTTAGCGGTCGGCACGCCTTTCAGTAGGGCCACGAAGGCTTGGCCCTGCTTGGACTGCAAGATGGCCTCACACTGAACGTATGGACGCGGGTCCATGGCGTAATCCATCTTGGCTGCGACATTGGCATACCGTTCCGGACCGGCCCCCTTGCTGTGGCCAGACTTGACCATGCCCTCCTCATAGGCCTCGCGGTAGGCTTTCCCCATCGATGCCCAGCCCGCTTCATCATGCAATACCAGTGGGCCTAGTTCATGGTACCTACCCGGCAGATATCGACCGCTGGTATAGCTGTGCACGAATATCGCCGCGCTACCTACACCCACCAGCAGCACAACGTAGTAGAGCAATCCCGAGACCGAATCCAGAGTCCTGAACGAGCGCGACCGAGCCTCCGCAGCCGCGACCGCCCGATAGATACTCTGTGCTGCGTAGGGCCTCACCCCGCCCACAACACCAATCAGGCAAGCGACCCCCACGCCTGCCAGCTTCCAGACCGCAGAGCTCGAAAGCTGCTCGGACGTCAAGCTCCAGACCAACACCCCGGCCACGCCCAGCATCACAATCCGCACGATTAACATGAATCTGGAAGCGCCGGTCGCTTCTCGCCCCAGCACTTGATCTACCACGCGCCACTCCGGGGCGTCCGGGCTGCGGGGCACGCAATCCAGCCGCGACTTCAACGCGTCAGTGTGTTGACCTGACACGTCATGCCCGATGGCCCTCTGCACCAGCCTTCGCAACGTAGCTGATGGTTCGTCAAGAGTCGCCAATACCCTTAGAACCGCACGGAGTTCATGGCCTTCCAAAGCGACCTCATGGTCTTTGCCCTCTAGCATATGCAGCAAGCCCAGCACCTTCTCGGCCATGGCCTTGATCTCATCCGCAACCCCGATTGGGACCGTCATCAGTAGCGAGGAGCCACCTTGGACGAAGCAGGGCTCGACACCGACAGCCCGAAAAGCACCTCCAAATCTCTCGGCCAGCATCGCAGTGGCGATTGAAAGGGTTTCAATATTGCGAGACTCATTTGCGTAGAAAGAGACGCCCGAAATCTTCAACTCTGTGGTCGAACCCATGGCAGATTCCTTCCCTGCGTATCGCCCATGCAAGCAGCCTTCAACTGGCCATTCCCGGAGACGACTAGCGAGATATACCACCGCTCTCCGGAACTATCAAGTGCTGGAATCACGTAGACCCAAGGCCCGTCCGTCAGAGGAGGCAAAGCCTTTGGAATACTCTGTCACCGGTGACACTGCCCGCACCGCCTTTCGCCATCGTTCGCGATCGGGTAGCCTCTGAACTCGCCACCGCACTCACAGAACTCCCTCATCGAAGCTAGTGGTACTCAGTCCCGCATGACCTGCTAGGCACCCACGAACTGGACGTTCCCCTGACCTGGTCATCCACGAAAGGATACACACTCCATGACACTACAACAGCACCTGTACGAACACATCGCCGCAGCCTTCACGGGCCTGTGGGTCCAATCCTACGAGCACGAAGACGCCCTGGCCGAGATCGCCAGCATGTGTGGCGAACACGAATGGTC
>CAZVEV010000317.1:0-6565 GCA_964625865.1 uncultured Planctomycetaceae bacterium | reverse complement strand
GCGTTCCAGGTTCCAGCACTCCGCACACACTACCTACTCAGGTGGGATGCGCCCCCGCCTACCGGCTACTGACTACCGGCGACTGCTCCAGCAGGTCACGGCGCTGTCGGTGGTGGTGAGGTAGAGTTTGCCTCCGGCGGAGATCAGGCCGTCGAAGACCGGCGGGGCCTTGAGGCGGTACTCGGCCTTGGTGGCGCCGTCGGCGGCCGAGACCGACCAGAGCAGCGCGCCGCCGCGCCCTTCCAGGGCGGCCAGGGGATCCTTGGGATCGATCACGTCGGGCGGGCCGGCGAGGAAGAGCCTGCCCGTCTTCTCTTTGCCTGCCGGCGGGGTCAGCACCATTGCGCGGGTCCGCATGGCGATGTTGACGCTCCACTTGGGCGGCTTGGCGCGGGTCATGGAGCCGCGTTCCCTGTTGGCGTCCCTCTGGGCCAGTACCGGCTCGTTGTCGTTGTCGTCGGCGAACAGTTCGTAGCCGCCCGCGGCGGGCTCGAAATACGGGCTCCGGCTGAACTTCGTGGTGAACATGTGCATCCCGTAGGTCGTGGTCTTGTCGAACACGAGGATCTGTCCGGCCTTGGAGGTGGCGTTGGCCACGTACAGCCCGGGCCAGCGGCGCGCGTGCATCCAGTAGTTCCGGTCGAACATGGTGTCGTCGAGGAACCCGCCGGTGGCCACCAGGTGCAGGTCGGTCTTTCTCGCGCCCCACTTCGCGATGCGCGGGGCGGGCACGGACTTCAGGGCCAGGTCGAACACGTTCTGCGTCAGGAAGAGCTTCTGCCCGTTGCTGACGAGGATGTCGTTCAGCGAGCCGTCCATTTCGTGAGCGCGAGGGTTGGGCTTGGTCAGGTCCGGGGCCGGGCCTGCCAGGCGGGCGTGGTGACGGACCGCGCCGGTGGCGAGGTCCAGTCCGTACAGGGCGATCCCCCCGTCCAGATACGACGAACGCCCGATGGCGAAGTAGACCGTGTCGTTCTCGACCAGCACGCTGCCGTGGGCGGGGCGGGCCGACTCCAGGCGACCGTAGGACATGATTCGCCTGTCCTGCGGCGCCGCGACGAATCGCCACACCAGCGCGCCGTCCGAGGCGCGGAGGCAGTACACCGTGCCGTCCGTGCAGCCGAACAGGACGCGCCCCTTGCTGATCGTGGGGGGCGAATCCACCGGACCGCCGGCCGTGCAGGCCCACAGTGCCTTGCCCGTCTCGGCGCTGAGGCAGTGGACCGTGTGAGAGTCGCGCCCCGCGACGAACACGCGGCCGGCCGCGACCACGGGAGGCGATATCTTCCCGCGGAGGACCGTCCGCCACGCCGGCTTCACCTTGTCAGGCACGCCGACCGACGCGCACCCGCTGCGGGCATTGTCGTGACGATACGTCGGCCAGTCTGATTGCGGATTGCTTGCCCTGAGCGCCGTCGAAGGGCGGATTTCGGATTGCGGATTCTTGCCGTACGCGGGGCCCTTCTCGAGGCGCGGGACCTTCGACCTTCGACCTTCGACCTTCGACTCGCCGCCCTTGGCGGCGAGCGCATTGAAGCCGGTAAGCTTCACGCCGGGATAGCAGAAGCACGAGTGGGGGGGCGTGTAGATCAGCCCGTTGGCGGGGATCAGGCCGTAGCGACACGTGCCGCGCACCCAGTCGTGACGCATGTGCCCGTCGCTCCGCAGGTCGAGGAATTCGATGCCGCGGTAGTTGTACAGCAGGTACTTCTCGGTCGCCCGGGCGCGGTGGCAGCGCGAGTGGTGGCCGGTGGTGAACAGCAGGCCCGGCTTGATCTGCTTGACGACCTGGCCGGTCTTCAGGTCGCGACCGATGGTGTTGAGCGTGCCGACCCACGCGAGGGAGTCAGCGATGAACACGTCCGGCGGGCCCCGGAAGCTCGCGTTGGTCTTCTGGGTCCAGAGCACCTTGCCGTCTTTCGCCGACAGCGCCCGCACCGATCCGGGGCGGCCCAGCAGGACCACCTCGTCGTGCAGGACCAGCGTGCTGGCGGGCACGGCGCGTCGGGAGCGCGCGCCGGCGCTGACCGTAACCCGCCACGTCTCCTTGCCGGTGCGGCCGTCCAGCATGACCAGCGACTTGGCGTTGACGAAGCACACCCGCTGGCCGCGGGCCGCCAGCGTCACGTCGTCCATCTTGACGGTGGGCCTGCTCCACAGCGTCTTGCCCGACGCGATGTCCAGGGCGAGCACGGTCTCGAGTCCCTCCTTGGGGCGGATGCGTGCGAGGAGTCGCCCGTTGTGGACCACGATCTCCTCGGCGCCGTCGGTCTGCTTGAACTCCCGCAGCGTCTTGCCGGTGACGGCGTCGAGTTCCGACACGTGCGTGCGGTAGCTCAGGGTCACGTAGACGCGATCGCCGATGACCACCAGGCGGCGGGGCAGGGTCAGGGGCGAGGACCACATCTGGTCCCGCTTGCCGAACCGCCATCGCTCGGCGTCCCAGGCCGCGCTGCCCCAGCCGGGCATGGGGCGTTTCCACAGGATGACCCCGTTGTAGGCGTCGCGGGCGACCAGCGAGCACTTGTCCGGCAGGCGGCGGGTGGTCCGGGGCGTCTCGTGGATGCCGATCGGCCCCTCGTCATGCGTGTGGATTATGCGACCGTTGGCTACCGCGCCGGCGGTCAGGCTCATGTCGGTCTCGTGGCTGCGGCTCCAGCGGGGCCCGCCGTTCCACTGGAGGCGTCCGGGCGGGGCGACGCGCATGTCGCGCGAGACGGGATTGCCCCCCGCCCCGTACAGGTAGTGCGTCCATTCGTCCACGTCGTCGGGCACGGGCTTGACGATCTTGGCCTCGCCCACCAGCGCCACCCCGCGCGGGGCCAGCACGCGGAGGATCTCGGCCCGCCGTACGCCGGGAGCCTTGCCCGAGACGATCAGCAGGTTGACCATGTCGTCCGCGTAGGGCAGGTCCGTGCCGTTGAACGTATCCACCGACACGGGGCCGTATACGCCGAGCTTCTGAAGGTGCGCCCGGGCCTTGCGGACCTGCGCCGCGTCGGTGTCCAGCCCGTGAACGCGGAAGCTCTCGCCCGGGCGAAGGGTACCTGTGGTCTTTCCGTCACCGCAGCCGACGTGGACGATCAGCCCACCCGCGATCCGATGCTCGCGGCAGGTCGTTGCGACGGTGTCGCCCGGGGCGCCAAGCGCGGGGGCGGCAATCAACAGGGCAAGCAGTACCAGCGTGATGATGTTCTGTTTCACGACGACGTGTCCTTTCTGCCCGGGGTCCTCAACGGATCTCGGGAACCATGCTATACCCTCACTTTCTCGTCCTTACGTCGTCTCGATCATATCCCCGGCATTCGGTCCGCGCCAAGAGAAACTGCGCGCCTTGCTCTTCTGCTCTCTTCCTGTCGTTGACTGCAGACATCCACGGACGAACCCCCCGGTGCGTTCACCGGGGGCGAAATGGCGTCCCGCGCACGAGGTCCTCTCGCCTTCGGACGCACCCATTTCGCCCCGGGTGATTACACCCGGGGGATCCCGTCCACCGGCGCAAGGCGCTTCGTGGATGTGTCACGACAGCGTATTGGCGCTCGTTACCCGTGCGCGTTCACAGATGGACCTTCCGGCACACCCATCCAAAGCAAACGGGGCCGTCCCGTGGGGACCGCCCCGTGATGCGTGTCAGAACATGGTGCTTCTGCGTCTTCGCCTATCGGCTTCGTCGTCTTCTCAGCAGGCCCAATCCGCCCAGCGCCAGCCCCGATGTTCATCGGGATTTCAGCCTCGGCTTCGCCGACGCTTCAACAGAGCGGGAAGGCTTGCGGCCATCATGGCAAGAATCGTCGCCGGCTCGGGGACAACGACTCCATCGAACTGGACTTCAGAGAGGCCGGTAAGGTCTTTGATCTGGCCGTGGTTCGTGAGCATGTTGAAACGGACCAGCCGGACATTGTTCAGCAAGGAATCGTTCGTTACGCCAGACAGATCGACGTCGAAACCGAGGTAGCCGGCAGCGCCGAGGGCCTTGGCGAACACCCAGTCTCCGCCTGCGTTGTCCAACTTGACCAGGCCGGCGGTGCTGTCGGTGGGCGAGACCCATATCTCGACGTCCTTGGCACCGGCGGTGGACAAAGAGGCATTTGTTTCGTTGTAGTTCCACACGTGGATGGCGCCGAGAACGTAGTTGTTCTCCAGGTCCAAGGTGACGTGCGCCGGCAGCGTGTCGTTTGGCGTGTCGTATGTTCCCGTAATCTCCCACATCGTGTGGTCGGGAGTGTTACCGTGTGCTCCGCCCGTCAGCCCGCTGCCATTGATGATATTCACTGCATACCGGTTGTGTTTAGTCAGTTCAGACGAGAAGTCTTCCACCGTCACACCGGTAATGACCGCCGCATTGGCCGAGGCGCCCGCCAGCACGACCCCTGCCATCGCCACCGCGACGAGGGTCAATACGGCTTGGGTTCGGTGTCTTGTTGTCATGATGTTCTCCTGTCAGATTACGATCTACGACGCCGCAGCAGGCCCAATCCGCCCAGAGCCAGCAGGCTCATGGTCGCCGGTTCGGGGACGATCTCGATGAAGTCGACCTGGAACGAGTCACCCGAGACGGTTGCCGGGTCGAGACGAAACTGCGACATCGTCTTGCCGCTCCAGTTGGGATTGCCGCTTAGATCGATTTCGTACGTCCTCATCACGCCGTCGGAGTTGATCGCAAACGCGTGCCTTCGGGATGAGTGGAAGCCGCCGTCTTCGTTGGCCCAGAAGAACTCGGCGGATGTCGAGCTGCCCGTTACGGCCAGGCCGATGCGGACGATCGACATCTCCGTGCCATCGACATTCAGAATGCCTCGTGACATGTGCGGGTCGCCCGTACTCGCCGTGCCGCTGAAGAGGCCGCCGGCCTCGGATGCACCGCCGAGCCCCGCATTCTTGGACCATTGCGAATGGTCGCCGTTGGTGAAGTTGTCCACCACATACGCGTGCGAATCGGTCGCACTGGAGCTGATACGGAAGTAGTCCACCTCGAATTGACCGGATCCCGCCGACGTTGCCGGGTCCAGCCGCATGTTCTTGACCAGGCCGTCGCCCCATGCGGCGTTGCCGCTCAAGTCGACCACGTAGTCTTGGAACGTACCGTCGTTCGTCGTGGAGAACACCTGCTGTTCAGCCCCGGTGAACGCCCCGGCAGACCAGAAGACCTGGGCCTGGGCGTTCATCGTCGCCGGCGTCTTCAGGCGGATGTGCACGAACTGATTGCCGTCGGTCTCGATCGCGGCGCTGTTGGGATTTCCCCGCGACATCCACGGGTCGCCGCCGATCTGCGAGCCGCGGATAGCCCCGCCGCTTTCGCTCGTGCTGCCCACGGAACCACTGAAGCTCCAGGGGCTCGTGCTGCCGTCATTGAACTCGTCGACACTGGCCGCGTAGGCCGTCCCGCCCAGCAGGGCCACCACCAGCAGTGTTGCAGTCATACTTCTCATATCGAATCTCCTGTCTGTCCCGTTTCTCCTCTTGTCCGGGACGGTTTTTATCTATTTCTATGCCTTTCGGCGGCGTCGCGCCACTGCGCCCAATCCGCCCAGCGCCAGCAGGCTCATCGTCGCCGGCTCGGGAATCACTGAATACTGCACGTTCGAGAACACGCCTCGATCGACACTCGTATTTCCACCGAAGAGCAGACCGGCGGCGGTATACGTGAAGAGGGACGTTGTCTGGTCGGCTACGGTGTACTCCTGGTTCAGGCTGCCCCCGCCGCCAGTGAACGTCGAAACGATGTCGACGGTTGTGGCGCTGTCTCGGGTGATAGACATCGTCCAGGTCAGTGGCAGGGTCGAATCCTTGTCCAGACTGCCCGTGCTGGTCTTGACGGCATTCAAGTCAACCGCGTTGCCCATGGTACTGACAAACGCGCCGTCCGTGCGTCCCTGGAAGAGATCCGTACTTGTCTGGTGATTCCAGCCGCCGGTCCAGTTATTGCCACTGCCCGCGGCAAACTTGCCTCCATCGTTGTAGATGCCGAAACGATAGCCGTTATCGGGGATGGTTCCGCCGGTCAGGACGAGATTCCCGGAGACCGTCAGGATTTCGCCGACGGCCAGCGTCACCGACTCGGGCGACGCCGTCGTGCCGAACCGACCGGCAATCCAGGCGGACTGGGCGTCGGCGTTCGTCCCGTCTCCGAACGTCGGTCCGTTCGTGTCCAGACCGGACGTGAATGGTGCGACGTTAGGATTCAGTTCTTTCCAGTTCGCAATCGTTCCGGCGTCAGCGGTGCTCGTACACGCGGCCGCCATCGCCACGGCGGCGAGGGCCAATACGGCCTGGATTCTGTGTCTTGTCCTCATGGGTTTCTCCTTTGCTGTTCGAAAAGAACAGGAACACCTTGCCCGCGCCGAATCCGTCGCCGGATGGATGCACGGACGGTCAGGGTGCGGGTCATGTCATACGTTGCACACAGCCTTGCCACGCTACCTACTCCACGGCTCGCCACTCAAACTCCTGAACACAACATGCGTTCCTCGTGACGTTCGGCTCCGGACACGCCACGATACAGAAGAATTATGGCTCATCCGGATAATGCGTAGGTAGGGGATCGACAAATGGACATGGCGGGGTT
>CAZVEV010000316.1:0-6720 GCA_964625865.1 uncultured Planctomycetaceae bacterium | reverse complement strand
CGCCGCGTGAAAACATGCTCCGTCCGCCATCCACAACTATTGACAATATCTCGAATGAAAGCAACTGCATCATCTGGCAAGCGACCGCCTGGGCAGTGCGAACAGCGGCATTGCGCCTGGCCCTACCCTTCGCATCACACTGTGGCCCAGGGGACGGATTGCTCGCAGTGCGTTCAGACCTGAGCGGTATTGCCTCCAACCGCCATAAGCAATGCGTCCTTCTTAAGCCGCCCATCATCTTAGCGGCAGATAACTGATCAATGCCTGGGAGGCATGATGCTACTAGACCAAGCCGGACCCTCCCGCAGGACGCCATCAGTGATTTGTCATCGGCTATCCTCTTGGACTCCTATACAGGGCAGACAATCACAACCCTCGCCAATCGAAAGGAACGAGCGATGAGTGAATGGGCAAACAGCAATGGTAGCAGCACAGGACGCTTCTTTGATGGGAATGTTATTCGTGACATGAATGGAAAGGACATCGCTTTTATGGACGGCAATGTCATTCGCCAGATTGGCGGCCGACCGAGCGGCTTTATTCATGACGGAATTGTCCATGATAATGGCGGACGCATCACCGGATTCATCCGGTGATTATCGGGCTCTTACACGAGGGATTCTCAGAAGGTGGCGATCGGCATGATCGAATTCAAGATTAATTGCGATAAGGGCGTAGAGATGAATCGCCCCGGCTGAATCCGAAGGTGACAAGTATGAGAACATGCCTATCCGAGAAAAGCCGCAGCGATAAGAGACACGGGTGCGACAGAGCACAGTGCCAATCACCCTAGCCTTTACATGCCCCCCCCTTGCGGGTAGCATACCTGACGGTCGCATGAGAGCTCCGGTGTCGTCGAGCTCTTCATGCGAGAACAAGGCAGTGCAAGCAAGGCACATCGTATGGGACTCTCCTGCGGCGCACCGCAAATCGATCATGCCTTCCCTCTGAGTGAGGCCAGGCCTGAACGTGCTCAGAAGGCCATACGCAAGGAGCCGTACGGCGCCCTGGTGTATGTTCGCGATCCGGCGATGACCATCAAGATGACCCGCCCGGAAGCTGAGGGGCTGCTGGGTCTTGGCCCACCATACCCCGATGATCTGACCGCTCCCGAGGTCTGCCATATCTCCTTGACAGAAGCCTGTAATCGGCGGTGCCCTTACTGCTATCTCGGGGGTGGTCCATCTGCCGAGGAGATGGACACATCCGCCCTGTGCCGCGTTCTGGATGATATGGCCGACAGCGGCCTCATCCAGGTCACCTTCGGGGGCGGTGAGCCCTTGCTGCGGGAGGATGTTCTAGAGCTGGCAGAGCACGCGGTGTCTAGAGGTCTCAATGTGAGCATGACAACGAATGCAGACTACCTGGACAGATTCCCTGTCGGCAGGTTCTCCGTCTTCTCACAGGTGAACATCACTGCGCACGACGCCTGTGCCGATGAGCTGGCACTGCGAACACTGACGGCCCGAGTAGAGGCCTTGCAGGAGGCCACAGCAGTGGGCCTGAACGTCGTTGCTTGGCCACGTCTCCACGACCGTGCAGGTCTCCTGGGCCGGTTGGCGGCGGAGCGTCACATGTCGATCACGCTGCTGGAGCCGAAACCCACACCGAAGCAGGCCCTGCCTCGCATCGATCGCAAAGCCATCTCCACCCTCCGCCAACAGAAGCCGGTGGAGGGTGCTACCGTCCGACTCGAGTGCTCTCTCGTCGGGAGTTGCCCGGCGGGCATTCGCTTCATGAATGTCCGAAGCGACGGCTGTGTAACGCCCTGCGTGTTCCTCACGGAAACCTATGGCAACCTCTGTGAGCAGCCGCTACCAACTGTCTGGGACGCAATGAGGCACCTGAGGCCGGGCGCAGTTGTCCGCTCGCTTGAAGGGGTCAGGCCCAAAGGAGAGCTGCTATGCGCATCGAGATAGGCGTTCAGCCCAACCACTCCAGCTGGTCGTTTTCCGGAGCGATCTACGTCGAGGCCTCGGAGTTGAAACGCCTTAGATCGGGCTTGGCGACCCGTCTTGCGCTCGATTCAACAGGGCTCGGGTGTTCCCTCAGTTTGGCCGCCGCTTCGGCCCGTTCCAGCAGGGCCTGCAATGCCTCAGGGCTTAGCGGCTTGCCTGCAAACTCGTCCGCCCAGGAGCCAAACGCGGCATTGGCCTCCTCGCAGAAGCACCTGCCAACCAGCACGACCGTGTAGATGTTCGCCTTGGCGCGCCTGAGTTCCCTGGCCACCTCCAAGCCGTCCAGTCCTGGCAGCATCCAGTTCAGGATCGCCAACCGAATGCCCGGATTCTCCTGGACCGCTTTGAGGGCCGCCGGTCCGCCCCGAACTGCTCGTGGGACGTAACCGATTTCTTTGAGTCGACTTACAAGAAGTGCAAGGTCTCCTCTGTCGTCGTCGGCTACCAAAACGTGCATCGTCTCAAACTCCCTGTCAGTGACCCACATTACGGGCGAATGCCGCCGTTGCTCCACTGCCGTCACGCGACGTCTGGAAACGTCCGCGGCATGTCCGCCATACCGCTATAGTCGGACATCTTGAATGATAGGATTAGCAAAAAGAGCGAGATCAGTAGTTTGACATAAAATACAGAGAGGTATCACTTTTATTAATATTGTGAGAGTTGACGGCCGATAGGAGTGGGGGGACGCGGAGTGGTCGGTTCAAGACGCTCCGCAGATGGCTTCGGGCGAGAGACGTTCTTGGGGAACAGTATGATGACAACAGAAGAGTCGAAAACGGTCTTGATCGTTGATGACGAACCCGGGGTGTGCTTTCTGATTGGCGATGAATTGTCCTCCAGCGGGTTCGACTGCCACTGTACCTCCGACGCTGAAGAAGCACGGTATCTGCTCGAAACCGAGAGATACGACCTGGTGATCTCGGACATCACCATGCCGCGGATCAGCGGGATGGATCTGCTGGTGTTCGTGCGAAGCCAAAGGCCGGACTGCAACGTGATCCTCACCACAGGCCTGTCGACGCGCCAGTGCCTGGCCGAGGCGCTGATCCTCGGCGCGTACGACTATTTCGAGAAGCCGTTCAGCATGAGCGAGCTGGTCGAGGCGGCCCGTAAGGCGACGTGCGGTCGAACCGAGATGCCCCAGTTGCCGCTTCGTGCCGCCGAGGCGATGGAGCTTGGGAAGCAGGCGAAAAACGCGGCCCTCGACAGCGTCGGGGCGCTGACACGAGCGGTCGAGGCCAAGGACCCCTATACGCGCCGTCACAGCGAGCACGTGACGCATTACGCGACAAGCCTGGCCGCCGCACTGGGCGCGACGGAGTCAATCACGGAGACGGTTCGTGTCTCGGCCTTGCTGCACGATATTGGCAAGATCGGTGTCCCGGACCACATCCTGACCAAGGCGGGCAGGCTCACCGACGAGGAATTCGACCACATCCGACGCCACCCTGCCCTCGGGGGAGACATCCTGGCCAGCATCGCGTTGTTTGCGAGCGAGGCGAAAGTGGTTCGACACCACCATGAGAAGTGGGATGGCACGGGGTATCCTGACCGAATCGCCGCTGACGAGATCCCTTGGGCGGCGAGGGTCATCAATGTCGCCGACTCCATGGACGCCATGCTCATGGACCGCACCTACAAGACGGCCTATCCCGTCGAGAAGATGCTGGCGGAACTGCAGTCTTGCGCGGGGACGCAGTTTGACCCCGAGATTGCGGCTGCCGCCTTGTCGTGGTGCCACAAGAACATGGACAGACTGATCCTGCCGAACAGGCCGATAGAGGCCGTCGCGTAAACCCGCCCAGGCGGGTGGAGCAGACCCGTGTCCCGAGCGATCACACGTCTCGCCGACCGCGGCATCGTCCCCTGGAGGACGACCGCCGAACCGGACAGCCCGGTCGTCTCTGTGCGGGTCCGCCGTCGGTCCGAGCCGGCCCGCCGATGGGCCCGTGAGAGAGCCCTGGCGGCTGAGAAGTATGCCAATCTCGACATCCGCTGCCGACTGCACGGTCGGTCCTTCACTTCCGTGGATGTCCTGGTCTGATCTGCTTGGCCGGAGGGTCTGGCACGCACGAGGCCGCGGCCTAAGCGACGATCTCCCGGCCGAGGGGGTAGAGGGTACCTGGGAGGTCGGCATGCGGCTACGGGGTGTTTATGGGGCTTGGCCGGGACGGTGCGAATCCCCCGGACGCCATTTCTTGAACCGGGCACAGTGTTCGACCAGAAGCCGCAATAATTGGAGAACTCATGGTTACGCGGTCCCCAAGCCGCTATAATCAGGTGTACGTTTAGCTAAGGGTGACGTGGGAGATCGAGACAAGTCGTTGGCAGTGCGCTGATTGCGAGTAGGGGTTACATGAAGGCGGAAGACAGACGCAAGACAAAGGCGCCGTTGCCGGAAGACGCGAGCCCTCTTGGCCAATACAGCGGGCACCTGAACGCACCGGGGGCTGACGGGCAGGGCCCTGCCCCGCAGGACGCGCCACGGTTCCTGCGGACCGTGATCGACGCGATCCCCCAAGTGACGATGGTCATCGACCGGGAGTACCGCATTGTCCTGGCCAATCACGCCGCCCGCGAGTTTGCGGACGGGGAAGACCCCGTCGCAACGTGTCGGCCCTGCTACTCCGTGTCCCACCATCGCGATACGCCCTGTCGCGGCGAGGCCCACCCCTGCCCGATGGAGCAGGTCTGCCGGACGAAGATGCCGGTCACCGTCGAGCACACGCACCGCGACGCCGAGGGCGGCGAGGTCTTCGTCGAGATCACCGCCGCGCCCATCTTCGACGATGCCGGCGAGGTGGTCCGGATCGTCGAGTCCTGCCGCGATATCACCGAGCACAAGCAAGCGGCCGAGCGGATCGAGGAGCTTGCGAAGTTTCCTTCGGAGAATCCGGACCCGGTGTTGCGCGTATCGGCCGACGGCACGGTGGTGTTTGCGAACCGCGCGTCGGAGCCGCTTCTGGAGGCGTGGGGCTGCCGACAAGGCCAAGCCCTGCCGAGTGAGTGGACGACGGTTGTCAGTGATGTTCGGGCATCGGGACAGAGGCAAGAGGCCGAAGCAGTCTGCGGCGAGAGGATACTGAACGTAACGTTCGCTCCGGTGGTGGATGCGGATTACGTGAATCTGTACGCACGCAACATCACCGAGCGCAGACGAGCGGCCAACTCCCTCGCCAAGGCCCACGGCGAGTTGGAGGATCGCGTCAAACAACGCACGGCGGAACTGGCAGAGGCCAACAGGTTGCTCGACGCCATCAACGACGTGTTCAGAAAGGCGCTGACGTGTGAAACCGAGGAGGAACTCGGCAAGACCTGCCTCGCCGTCGCCGAGAAGCTGACCGGCAGCAGGTTCGGCTTTGTCGGGGAAGTCAACGAGGCCGGTCTTATGGATGATATTGCCATCAGTAATCCAGGATGGGATGCCTGCAAGATGGCCGTTGTCGATGCCAGGAAGCACATCAAAGACATGCCGATCCGGGGAATCGACCGGTGTACGATCAGGGACGGGCGGTCACGGATCGTCAGCGCCGACGAAATGGCGACACATCCCGACCGGGTCGGGACGCCCGAGGGCCATCCCGAGATCACGGCGTTTCTGGGCGTTCCGCTGAAACACGCGGGCAAGACCGTCGGCATGATCGGGCTGGGCAACAAGGAAGGGGGGTATCTGCCGGGCGATCAGGAGGCTATGGAAGTCCTCTCCGTGGCCATCGTCGAAGCGCTGAGGTACAAGCGGGCCGAAGAAACCGTCAACAGACTGAACGACGAGTTGACACAGCGTGTCGAACAGCGGACGGCACAACTGGCAGCGGCCAACAGGGAACTGGAAGCTTTTGCCTACTCAGTCTCGCACGATCTGCGGTCGCCGCTGCGGGGGATAGACGGGTTCAGCGCAGCGTTGGCAGAGGAGTACGGACAGACGCTCGACGAGCAGGGAAGAGGCTATCTTACTCGTGTGCGTGCGGCCGCAGGACGAATGGCCGAACTGATCGACGATCTGCTGGGCCTCTCGCGGATCGGGCAGGTCGGCATGGCCTGCGAGACCGTGGATATGAGCGCCCTGGCCGGCAAGATCGCCGCAGACTTCCAGTCCGCCGAGCCCGATCGCCGCGTAACCTTCGAGATCGCCGAGGGCCTAACCGCCGACGGGGACAGTCATCTGCTGCAGGTCGTGCTGATCAAGCTGATCGAGAACGCGTGGAAGTTCACCAGCCACCATCCCGAAGCGAGCGTTGAGTTCGGCACGGCGGAGGTGGATAATGCGCGAGTGTTCTTCGTTCGCGATGACGGTGCAGGATTCGACATGGCCTATGCGGGGAAACTCTTCGGACCGTTTCAGCGACTGCATTCGCTCGATGAGTTTCCGGGCACGGGTATCGGGCTGGCCACCGCGGAACGCATCGTCCACCGCCACGGCGGGCGCATATGGGCCCATGGGGAGGTGGAAAAGGGCGCGACGTTCTATTTCACACTGCCGCAGAGACCGGACCGCTGACCTGAAGGGAGCAACCGCATGGGTGACAAGAAATCGATCCTCCTGGTCGAGGACAACCCCGACGACGTTGACCTGACACTCCGGGCCCTGAGGAGACACTACGTCAGAAACACTGTCGTCGTGGTGAATGACGGGGCCGAGGCGCTGGACTATCTCTTCGCTTCGGGCAAGTACGCCGACCGCGACCCCGCCGACCTGCCGACGGTCGTGCTGCTGGACCTGAAACTGCCCAAGATCGACGGTGTGGAGGTCGCCGAGGCG
>CAZVEV010000315.1:0-6759 GCA_964625865.1 uncultured Planctomycetaceae bacterium | reverse complement strand
CATGCCAGTGCTGTTTGAGAAGTTCGTCGAGAGGATAATGCGGGAGGAACTCGCCCCGCAGGATATAACGGTCGAGTCCCAACACCCCGACCAGGGCGCACTCCTGGATGGGCTTGGCAAGCTGTACCGGCGTGTCCGCCCTGACTTGGTGCTCTACCGTCAGGACAAGCCAATCCTCGTCGTTGACGCCAAGTACAAGGAGTACTGGCCTGCAGACGGGCCGTCGTTGCGGCCAAAGAGGCGAATCTCCAACGCCGACCTCTACCAGCTATTCTTCTATGCACAACGGCTTCAGCTCAGGCATGGGCTTTCCTCGCCGCCTGCGGCATGTATCATCTCCCCTTTGCCAGCCGCGGACGAGAGAGGCATACAGGTCGAGATCGAAGACCGATACAGGCGAGTTGTCTGGCGAGCCGGCCACGAATGCGCCGGCGATGTGAGGCTGCTCAATCTTCCATTGACCGACATCCTCCGATCCATGACCGGCTTCGGCAAGGAGCGAGAATGCCTGCTTGTCGACGTGCAGCAAGCGCTGTGGACAAGCTGATTCACCTTGGGCTACGAGGCTCGCTGTTCCTGCGTGAGCGACCGCTGAATGTTGGTCAACCGTCCAAACCCGTACAGAGAGCTACATGTGTTAGATGACCCGTATTGAAAACCGGAGGGCTCAGTATTCCCCAACGCGTTTACCTCTCTCGTGAGTGTTTCTATGTACACCTGCGTTCGTTCGGAGGGAGCGATAACGTCCCTGCGTTGCTCATCAGTGAAGAATCTCCTACTTGCCTGTCTCTGCTCCCGCTTCACCGAGGAGGTTTCGAAGCTCCGATAGAAGATGCTCCGCCTCTTCTCGATTCAGATAGGGCGTTTTCTGAGTCCTTGCCCAGAAGAAATTCCTACCTGTGACCTTCCTGACCTGAGCAAAGGACATTGCCTCGGGGGAGTTGAGATCTGTCGGTGGTCGCGTCAGCGGCTTTACATCCCAGTAGAGCTCATCTTCCCCGCTGGGGCTTCCGGGGTCGCTCTTCACACTGCGGCCGACTACCCTGGCCGCACTCACTAGTCCATGCCCAACGTGCGAGTAGAAAACGTAATCACCATGTGCCAGGCTATATACAGCCTCTTTTCGGTCGCCATAGGCGGAAACTCGCTTCTTCTCGACCATCCATCGTAATGAGTCATCATAGTATGTGGCACAGGTATCGAACAGAACACCTTTCACTGAACCTGGATTCACGTGGGTGTCGTATGGCTTAGCGAAAAACTCGAAGTAGAACTGGCCCGCGATTTCATAGAGACGATAGGGGAGGAAGTCGATGGATAGGCCTTGTGACTTCCAGTAGTCGACCCCGCGGATGAGGGACTCGTCCGCAGCGCTACCGATAACCCACATAATCTGCCGTTGATTGAATTGGTGTTCATCCAAGGGTTCGTCCAGATTGAATACATCCCGGTGGGCCTGGACTAACGTCAACCCGTTCGGTTCCTTCTTCTGATAGTTCTGGAACTTCCTGTTGATATCGTCGTAGCCCCATTGGCTGGCGCATTGCGTGTACCGAAACAACTGATCCAAGGCGTCTTGACTGGCCGTACTTCTCTTGAGTTCGAAGATCACTACGTCCCCAGCTTCATTGACAGCATAGATATCCGCCTCTGCCTGCATGGGCCGCTGCTCAAAGAACGTCAGCAGTGGCATTCTCTCGAAAAGCTCTCCAAGGAGATGCTTGGCGATTAGATCCTCCAAGTCCTGTTCGAGTTTCCCATGTTCCGCGAAGTCAAGGAATTCCTTTGGCCTTAATTCACGACACTCTTTGTCAATTGCAAATAGCATATTCTTATGTCTCCTATGTTTGGTCGGCTGGACCCTACAGTCCAACCGCATAGCGGTAGTTCGTGATACGAAGGCCGATGTCACTCAAGACGTCATCGGGAGGAAGGGATTTCTCCACGATGATCGGCGTGAACTCCCAGAGAGCGAAAAGCCCCGGGACAAGAGGCTTTGCGCACGCAGGGCAGACGAACTTGAAGGCATCGTCAGCATTCCAGAAGACGGCCCCCACTGGAAATGTCTTCCGGGCATCGCACTGAGAGCACTTGCGCCTGCGTCGCTTCGTGTTCCACCCGAGTACAAGTTGAGGTGGTGGCGGCGGTGGTTCGCCGAAGTCGACTTGGTCGAAACTCACGGTCTGTTGCTCTGCCATAGCCATGGTTTCCTTGCGCTCACAAGTCAAATGTGTTCTGCCGATATCCTTTTGCCGCCTGACGATTCATTGCGGGGCGCAACAGACGACAATGGTCATGGCATAGCGTCCCCGCCCAATCCGGGGCGCCCCGGATACGTTGTTCCCAATGCACTTTGCAGAACTGGCGGAGGCATCTTCTTTCGGCGTCATCGGGTGTTTCGTTGTTCTCAAGTGACCTGAAGTAGACCCTGAACTTCCACCCGTCATGGAGCAACGCCAACAAAGCAGCCCAAGCCGTGTGTCCTCCAGGGAAGTCCTTGATTCGCGCCAACATTCCTTTCTTGTCCGTTCGCCCACTCGCTTGGCCCAGGTACACTAAGCGGCAGTCTCGATACGTGGAGATGCTTTCAAGAGTGCGCAGGTCGTTTTTGATGGCTTTTCGAACATGTGGCCACTGTTGGCTCACTCGTTCAAGGAGCCTACGAGCTCGGGCGTGGATTGCATCTGGTTCATTGTTCCTGCCTTCAACCCACAAGGCGTACACGCCAGCCATGCTCAGAGATTCCTTGGCTTGGTCGTCAAGCCTTTTGGGAATATCGGAGAGACTCACGCTCTGCCAGCCACGGACAACGCTGTCGCATGCCTCACACATTTCAACATTCCTCTGTAGTTCACGCCGCATGAAACCCAAGCCGGGCTTTGCGTTCGAACTCCACGTCCGTCAGTGCTGCATCTACGAGGCGACGGGTTACTGATATGCGCTCCGCGTCGCTGCAACCGGTGCTCTGCTTGTCCGGTTCACAATGGCCGGACCGCCCATTGCAGCACGTGTCTTCGCAAACCATATCGTCCTGCGTGGCCAGGATCAAGACCGTGTTGGCCACCTCCTGCACCTGGGCCGGCGTATAGTCATTGGTGGCATTGACCAGATGGTTCATGTCCTCGCTCCGGATATCCACGTGGCTGAGGGCACGGGTGAGCATTGTGCGCCTGCACGGCTCGTCCATCGCATCGAGCTTGACCACCCGGTCGAAGCGTCCCGGACGGTTGCGCAGTGCCCGCTCGATCACTTCCAGGCGGTTCGTCGTGGCGATAGTGATGATGTCCTCGTTGTCCACGGCCCCATCTAACTGGTTCATCAACTCCCCCAAGCCGATCCAGCGGTTCGACTCGCGCTCCTCGGCGAACAGGTCGAGGTCTTCCAGGAACACGACCGCCGGAGCCACGAACCGAGCCACGGAGAGGATCTCGTCGAACGAGGCGGCGCACTCGACGTGACGGGGCGAGACCCACATGAACGACACGTCCAGCGTATCGGCCAGCACCTTGCCCAGCAGCGTCTTGCCCGTACCGGGCGGGCCCGCGAGGATCAGTCCGCGACGGGCCTTGACGCCGAGGCCCTTGAGCCTCAAGCGCTGTCGCAGGAAGCCCTCGACGTGGGTACGGACCGTTCGGATCGTCCTCTCCGGCAGCAGGATATCCTCCCACGTGTAGGCCTTCTCACGTTCAATGATCCGCCCGTCGGCAAAGAAGGCCTGCCCTTGCAGGTAGTTGTCTCCGCGTACGTGGTCTTGCCATCGGCGGAAGAAGGCCACTGGGTCGCCGTTCGAACGGACACCCACCATGACCTGCTTGGAGGCCGGGACCGGCTCGGCTGAAACCACCGCCAGTTCGCCTGGAAGCCGGAGGAACAAGTATCCCTCCCTGAGAATCCGCCGTGTCTTGCCGCCTACGATGACAATGTGCTGCGTGCTGTTGAGAAGCTGACCATGCATTTCGGGGCGCACCGACCAGACCACTTGACCGCCCTGCCGGCGAACGAAGGCCGGAAGCCGCTCCAGCAACAGGTCGGCCTCAATGGGGCTGCAGAGGTTCATGATCTTCTCGTAGTCCCCGCGTTCGAGATAGGCGGCCACCATTCGCCGCCCGTCAGGCGGGATCAGCGACAAGAGAGCCCGCCTCTTGGCCCGTCGGGCCTCTGGTGCCAAGTCCGTATCAACGAGGGCATCACCGGACTTCCCGAGCGTGGCGTCCGTTGCTGGCTCGTGAATATCGCCTCTGACTCCAGGTACTCTGCGCATGTTACTGCCTCCTCTGTTTGGGCTTCACGTATCTCTCGAGCGTTGCGGCAGCTTGGCCGGCGACGATGCGAGCCAGCTCCCTGGGCTTGATGGCCTTGGCCTCAGCGCCCCAACTGAGCACCCACGGCCAGATGTCGTCCAGGTGAGCCACGGTGACCTCGAAGCGGAGTCGGCCGCCCGGCAGGTCAGTTATCTTCTGCGAGTGGTGCCACAGGCGCTCACGGACCAGTCGAGCCGCCCAGCCGGAGAACTCAACCGTCACCTGAATCCGATCCCCGGTCTCGTGCGTGCCGAACGTGCCGGCGAAGTACTTCTGGGGGTCGAAGTCGGCCAGGTCGTAATCGAACCGCTGGCCTGTCGGCTCTGCCGAGTGGATGCGCGTGACGTTGAACAACGGAACCCGCCCGCTTCGATGGTCACGCCCGGCCAGATACCACGCACCCCGCGCCCGCCGCAGGATGTATGGATCGACCGTGTATTCCTTGGGCGCTATACGTGCGAGGGGGTGGTAGGTCATCCGGAGCGTCAGGTCCTCTTTCATCGCCCGCGCGATCGTCTCTAGGATGCCCGGATCGACCATGGCCGGGGAGTCGTACGCGAAATCCACCCGCGTGAGCAGGTCCCGAGGCGCGATTTCCACCCTTTCCGGCAAGGCGGCGGCCATCCGGTCGAACGCCTTTCGCAACCGGTCCGCCCAGGGCATCCCCGAGTAGGCTTCCAGGGCTTTCTCCGCGACCATCAGTGCGAACAGCTCGCCTTCGGTAATGCGGACGCTGGGCATGACCCAGTTAGGCTCGGTGTAGACGTATCCGCGTCTGCTGGCGTCGTACTTGATGGGCGCGCCAAGGTCGTACCGCAGGAAGTCAATGTCACGAAGGATCGTTCGGCGGCTGACCTCCAGCTCGTCCGCCAGTTCCCTGCAGTTCGGCGCCCGACGTGCCCGAACGTGCTGGTCTATCAGCAGCACATGCCGCCAGCGGGTCCGGAATTTCAGGTAGCTGCCTGATCCGGAGGGTGTCTCTTCGCGACGCTGTTTGTCCGTGCGAGCCATCTCGATTTCTCCTGTCCATCGTTGTGACTATTGTCAGTATTGCACGGCGGTGTGACAGATGATGTCGTACCGGAGAAGAATCTCAGATTCTTTTTCAGAAGATGTTGCTTGCCCCGACGGGCTTCGCTCATGAAAACGTGCAGAGGAAGCATATCGACGTGGAGAACCGCAGCTCTGGAAGAGAGAAGCCCTCAAGTCACGGCGGTTCGCCTCAGCACCCGAAAGAGGGCAGTTGTACTGGTGGGGGATATGTGTAGACTGTGTTCAAGAGCCACTTCCTTCTGAAGCACAATGGGATCGGGGAGTACCGTGAACAGGCTACACGAAGAGATCGCGAGGTTGTGCCGTGAACACCCTCTGGAAGAGAAGTGGCTGATCGCGCCTTCACTGCGCGTGGGGCACCAGTGGCTAGATATAGTGACCCGTGGCGGCCAGGCCGCGGTGAACGTCCGCGTCCAAACCCTCGCCGGTATGGCGCTATCGCTGGCGGGGGGGAAGATGCTTCAGGCCGGTGTCAAGCTGTTGTCCCCTCGATTCGGGGCCGTTTTGATCGGTCAGTTGTGGACACCACAGCGTGAGGGAGGGTATATCTTCTCGCTGGCTCCCAGCCAGAGCCTCTGCCAAGCCCTGTTCGCGACGGTCATGGACTTGCGTTTGGCTGGAAAGGGGCAGGAGGACGTCCTTCCCGAAAAGGCAGAAGTCGCCACCAAGGCGGAAGAGCTGGCATCATTGCTGCGGATGTACAAGGATGAGCTTGACCGTCGTGGACTGATGGATTATGCCGACGCACTACAGACGGCTGCTCAGGGCTTGAAGGACACAGGCGAAGCGGAGGGCTCCGGGCTTATCTTACTGCCAGCAGACATGGAACTGGCTGCCCTGGAGTCCCGTCTGATCAAAGCCATCCCGGCGAACCGGCTGATCGTCCTTTCCGTAGATGAGCCAGGCAAGGTGGCCGGGGACGATGTGACGACCGATACGACCCTTCTGCGCTGGCTGCTGGCGCCGACCGATTCGCCTTCGCCAACTGACGACGGGTCCGCCGGCGTCTTCCACGCTGTCGGCGAGGTCAACGAGATCCGCGAGGTGCTACGCCGATGCCTGGCCGCCGGCATTCCGCTCGATGACGTGGAACTGCTCTATACCGACGCTCAAACATACTTGCCCCTGGTTTATGAGTTGGCCAAGCGGCTAGATGTGGATGCAACTCCGCCAGCGACCACCGGGGCCACTGCGTCAGATGGACTGAAGGTAACACTCGCCGAGGGTATCCCCGTCCGCTACAGCCGGCCCGGGCGGCTCTTGGCCGCCTGGCTGCAATGGATCGCCGAGGACTACCCGCAGAGTATCCTGGTACGGATACTTCAGGACGGCCTACTGGAAGTTGGCCGAGGGATACAAGAGGACTTCAGCTTTGCCGAACTGGCGAGATTGCTACGGACCGCGC
>CAZVEV010000314.1:0-6881 GCA_964625865.1 uncultured Planctomycetaceae bacterium | reverse complement strand
AAGACCCCATTTTCAACCCGCCCGTGTTCCTACACTTCCAGAACGTCGCTGAGACGTAACCCCTCTTCACGCCCCCTGCCTGTTTGGACCACGACAGAAAAGGCGACCAGTGCGATGCGTGTCGCCCGAAGTGTGGTTAGAATAGACGTATGGACTGATATCGCTTTCTCGGGCTTCGCGGAATCCGCGGAGTTGCAGGAGATATGTGTATGAACGGACGGACAATGCTACGGCAAACGCTTGTCGTTGCGGCGCTGGTCGTTCCGCTGTGTGCCGTCGCGCCGGCGCGGGCGGTCGAGACGGCTGACTGCCCCGACGCGGCCGTGCTGAGCGTCCGCGCCGTCGGGGCGCTGGCCAAGGGGATCATGGGCGAGAACGCGCCGATCCATCCGAATCGGGACTACGCGTTTACTCGCGTGCCGGCGTTTCTCCGCGGGGCGGAGTTCACCTCGCACATGCACAAGGCCCCGGCGACGGTTCACTACACGGCCGAGAAGGCGGGGATGGTGTATCTGCTCTTGCAGAGCCCCGCGACGCCGGGGAGTCTGAAGATCGCCGGGCGATGGGAAGCCTGCGGGAAGATGGACACGGTGATACGCGGGAAGAACTACCCGTGGGGGATCTGGCAGGCGCGGGTGGGCGTCGGCTGGCTGATGACCGCCCGCCCGAGCGACCGGTGGGGCACGGTGGTCGCGGCGCGACAGATCACGGGTCTCAAGGCTGCGACGAAGCTGGCCTTGGCGCCGCGAGCGCCCGCGCCGCGCGGCAAGGCGTCGGGGGCGAGCGACGAGTACGGCTACCTCCAGCGCGACATCGCCAACCGCGGCTGGTTCGACCGCGTGGCGCCGCAGGCGTTCAGCAAAGAGGCGCTGATCCTGAAGACCGACCGCGATCCGCTGGACGTCGTCCTGCGTCGCACCGAGGCGCTGGCGGGGCACCTGGCGGCGATGAAGAATGCGCCGCACGCGGCGCTGAAGCCCCTGGCGGGTGAGTTGAAGCACCTGCGCGGCGAGGCGGGCGGCGTTGAGGTCAGCGACGCGGCGACCCGGCGGAAGCTGTTCGACAAGGTCGTCGCGCTTCGCCGCAAGATCGCGCTGTCGAATCCGCTGCTGAACTTCGACAAGCTGCTGTTCATCACGCGCCATGACCCGGGCGGGCCGTACCACATGTGCGACCAGTTCTACGGCTGCAACGCCAAGCCGGGCGGCGGGCTGTACGTGCTGTCGAATCCGTTCGGCCCCGAGCCGAAGGTCACCGACCTGCTGGCGAACTCGATCGTTCAGAACGGGCGCCTCAAGGGCACCAAGCTCCTCGGCGGCTCGTTTCTCTCGCCGGAGGTCTCGTACGACGGCAAGACGATTCTCTTCGCCTGGACGCAGGCCAAGGCCCGCAAGACCTACACGTGGTCGCCCGAGATCAGCTATCACATCTTCAAGTGCAATGCTGACGGAAGCGGGCTCGTGCAGTTGACCGACGGGGACGCGAACGATTTCGACCCGTGCTTCCTGCCCGGCGGGCGGGTGGCGTTTATCTCCGAGCGTCGCGGCGGGTACCTCCGCTGCGGTCGACACTGCCCCGTCTACGCGATGTTCTCGATGAAAGCCGACGGGACGGACATCATCCCGCTGAGCTATCACGAGACGCACGAGTGGCAGCCCAGCGTGGACAACGACGGCATGATCGTCTACACGCGTTGGGATTACGTGGACCGCGACACGAACGTAGCCCATCACATCTGGATATCCTATCCCGACGGGCGGGATCCGCGCAGCTTCCACGGGAACTATCCCGCCAATCGCAACAGTCGTCCGTGGATGGAGATGGAAATCCGCGCGATTCCCGGCTCGAAGAAATACGTCGCGGTCGCCGGGGCGCATCACGGCAACTCGATCGGCTCGCTGGTGACGATTGACCATCGCATCGAGGACGACAACGCCATGAGCCAGGTCAAGCGCCTGACGCCCGAGGCGCCGTTCCCCGAGGCCGAGGGACGCGGGCGGGACAAGATGCGGTACGGCACGCCCTGGCCGCTCAGCGAGGACACCTACCTGTGCATCTACGATCCGGCGGCGAAGAATCGCGGGATCTACTTGATAGACCGTTTTGGAAACCGTGAACTGCTCCATCGCGACCCATCGATCCCGTGTCTGAGCCCCATTCCGCTTCGCGCCCGCCCGCGCCCGCCGGTGATACCCGACCAGACGGTACAGACGGCGGCTGCACGGAAGCTTGCAGGCGATACGAAGCAGACCGCCACCGTCGCGGTGATGAACATCTACGACGCGGACTTCGAATGGCCCAAGGACACGAAGATCACCGCGATGCGGATCATCCAGGTCCTGCCCAAGTCCACCGCCCCGCCGAACAAGCCGCGAATCGGAATCGCCAACCAGACCAACGCCCGGGCGGTGCTCGGCACGGTACCGGTGGAGTCCGACGGCAGCGCGTACTTCGAGGCCCCGGTCGCCGTGCCGATCTACTTTCAAGCTCTCGACGCCAAGGGGCTGGCCGTCCAGTCGATGCGATCGGCGACGTACGTGCATCCGGGCGAGCGGCTGGCGTGTCGCGGCTGTCACGAGCCGAAGCTGGCCTCCCCGTCTGACAAGGCCCCCGCGCGCCCGCTGGCGATGCGGCGGGCGCCGTCGAAGATTCGCGCCGACGTTGACGGGTCGAACCCGTTTAACTACCCGCGCCTGGTCCAGCCCGTACTGAACAAGCACTGCGTCGCATGCCACACGAAGAACAAGGCCAAGAAGGCCCCCGACCTCGCGGCCACGGCAACGCGCACCAACGGATGGACGCAGTCGTACGTCTCATTGGCGGGCAAGTACGGGTTCTACTTCCACGTGTCAAACGGATCGATCAATGCCGGCGTCCATGGCGGCAGCCGGTCGACGGCCGGCAAGTTCGGCGCCAAGGCGTCCAAGCTCTACCAGATGTTTACCACGGGCAGCCACAAGACGCGACTGAAGGACCTGCCCGCCGAAGACCTGTATCGCATCACGCTGTGGCTCGACTGTAACAGCGAGTTCTACGGCGCGTACTATGACACCGCCAAGCAGGCGGCCGGGCAGATCGTTATGCCCGATCTCGAATAGCACCCGACGATGAGATATTCCTGGAGAATACGCATGCGTTTTGACAGCAGCAGACGGTTGTGTTTGGCCCTTTCGTGCATCGTGCTTGTGGCCGGGGCATTTGTGACGGTCTGGGCGGCGGCCCCGGCGGGGGGCGACAAGGCGGTGGTGAGTGTGGCCAGCAGTAACTCCGTGGGCGTCGGCAAGATGGGGGACAAGGCGCGCATCAACACCAACCGCGAGTACGCCTTCCTGAGCGTGCCGAAGTTCCTCCACGGCATGCAGTACATCTCGCACCAGCACAAAGCCAGCGCCACCCTGACCTGCACCGTCAAGACCGGCGGGCGGGTGTACCTGTGCCTCGAATCCAGCACGAGTCCGCGGTGCAGCGGTGCGGACCTGAAATGGACCAAGGTTGGCACCATGAAGGGCACCGACGCGGCGGGCTCCAACGAATGGACGGTCTATCAGTCTGACGTCAAGGCCGGGCAGGTCGTCACGTTCCCCTCGCCGGACAAGTGGGGCGCCGTGCTGGCCGTGGCGAAGATCGACGGGGTCAAGGCGTCGGTCTCGTCGGTCAGAAGTGTGTCGCGCGGCTCGTCCGGGGGCGGATCGAGCAACCCCGTTGACGAATACGGGCTGATCGCCAAGCAGATCGGTCAGCGGAATCCCGGCGACAAGGCCCAGCAGCGTGTGGCGGCCGAGGTCCTCCGCAAAGACGCGTTGATCCTGGAAGGCGACCGCGACCCGGCCGACGTGGCGCTGCGTCGGACGGCGGCGCTGCTGGCGAACATCAAGACGCTGGACAAGGCGCCGGACATGACGGCCCTCGAGGGTGAGTTGAAGACGCTTCAGGCGGCGGGCAAGACCGTCGCGACGACCGACGCGGCCGGGCGGCGAGCGCTGTTCGACAAGACCGTCGCGCTTCGACGCAGGATTGCGTTTTCGAACCCGCTGCTGGACTTCGACAAGATCGCGTTCGTCAAGCACCACCGCTCGCGGAACAACCACATGTGCGACCAGTACTTCGGCTTCCACGCCAACAAGGGCGGCGGCGTGTACGTGTTGGAAGACGCGTTTGGCAGCAATCCGAAGGTGCGTGACGTGCTGGCTGGCGCCACGGTGGGCAACGGGCGGCTCAAGGGCAAGAAGCTTGAGCCCGGCTCGTTCATCTCCCTGGACGTCAGCTACGACGCCAAGGAGATGCTCTTCGCCTGGACCGCCGCGGCGCCGACGAGCTACAAGTGGTCCGAAGACAGCACGTTCCACGTCTTCAAGGTCAAGTCCGACGGTACGGGCCTGACGCAGTTGACCGACGGGAAGGTCAACGACTTCGACCCGTTCTTCATGCCCAATGGGCGGATCGGCTTCATCTCCGAGCGGCGGGGCGGCTTCGGGCGGTGCCACGGCCGCCCGGTCCCGACGTACACCGTTCACACCATGCGGGCCGACGGCAGCGACATCATCCCGATCAGCTACCACGAGACGAACGAGTGGCACCCGAGCATGGACAACGACGGAATGATCGTCTACACGCGGTGGGACTACGTCGACCGCGACAGCGACATCGCCCACCACATCTGGATCATGTATCCCGACGGGCGGGACCCGCGGAGTTACCACGGCAACTACCCGAAGAAACGTGAGATGCGCCCGTGGATGGAGATGGCCATTCGCGCCATCCCCGGCTCGCACCGCTACATCGCCGTCTCCACGCCGCACCACGGGCAGAACTACGGCTCGCTTGTGATGATCGACCAGCGGAAGGAAGACGACTTCGAGATGGGCCAGGTCAAACGCATCACCCCCGAGGTGCCGCTGACCGAGAGCGAGGACAGACCCGGCAACGCGATGGGGCGGGGCAGGAATCGTCGCAACGGGGAGATCTTCGGCCAGCCCTGGCCGCTGAATGAGGACTACTACCTGGCGGTCTACGACCCGGGGCAGAGGAACTACGGCGTGTATCTTGTCGACAGCTTCGGCAACCGGGACCTGATCTACCGCGACCCGGCCATCGCGTGCCTCGATCCGATCCCGCTGCGGGCCCGGCCCAAGCCGCCGGTGATCGCGCCGATGACCACGCAGGCCGTCGAAGACCGTCCCGCCGGCCAGGCCCCGGCATCCACCGCGACCATCGCCGTCATGAACGTCTACGACAGCGACTTCAAGTGGCCCGAGGGATCCAAGGTGGTTGGCCTGCGGGTGGTGCAACTGTTCCCCAAGGCGACGCCGAACGCCAACCGCCCGAACATCGGACTTGCCGCCCAGTCGCTGTGTCGCGGCGTGCTCGGGACCGTTCCGGTCGAAGCCGACGGCAGCGCGCACTTCACGGCCCCCGTTGGCGTGCCGGTCTACTTCCAGGCCCTCGACGCCAAGGGGCAGGCCATCCAGTCCATGAAATCCAACGCCTACGTCCACTCGGGCGAGAACCTCGTCTGCCAGGGCTGCCACGAGCCGAAGAACCGAATGGTCAAGGCTGGCGCCAAGCTCCCGCTGGCCGTCCGGCGCGCCCCGTCCAAGATCAAGCCCGACGTCGACGGGTCGTATCCGCTGACGTACCCGCGCCTGGTCCAGGGCGTCCTGGACCGCAACTGCGTGCCCTGTCACACCAAGAACAAGACCAAGAAGGCCCCCGACCTGACCGGCGCCAAGGGCGGCCGCAACGGGTGGTCCAGGTCGTTCGAGAAGCTCTACCGTTACGGCTGGGGCAAGAGCGGAGGCAACGGGGCGATTCACGGCAACGGCGGGTGTACGTCCATCGCGGGCAAGATCGGCGCCAAGGGCTCGAGGCTCCTGCCGCTGCTGACGACCGGCAAGCACGCCGAACGCCTCAAGAAGATGCCCCCCGAAGACCTCTACCGCATCACCCTGTGGCTGGACTGCAACACGAACTTCTTCGGCGCCTACCACGACACCGAAGCCCAACTCGCCGGCAAACTCGTCATGCCGACGATCAAGTGACGCGGTTGGTTGACTGGTGGATTGATTGACCGGTTGCCTGGTTCTGGATGAAGGGAGCACCGCGATGGCCCAAGGGCCAGGAGAATGGGTGGACAAGACAGCCTGTGTCATGCCTACCATCCCGGAAGAACTCGGAATTGATCCCATTCTCTCAGGCTTGCTTCACCATGCGGCATTCCTTGAACTGTCGGCTGATGATACCGTTGATCCCGATTGGGCTGTCGAGGCCATGGAGCATGTGGGCGCTTATCTTCAACGTTTGAAGGGCAGCCGTGCGCAAGGCATCCAGGAGGATCTGGACAAGATCGCGGACTACGGCAAACGGCACGGATGGCACGACGATCTCGTTGAGTTCATCGATAACTTCCTACGGTACTCGGGTGTCGCTGAGGACCGACAGTGAGATGCGCGCCCTATCGTTGAGCATCTCAGGTCAGGGAGTGGTGCTCTTGGCGAAGGCTGGCGAAGAGGCCTCTATTCTTCGCATGGCCTCACGGTCGTAGACCTTCTCGCCGCAATCGGGGCACTCGTGGAAGCGGAGATTCTCGACGGTGTAGGTTTGCCCCTGGCAAGACCCCTTCCACTTCCGCCGAACCTGGCGAATGTTCTCACTGCCGCACGACGGACATGTTGTGATCTTCACCATGGTCATCACTGCCTAGAGGGCACGCTTTGATGATACCAGAAAGTAGTACCTGTCTCGACCCTCTTCTGATACGAGTTTCCCTTTCGTGTAGATCGCCAGGCCGTTGAGGTCCTACTTCTGTGCCCCCTCTTGCCCCGGTTGGACAGCCCAACGGGCTGACAGTCGAAAGCCCATCTATGAGCAAACCTCTGTCAAGT
>CAZVEV010000313.1:0-6909 GCA_964625865.1 uncultured Planctomycetaceae bacterium | reverse complement strand
AAGGCAGCGAGGAAGGACAAGGTGCTGACCGCCAAGGACAAGGTGATCACGCTGCTGGAGTCGGTGTACGGTACGGCCGCCGAGGCCCTCGATGAAGAAGAGGGCGATCCGTTTTGGGCCGCCTCGCCGGAGGTCCCGGAAGACAAGTGGAAGTTGCCCCCCGACGGTGAAGAGGAAGATGCTCCGCTGAAAGACGAGGACATGCCGGAGATCTTCGAGGGGATCACCGCCGCCGAACTGATGATCCAGCCGGACAGTGCCGCCCAGGGCGCGCAGGCGGATGTGACGACCGCTCTGGCGGCGAATCGGTTCCTTGGCCTGGAAGAGGAAGAGGACAGCGAACCGCCGGATTTCATCACTGACACGGGCCCGCCAACTGTGGGCCGGGATGATGCGCCCGACGCGCCGGGCGGCAAGGGCGAAGGCGATACAAGCGAAGTCGAGAAGGACAGACTCGCACGCACTGCCATGCAGCGGCAGCGGCGGAAGGCGAAGATCCAGGACTATGTCCGACAACTGCCCCCCGAGTTCCGTCGCCAGGTCGCGGACTACTATGAGGTCATAGCCGAATGAAACCATCGCCGACGGTACAACGAGCCGCTGTCGCGATCGCCATGTGCGTTGCGATGCTCGCCGCGCGCCCGGCCGGGGCGCAGGAGGCCCAGCAGCGCACCACGGTCGCGCGCCTGCCCGCGGAAGTGAAGCAGTCCATCACCCGCGGACTGGAGTTCTTCGCCAAAACGCAGAATGCAGACGGCAGTTGGGGCGACGCCAATGTCAGCGGCGGAACCGCACTGGCCCTGATGTCATTCATGCTGCAAGGCCATGTCCCCGGCGAGGGGAAGTACGGCAAGGTCACCGCCAAGGCGATCGGCTTCTTGATCTCAGTCGAGAAGAACGGGTATTTTCATCACGACAAAGACCGCGGGATGTACGAGCACGGCCTGGCGTTACTTGCGCTTTCCGAAGCGTGGGGCCAGAGCAAGGACCCGCGCATTCGTCCAGCGCTAAAGCGTGGAGTGAATGTCACACTCAACGCGCAGAACCACGAGGGCGGTTGGCGCTACACGCCGCGCCCCAGCACGGCGGACACCTCCTGCTCGGCGATGCAGGTGGTCGCGCTGGCCTCGGCGCGGGAGGCCGGGATCGCCGTGCCTGCCAAGACCATGCAGCGTGCGGTGGAATACATCACCGCCTGCGAGGTCCGGTCCACAGGCGGCTTTACGTATCAGCTTGCGGCCGGCGCGCCCATGGGCGGAGCCAATCTCGCGCGCACCGCCTGCTCGACTTTGGCACTCATGCTCAGTGGCCAACACAAGCACCCGGCGACGCGCGGCGGTGTGGCCTACATCAGCGCACAGCCCAGCGCGGCTTTCGAGAACACCGGCCACTACCACTACGCCCATTACTACGCCGTGCAGGTCATGTACCAGGCGGGCGATGAGTACTTCAACAAGTGGTACCCGAAGATCGCCAAGGCCCTGTTGAAGAAGCAGAAAGAGGACGGCAGTTGGGGGAGCCCGGTCGATACCGGCTTCGCGATCCTCACCCTCGGCGTGCCATACCGCTACCTGCCGATCTACCAGAAGTGATGGCTATGCTCCGATTGATTCTCCCAGTCCTGTTGCTGTTCCCGTCGCTGGCGACTGCCCAGACTGTGCGACAGCCCGAGCCCACCCCCTCCGCGGCGGCGCAGATGTTCGAGCAACTGAAGTCTCGCGACTGGATTCTGCGGGCCGAGGCGCTGGACTATCTGTCGCGATACAACGTCCCCGACGCCGCAAGGAAGGTGAAGGCCATTTTGGCCAATCCGCGCCACGATCGGTGGTTGCGGGGCAGGGCGCTTGTCGCCCTGTCGCGGATCGAGCCGGCCAACGCCGCTGCCCTGGCCGACGCGCATTCCCAAGGCGGATCCTGGCAGCTTCGTGTCGCCGCGGCCGAGATCTGTGCCAACCTGAGCAAGGCCGCGGCCGCGCCGATCATTCAGAGGTTATCGGCGGAGAATACGCCGCTGGTGAAGTTCCACGCCCTGGCTTCTGATGCGCACCACCGGGGGGCAGCGGCCTGGGAGGCGGCGGATACCTTGACGGCCGAGGTCCCCGACAACTGCATCGAACCGGCGGCGCGGGCTCTGGGCCGGATCGGCACGGCCGCGGCCCGCGCGCGGCTACTCGAGATCGCGGGGAAGGGCAAGCATCTCCTCGTCATCCTGCGCGGCCTGGAAGGCGTGAACGACCCCGCGTTGGCGCCGGTCTATCTGGACCTGATCGGTCTATCCAATGACAGCACTGTGCTTGCCGATGCGTGGCAGGCGCTGCGTCGCTACAAACGCGAGGGGATGGTTGCCGCTTGCCGGGCGGCGTTGGCGTCCGGCGATGAGAGACAGGTGCAGACCGTGTCGCGCCTCATGGCCAGCTACCTGAAAGAGCCCGGATTGGGCGAGGTCCTGCACGCTGCTTTGAAACAATCGAAACAGCGCGCCACGCTGCTGCTGGGTCTGTCCGCCCTGAGTTGCATCGAAGCCGACCGGTTTCGCGATGCCTATCTCGCGAACCTGACCCACAAAGACGTTGCCATCCGCGCGACCGCGGTCCGTTCGCTGGCCCAGTGCCGCGAAGTCAATCTGTACGAAGTGCTTGAGAAGACGCTGGGCGATACCGACAGGACCGTGCGGATCGCCGCCCTCGAGTCGTTGCGTAACGCACCGAAGGAGCATGTCCCCCGCGAGCGCATCATCGAGTACTTCACGCCAAGCCTGCTTTCGCCGGACCCGGCGACACGCAGGGCTGCCATCGCAGCGGTCTCGCCACGTATCACCACAAATGATGGGGAAGCGGCCCTGGCGGTGATGCGGAAGATGCAGAAGGAATTCGGCACAGCCGGGGCCGAGCCGCTGATGCGGACCGTCTTCCGCATCGTGCCGGAGGAGAAGTCCGCCGAGATTCTCGAAGCCCAGGGCTACGTCGCCCGGTGGCACGTGATCGGCGCGTTTCCCACCGGGTTCGGCGCGCCCGGGAAGGATGTCGACGGGCTGGCGACAGTCTACCCGCCGGAGAAGAAGGTCGACCTGACCGAGGAGATTACGGTCTCGTACAACACGAAGTCGGACACGCGGTTCGGCAAGGAGGTCGGCGAGGCGGTCGTCGGCTGGGTCAAGGCGACGGTGGGCAACGCCGAGGGCACGCTCTACATGACCAAGGCCGGGCGGTCGCGATTGCAGATGCCCCGGCGGAACGGTGTCTGCTACGCCTACACCGAGATTACCGTCCCGGCCAAGATGTCCGTCCGCGTGACCTTCCTGTTCAACACGCGGGCCGGCGATCGCGTCTGGCTCAACGGCAAGGCGCTCGCCCTGGCGTCCAAGGTCGACAGCAAGCAAGGGATCGCCACGAAGACCGCCGACGTGACGCTCCCCGCCGGGGCCAACCGCCTCCTGGTCAAGGTCGTCTCAAATGACCATAGCGTGGCGTGGTGGGCGCCGAAGGTCTCGACCCGTGGGTTCGTGCTGAGCCTGACCGACCTCGAAGGCAAGCCGGTGAAGTGGAGCCACGAATGAGATACGCTGTGATTCTCAGCCTGATGTTGTTGCCGGTCCAGGCCACGGCGGCTCAGAATGCGCCCAACCCGCGGCAAGAGATCGAGCGGCGCCCCGGCGATATCGACGCAGCTGTGAAGCATCTGAAGGTGATGCTCCAGGACCGCTTCCGCAGGGGCATCTTCGCGGAGTTCAATGCGGGTCGGGTGGTCAGGCCCAACGAATCGACCCGCTACGCCGCGACGAGGATTCTCGCGCTTCAGCGCATGGGGAAGATCTCCGTACATGCCCCGGAAGTGAAGAGCGCTTTTGCGTACGAGTTTCTTACGGCGCGCGCCGACCCCACCCGAATGCACGAGGCACTCGCGCTCTACGAACGTTTCGCCGTGGCGAACTCCGCCGACCCGTTCTGGCGGATCGTCCGCGCCCGCTGCGCCCGGTTGATGGACCTGCCGGAAACGCTGGCACTCTACGAGCAGGTCGCCGCCGACATGACCGGCGTGCCGCCCAGTAACGACGTCCGTAAGCTGTGGGAGGCGAATCGCGAGGAGTTCGGCCTGCCCGCGTACACGAAAGAGGCTTGGCGCAAGCAGACCACGCAATTCGTCTACGACGCCAAAGGCCCGGACGTGCCCGGCTCGCCGCCGATCAAGGGCAGCCCGTTCCCCTTGATCGACGTCGCCGGCGCGGTCGGCTCGGCGGCCGGGGAATGGGCCGAGGCTCTGGCCGCTTCGCCGGCGACCCGCGCCAAAGCCATCGACGGATTCTACGCCCACGCCGAGAAGCACGGCGAACTGCCCTGGCTCGATGGCCGGGGGTTTGTCAATGCCGAGCATGCGCTCGCGTCGCATCTGCTGACCAAACCCGCCGAAGAACTGGTCACGCTGCGGGCGCTGCAGGAGACCGGCTTTCAGAAGGCCGCCGCCGGCGCCGATCCCGCCAAGACCCTGGCGCTGTTCCGGCGGTATCCGTGGTCGGCCTCGGCCCAGGGGCTGCTGCTGGCTGCCGCCGGGCAACACGTCTTCCGCGGCGAACCGCAGGCGGCGCTTCGCTGTTTTCAGGACGTGCTGCGTCACGCCGCCGCCACCGACCTCCGCGCGCAGGCGCAAGTCGGCCTGTGGGTGAGCCTGTCACAGTTCGCCGCCCCGGATGTCGTCGCGGGCGCATTCGAAGGCGCCAGCCCAGTCGCCACCTGGCCGTGGTACGGCAAGCGGGTCAAGGCCGCGGCGATCAAGCAGGACCTCGTGACCAAGCGGGCGCCCGCGGCGGACGGGCCGTCCCTGGCCTCGCTGAAGCCCCGCACCGTCCGGCTGCCGCCGGCGCCGCTGAGTTCGATGCGTCAGACGGTCTTCAGTGTCGATATGCAGCGCGACGGCGAGCACCTGCTGGTCAGTAGCCCCATGATGCTCGCGATGTACCCCGCCGCCGCCCCGGCCAACCCCACGTGGGTTCAGTCACGCCGACTGTACCGTCAAGCGGCCGGGGCCGAGTACGTCCTGCCTCGCTTCGTTGGGCAACGCCTCATCACCAGTTGGGGCGGCGACTCCGTGGGCGACTTCCACATGGTGGCCCTGGATCGCGCTGGCAAGACCGTGATTAGCAGCGACGATCCCCACAAGCCGTATTCGCGTAATCTGTTTCGGTTCTGTGGCAGCCCCGCGGTCGCCGACGACATGGTCTTCATGCCGCAGGTCGCCCAGACGCACGCGCTTCACCACAGGATGCACCAGTACACCTGGTACAGCGACGTGGCTCTGAGCTGCTTCAGCGTGGCGGGTACGGCGCACCGGTGGACGCGAGTGTATGACGCCGCAAAGACCACGGGCCAGCCGATGACGAAGTACAACGTCGGCATCCGACCGGTCGTCCGCGAGGGCGCCGTGTATCTGCTCGCCGGCTCGGGGCACGTCGTTCGCGCCGACTGTCGCGACGGCGAGATGGAGTGGATCCACTTCTTTCGGCCGGTCACCGGCGACGGCTACCGCCAGCCGCCTTCCCCTTGGTGTCTCGGCGGACTCGCGGTGACCGACGACAAGGTTATCTGCATGCCCAAGTTCACCGGCTGGGTCTTTGGGCTGGATAGAGAGACGGGCCGGCGCATCTGGACGACGCCGCTGCTGCGCGGCCACGAGTTGCTGGGCGTGCATGGCCGGCTTGTGCTGGTCGTCGCCGCCAACTCCATCTACGCCATCGACGTCGAGACGGGCAAGCTGCGGTGGGGCCGTCAGATCGCCCCACAATACTCCGACGGTTTCCAGTTGCCCCGCGCCCAGATGATCGGGGCATCCATCTACTGCGGCACGAAGACCATGCTCTACCGCTTCGACGCCCGCACCGGCGCGCGATTGGAATCGCGCCCGTGGAAGATGGGGGCCGAGGCGCCAATGAGTTTTCATGTTGCGGGGTCCGACCTCTACGTGATCAGCGACCTCCCGATGAAGGATGTGGTCCGGGAACGTCATCTGGTGGACTATCATACGCTGATCCAACCCGCGGCCGGTCACGGGGGCTTGAGTCGCCCCGTGCAGCGCAAGGATGGCAGCACGGTGTTGTGGCGGGACGGGATGCTCCTCTGCATCAAGAAGGACAAGCTCCTCTGGAGTCGCTTTGTCAGCAACGCCCACGTTTATGGCGGCAGGACCAGCGAGAGAAGCAACAAGATATCCCTGAGCTGGCGGGGCGGGTCGGCCGTTCACGAGGCGACAACGGGAGCGATTGAGAGTATGAGAGGCAGCCGCGACCCGACCGCGATCAAGATCGGCGAGAAGTGACCCCGGCGGCCAGCCGGAAGCGAACACGATAGGAAGTGTGACGATGCAACACCGCACCAGATACGCAATGTTTGCCGCTTGGCTTGCGGCGCTGCTGCCGGCTGCGCGACCGGCCCGCGCGGAAGGACCTTCGGCGACCCAGCACATGGGGCCGACCGGGATCACGGCGATCATCTCCGGCACGCGGGCGTTCAACGTCAAGTCGGTCGAAAAGGGCTCGCCCGCCGACGGCAAGATCTGGCCCGGCGACCAGGTCGTCGGCGCTGGGAGGATGCCGTTCCTCAAACGGGTCCGCTTCGAGTTCGCCGCCGCGATCGCCCAGGCGCGCACGGGAAAGAACAAGGGCAAGCTCGTCCTCATGGTCCGACGGAAGGCCGGCGGCCGCAAGATGCAACGCATCACGCTGCAACTCGACGTCGTCGGGCCGGACACCTTTAACGACACGGCCCCCTACGATTGCCCCAAGACCGACGCGCTCATCACCGAGGCCGCCGACCACATCGCCTCAAAGAAAGCGTACGGCGGGTTGGGCGTCGGCCTGCTAGGCCTGCTGGCCACCGGTGAGGAAAAGTACATCAACCACGTCCGCGACCATCTGCACAA
>CAZVEV010000312.1:0-6912 GCA_964625865.1 uncultured Planctomycetaceae bacterium | reverse complement strand
GGCCGTCGGTCACCAGCGCCAGGTCCAGGTCCCCGCCGGCCGACCCGCCGGTCTCCGATGCCCGCTCGATCGCGGACAGTTGATCTTCGTAGATGCCCTTGGATTCGAAGAGCAGCCGCCCGATAAGCGTGCTCTTTCCGTCGTCGACACTGCCTGCGGTGACGAATCTCAGCAGGTCCTTTTGCTCGTTCTGTGCAAGGAGTTCAGTTGCGTCCATCAGGAGTATCCTTTGCGTCTTCCGCTCGTTCCGTGCCGGAAGTCAGTTGCCCGATCTAGAAATAACCTTCGCGTTTTTTCTCTTCCATCGAGCCTTCGCGGTCTTTGTCGACGGCGCGGGTGTCGCGCTCGGATCGGCGGGTGACCATGGTTTCCTCGATGACCTTCTCCAGCGTGTCGGCCTCGGACTCCACGGCGCCCGTGCAGAGTTGGCAGCCCAGCGTGCGGAAGCGGATCGACAGGTCCTCAACCGTCTCGCCTTCTCGCGGATGGTTCAACTCGCCGGCCAGGATCAACATGCCGTCTCGCCGAATCACGGGACGCTTCTTGGCGAAGTACAGCGGCACGATGGGAATCTCCTCGGCGTAGATGTAATGCCAGATATCCAGTTCCGTCCAGTTGCTCAGCGGGAACACTCGGAAGCTGTCGCCCTTGGCGTGGCGCGTGTTGTAGAGGCTCCACAACTCAGGACGCTGGTTTTTCGGGTCCCACTGCATGAACTGGTCGCGGAAAGAGAAGATGCGTTCCTTGGCGCGGGATTTCTCCTCGTCGCGGCGGGCTCCGCCGAACGCCGCGTCATACTCACCCTCGGTCAGCGCCTTGATCAGCGCCTGGGTCTTGAGCATGTCGGCGCACATCGAGCAGGTCCAGTTCTCGTACGCGCCGACTTTGTCCAGGGCGTCTCGGTTGATGTGGACAATCAGCTTGGCGCCGATTTCCTCGCAGAACCGGTCGCGAAAGGCGATCATCTCGCCGAACTTGAACGTGGTATCCACGTGCAGCAGGGGAAACGGCAGCGGGCCCGGTGCAAACGCTTTCCGCGCCAACTGCACCAGGACCGACGAGTCCTTGCCCACCGAATAGAGCATGACAGGCCGCTCGCACTCAGCAACCACCTCACGCATGATGTGGATGCTCTCGGCCTCGAGTTGTTTCAGGTGCGTTATGTTGTACGACATCACGTTAGGGGTGCTCCGTCATGGTTGAAGGTCGTCCCGAGACTCCTCGGGATACGCGTAGTCATTATTCTAGGCAAGCTGGAACTCCATGCGCAACTATTCTCTCGACCCGCACGCCGTCCACCAGTCGATTGTGCGTCGCAAGCCCTCGTCAAAGCTTACCTCGGCGTGGAATCCGAACCGGTCGTCCGCCCGAGTCGTGTCCAGGCAGCGGCGGGGCTGGCCGTCCGGCTTGGAGGTGTCCCAGACGATCTCACCTTCGAACCCGACCATCGCTCCGATCTTCTCGACCAGGTCCTTGATGGTAATCTCAAAGCCGGCACCGAGATTGACCGGATCAGAGTCGTCGTACCTTTCGGTGGCCATCGCCAGCCCGCGGGCGCAGTCGTCGACGTAGAAGAACTCCCTGCTGGCGGCGCCCGTGCCCCAGACCTCGACGGACGCGCTGCCGGTCCGCTTGGCCGTGACGAACTTGCGGATCAGCGCGGGGATCACGTGACTGGTTTGCAGATCGAAGTTATCACCCGGGCCGTACAGGTTCACCGGCAGGAGGAATATCCCGTTCAGTCCGTACTGCTGTCGATACGCCTGGAGCATGACCAGCAGGGCCTTCTTGGCCACCCCGTACGGTGCGTTGGTCTCCTCGGGATACCCGTTCCAAAGCTCCGCTTCCGTGAACGGCACGGGGGCGAACTTGGGGTACGCACAGATCGTGCCCACCTGCACGAACTTCTTGAGCCCGACCCGGCGGGCGTGTTCGATCAGGTGCAGCCCCATGGCCATGTTCGCGTAGAAGAAGCGCCCCGGGCTGGCCTGGTTGGCGCCAATGCCGCCAACCTCCGCCGCCAGGTGAATCACCACCGTCGGCGACATTTCGGCATACATTCGTGCCACGTCGCCCTCACACGTCAGGTCGAAGTCCTCAATCAGGGGCACCAGGACGTTCTCGGGCTTCGCCCCGGTGTCTTGCAGCGCGTGCTGAAGCCGCCTGCCCAGGAAACCCGCGCCGCCGGTCACCACGATTCGTTCAGTCGCCAGATCAAGCATTTTCAGTATCAGTTCCTCTTGCCATGGTCAGCCGCACATGTCCTGGTATATCCGCCCCTCTTGCGTCAGTCGGCTGCACTTGTTCGCTACTGCCCGTGCTTCCTGCGATGATCAGCCAACACGTGCTCCTCGCGAGCGATCTGCCAGTCGTGCTCGACCATCATTTCCGCCAGGTCGCCGAACTTGACCTTCGGCTGCCATCCGAGGACCTCGCGTGCCTTGCTCGCATCGCCAAGCAGCAGGTCGACTTCGGCCGGGCGGAAGTATCGCGGGTCGATTTCAACGTACTTCTGCCAGTCCAGGTCGAGCCGTGCGAACACCTCGTCGAGGAACTCTCGCACCGAGTGGAGTTCGCCCGTAGCAACGACGTAGTCGTCGGGCGACTCGGCCTGGAGCATCAACCACATCGCCTCGACGTAGTCGCCCGCGAAGCCCCAATCACGCTGCGCATCGAGATTGCCCAGGAACAGCTTGTCCTGCAGGCCCTCCTTGATTCGCGTCGCGGCGCGGGTGATCTTCCGCGTGACGAACGTCTCGCCGCGGCGCGGGGACTCGTGGTTGAACAGGATCCCGCTGCAGGCGAACATTCCGTAGGCCTCGCGATAGTTGACGGTCTGCCAGTGACTGTAGAGCTTGGCGCAGGCGTAAGGGCTGCGTGGATAAAACGGTGTGGTCTCGCTCTGGGGCGTCTCGACGACCTTGCCGTACATCTCACTGCTGGAGGCCTGGTAGAATCGCGCGGGCAGGCCGATGTCACGAATGGCCTCGAGCAGGCGCAGCGTGCCGACCGCGTCGGCCTGCACCGTGTAGACCGGCTGGTCGAAACTGACGCGAACGTGCGACTGGGCGCCGAGATTGTAGACCTCGTCGGGCTGACAGGAGGTCAGGACCTGTCGCAGCCCGGCCCCGTCGGTCAGGTCACCGTAATGCAGGAATAGCCGCGCCCCCCCTTCATGCGGATCGTGGTAGATGTGGTCTATCCGCTCGGTGCCAAACGTACTCGACCGGCGGACAAGCCCGTGTACGTCGTAGCCCTTGTCAAGCAGGAACTCGGCAAGATAGCTCCCGTCCTGGCCCGTAATACCCGTTATCAGCGCCGTCTTTCCCATGGAGGCAGTACCCTTGTGCGATGAAGAAGCGGGGCGGCCGCACCGTCGCGACCGCCGATAATCGGGCACCATACCTGTTGTCCGCGCGTTTTGCAACGGCCCTACTGAGACCTCACACTGTTACCCCCGCTTGCGATGTGGGAGCAGCCCTACGCCTGGACGATCTTCCCGCGGCCGCGGCGGATGCCCTTGGTCGCGTTGCGGGTGTCGATGACCAGTTGGGCGTTGTCGACGATGAACTGGTAGTCGTAGGCGCTGTGATTCGTGCTGATCAGGACCGCGTCGTAGCTGGCGAGCATCTTTGCGGTGAGCTTCTTGGACTTCATCTTCAGGTCGTGCTCGCGCATCTTGTGCGTCTGGGGGATCAGCGGGTCGTTGTAGTCGACCTTGGCCCCGCGGTACTGGAGCAGTTCGATCAGTTCCAGCGAGGGGCTCTCGCGGACGTCGTCGATGTCCGGCTTGTAGGCCAGGCCCAGCACGAGGATCTTGGCGCCCTTGACCGACTTCTTGCGCCAGTTCAGGGCGTACATGACCTTGTTGACGACCCACTCGGGCATGGCGACGTTGACCTCGCCGGCCAATTCGATAAACCGCGTCTGCATACCGTACTCGCGGGCCTTCCACGAGAGGTAGAACGGGTCGATGGGGATGCAGTGACCGCCCAGGCCCGGGCCCGGATAAAACGGCGTGAAGCCGAACGGCTTGGTCGACGCGGCGCGGATGACCTCCCACACGTCGATGCCCATGCGGTCAAAGAGCTGTTTCAACTCGTTGACCAGGGCGATGTTCACGCAGCGAAAGGTGTTCTCGAGGATCTTGGACGCCTCGGCGGCCTCGCAGCTCGAGACCGGCACGACGGTGTCGAGGGCCGTCTCGTAACAGGCCACCGCCGCCGCCAGCGACGCCTTGTCATGCCCCCCGACGACCTTCGGGATCGTCTTGGTGGTGTAGTCCTTGCGCCCGGGGTCTTCGCGCTCGGGGCTGAACGCCAGGAAGAAGTCCTTGCCCACCTTCAGGCCGGACTCTTCGAGGATCGGGAGCATGACCTCCTTCGTCGTGCCCGGATACGTTGTGGACTCCAGCACGATCAGTTGCCCCTTGCGGAGGGTCGCGGCGATCGAGCGGGCGGTGGCCTCGACGTAGCTCATGTCCGGCTCGCGCATCTTTGTCAGCGGGGTCGGCACGCAGATCAGGATGCAGTCGGCCTCGCCCAGGCGGGAAAAGTCCGTCGTGCCCGAAAACAGCTTGGACTTGACCATCTCCTTGACGGTCGCCGACGGGATGTGGTCGATGTAGCTTCGCCCGGCGTGGAGGGCCTTGACCTTGGCCGGGTCGACGTCGAATCCCAGCACGGTCATGCCGCCCCGCGTAAACTCCCTCACCAGGGGCAGGCCGACGTATCCCAGCCCCACCACGCCGATCAGTGCCTTCTTCGACTCGATAGCTCTTACCAGTTTCTCGACCATGTCCACTTTTCCTCGAGGGTGTTCAGCCCGGCCGGTGACAGCGGCACGACGCCGCGAGGCCCATATCGGGCCGGGACTATATCATATCGGCCACCTTGGGTGTGAGGTTGAATCGCCAGTAGTGCTTGGCGGTGTCAGTTGCGACCCAGCAGTGCGCTGGTGCCTGAACGTCGTGGTGAGGCCCGTCGGCGCGGGGGTCATCGACCGGCTGGATAGACCCCGCCCGGATAGGGGTCCTTGGCGGGGGCGGGGTTATTCTTGCGGTTCTGGGTGAACAGCCAGGCGATGTGCTTGCGGCTGCCCCACGCGCGTCCCGCGGAGGCTACGTGTGTAGCGCTGGGGCATTCGAGGTACTGAACCTTGGCGCCGGCGGCTTTCAGTTCCTTGAAGATCGCGCGGCTGCCGAATCGCATCGGGTCCTTCTCGCCGGCGAAGATCCAGACGGGGATGTGCTTGTGCCGGCTGATCTCGAGCCTGAGGCGCTTGAGCATGTCCTCGTTGGGGTTCGAGTAGGCCCGCCCGATGGGCCAGCCGGCCCCGCACAGAGCGGCGGCGAAGGCGGTCCGCCCGGCCCGGAGGAACTCCCAGGTGGCCTTGCCCCCGTATGAGAAGCCCGTGTAGTACACGCGGTCAGGGTCGATGTTCACTCGGCGGTCAGCGATCAGGCGCTGGATCAGGGCGAGGGTGGCGTCGGTGTACCACGATCCCTCGTTAACGGCGGGCCAGTCCGGGTGGTATGTTGGCGTCGGGGCGCCGCGGCGGCCCTTGGGATAGTACGGCGCCGGTACAGTACTCAGCGACGGGATCTGGGGCACGAGACTGAAGCACTCGGCAGCCTTGTCGTGGTAGTAGTTGAGGAACAGGTACCGCGCGAGAATGACCATCTCCATGCTGCGGCTGTTGTCGTTGCCGACCCCGCCCGAGCCGGAGACCGAAAGCACCAGCGGGTAGGACTTCCTGGGATCGTAGTTGCGCGGATACATCAGGCGAAACGGCAGCGTGGCCGAGGCGAACTCAAACGAGCCGGCTTCGTGCCCGTAGATCGTGCCCGTGCCGCGCAGACACGTCAACGTGATGCTCGCGATCCGGACGGCGCCGGTCGTGCTGAGCAGGATCCACGTGTGGTCTCCGCTGCGATAGGGATGAACGAATGTCACCGGCACGCCGTTCCTGACGGTCACGGGGCGACGCTTGAACTTCAGCGCCCTGTCGAACCTTGGCAGGATCGACGTGCTCGCCGTGGACACCCCAACGCTGCCCGCACCCGAGTATCGCGTCGTGATACGGAAGTGGTTGATCTCCACGCGACGTCCGAACGTTATCGGCGGTGAGACGCGGTACGACTTGCCGTCAATCGTCTGGGTCTCCCACTTTGAGACCTGCGACCCCGTGTAGCGCGTGGTCACTTCCTTGTGGCTGTCCGGCGGGAGAGTCAGGTCCTTCTCCGCGGCGAGAGCCGACGGTATGACCGGTGCGACACACAGGCCGACGAGAACTGCGGCGAGTGGTGCGGTCGTCGTCATCTTCATTCGGGAACTCCTGCCGACCGGCGTGGGGCGGCGGTGGTTGTGGCGAGGGCGGCCGGGCCGAGCGTCCGGCCCATCGGCGTCATCATAATAGCCGGGCTTGCCCCGGCCATTCAAGCCCTCACACGGCGCAAAAAAAAACTGCGGCGTTGGGGATTTAGTTCTTGACCTGAACTCACGAAGGCCTATAATTTTCTATTGAGCCCAGAGAGGGTCCTTGCGCGTGAGCCCGCGTGAGTGGAAAGGGTGGGTAGATTCCACACATCGGCTACGCTCAAGGCACCCTGTGCGTCTGTAGAACGCATGACAATCGGATGAAGCAGTCTTGACGAGACTTCCACGGAAGAAGTCTGCGGCCGCCCGGTGAGCCCCGGCCGGCCTGTGTCGGACGGTGTGTAGTTTCGACGGCTCAGCCGTCTGAACTGACCGCAAGCGCGCTTCCCGAAAGGACTGAACTGAAGTGTGACGCAGCAGCGCGCCCGAAGTACGGGTCTGCGACTGCGACATGCCCTGATTTCGGTGTGGCACGACATAATGTCAGCGCCGGTGTGAAAATGGGGTAAATCGGGCGGTTTGAAGATGCGCGGTC
>CAZVEV010000311.1:0-6953 GCA_964625865.1 uncultured Planctomycetaceae bacterium | reverse complement strand
GCGAAGCGAGATCCTCAAGCGCTACTTCAAGGGCATGATGTGGTTCGGGCGGATGGCGTTCATCCTCAAGGGCGGCGCGTCGTACGGCCCGGACGATCAGCCCTTCCTGGTCTCGAAAGAGGAGGGTCAAGCGCAGACGCTTGCGGCTTCGCACATCGTCAAGCTGCTGGCGGGAGGGAAGGTCAAGGACGGGCGGGCGGCGAAGAAGATCTGGCAGCGCGTCTACACGGTCACGGCGTTCTACGTCGGACTTGCGGATGATCTCGGGCTGGCCGAGTACGAGAGTTCGCTTCGCAAGGTCACCGGCGCGGCGATGAACGTGGGGCTGCTGGCTGACGAGGCCAACTGGCGCAAGGTCCAGGTCGAACTGGCCAAGTTCAACCCGCCGGCGATCTACGGCGGGACGGGCAGCCAGGGCACGTTCGGCGGGGCGAACCCCGACAAGCTCATCGAGGCGCTGGACAAGTCCACGGGCTTCCGCCTGATGGGCCAGCGCTACATCCCCGACTCGTACATGATGGGCAAGCTCGTGACGCCCACCGTCGGCCCGCCCAACAACGGCCGAACGGACATGTTCACGTGCGTCGTCACGCAGGACGGTCCGTACCGCTGCTTCCCCCGCGGGCTGGACGTGATGGCCGTCATGGGCTCGGCGCGAGCCGAGCACTGGCTCAAGACCCTCGGCGACGACGCCTACGGCACGGGCCGCGACCTGAAGAAAGACAGGAACCTGCGGTACGACGTGGTTCTCGCGAGCCTGAAGAAGGAGTTCGCCGACCTGAGCCCCAGCGACTGGAACCGCAACGCATACTGGTCGTGGCTGTACGCCCTGAGGCCGCTGTTGGAAGAGTACGGCAAGGGGTATCCGACGTTCATGACGACCGATGCGTGGCACGACAAGTCCATGACGACGGCGCTGGCCAGTTGGTCGCAACTGCGCCACGACACCATCCTCTACGCCAAGCAGAGCTACACAATGACGATGAAGCGGTCGGGCCATGTAGGCCCCAGGCTCAAGCCCGTCGAGGGCTACGTCGAGCCGACCGCCGAGTTCTACGCCCGCCTGCTGGCCACCACGCGGATGACGCTGGCCGGGCTCAAGGCCATGGACGTCCTGGAGCCGGTGGCCATCGACCGCCTCAAGGCGCTGGATGCCCTGATAGCCCGCCTGCTGGAGATCAGCACCAGGCAGCTCGCCAACAAGGAGCTGACGGCCCAGGACTACGCGTTCATCCGCAACTTCGGTGACGCCCTGGAGAAGATCCGCGTCAAGGACCCCAAGCTCCAGGCCGAGATCGCCGAGGCCCGGAAGAAGAAAGACTACAAGCTTCTCCGGGAACTCTACCAGCGCATGAACGAGAGCAAGTCGATGAAGACCACCATCATCGCCGACGTCCACACCGACCAGAACAGCAAGAAGTGCCTCGAAGAAGGCACCGGCTACGTCGAGATGACGGTGGTCTGCTACCTGCAGCCGGACGGGCGCCTGGTCCTGGGGGCCGGCCCCTCGCTGAGCTACCACGAGTTCAAGCACCCGATGAGCGACCGCCTGACCGACGAGAAGTGGCGCCAGATGCTCAAGGGCGGCAAGACCCCGCCGCGCCTCGAGTGGATCCGGACCTTCACCGCCGCCGGTCCGTCGGCGGCCCTGCCGAAGTCCAAGGGTGAACGACCGGGCCGGCCGACCCTCCGGCGGTAGGACGAGAAGACCCCCCAATGGGATGCATCCTGCATCAACAGAAAGAGAAGGAAGAAGATCGATGAGACGAATGACGCTGCTGACATGCGTGCTGGTCTTGTGCGTGGCCGGTGCGACACTTGAGGCCGAGGCGAAGTCGCCCAAAGTGAAGACCCAACTGCTTTCAGCGCATGAGACCGAAGCGGTCTTCGCGGGAATCGAGTACCGCACGTGCATGGGGAGGACGGGGCGGTGTCCCGACAAGTGCGGGTCGTCCGGGGAGTATGCCCGGTTCAAGATCGAGAAGTATCTGTCGTACAAGAAGCCGGGCAAGTACGGTGACGCAAAGAAGACCGAACGCCTCATCCACATCAGCGATTTCCACAAGAAGCCGACCGGCGATCCGAAGCTCAACGCGATTATCAAGGGCCTGAAAAAGGGCGACCGCGTGCTGCTCTCGTGGAACCACAACTACGTGACCCGGGGCGGTTCGTCGGCCCCGCAGAGACCGATCACGAAGCTGGAGAAGATCGCCAACGGCAAACCCGCCGGCCCTGGACCGAAGGTCTCCGCGAAAGACATCACGTCCTTCACGATCAAGACAGGCAACATCCACAAGGACGTGCCCGGGTGCAACCTGTCCGACTGGCGTTACATCTTCGCGGCCGTGCCCCGAGGAACACGCAGTACGATCAAGCACTTCAAGAGCCGCAAGGAACTGATCGAGTACTCCGACAAGCAGTTCGCGATCAAGCCGCGCCCGAAGTCCGCCGAGGTCAGCAAGCTGATCGCCGACCGGGTCGAAAAGCAGATGGACTTCGCGAAGCACGACCTGGTCATCGTCAACCTGCACACGGGCGGCCCTCCCTTCGGCAAGCTCCGCCAGGAAGTCAAGGACGGCACGCTCCGCATCTGGATGGAAGAGCCTAATGTCCGAGGCCCGCGCGGCATGGCGCTTCAGATCGTGTTCAAGTTCTACAGAATCCCCAAGGGGCTCAAAGTCGAAGAACTTCCCCCGGCAGCGGGACGCGACGACGACAAGTCGCCGCGGAAGGAGCCGCCGCGCGTCAACACGAACATTCCCCCGATCCGGAAGATCGGGAACGTGCTGCCCCTGCGCAGCGTGTTCCAGGGGGGCGCCTTGAAAAAGCCGATCGTGATCAAGTCGGCCGAGGAGGCCGCTACGCATTTCGACGCCAAGAACCTGGCCGCGCTCAAGAAGCAGGTCGACTTCGCACAGCAGGTCGTGCTGGTTTTCGCCTGGCGCGGCTCCGGTGGCGACCGGCTCAACCATGCCGTCCTCGAGTCCTACCCCGAGCAGATCGTCTTCAAGCTCAATCGCGGGCGAACGCGGGATCTGCGATCGCACCTGTACATCTACGCATTGCGGAACAACGTCACCTGGAAGCGGTGAGCCCCGCGAGCCCGAAGTGTCGGGTGCCACCCTCAAGCGAAGCTTGTGGGTGCCTTACGTGACCAGACAAGCCCTTCTGTCGAGGAGAACCGCTTGTCGTCGCACCCACAAGCTCCGCTCCACGTCGTTTCGCTTCGCTTGAGGGTGGCACCTGCCGATCAGTAGCGGTAGTGCTCGGGCTTGTAGGGGCCTTCGACGGGGACGTTGATGTAGTCGGCTTGCGCCTGGGTAAGCGTTGTCAGCTTGGCCCCGAGCTTGTCCAGGTGCAGACGGGCGACTTCCTCGTCGAGCTTCTTGTCCAGGCGGTAGACGCCCACCTCGCGCTGGTTGGTCCACAGGTCGATCTGGGCGAGGGTCTGGTTGGCGAACGAGTTGCTCATCACGAAGCTCGGATGCCCCGTCGCGCAGCCGAGGTTCACCAGGCGCCCCTTGGCCAGCAGGTAAATGCAGTGACCGTCGGGGAACGTGAAGCGGTCGACGGCGCCGGCTTCCTCGGGTTTGATCACCTCGTGGACGACGCCCGGATACTTCATCAGCGCCTCGACCTGGATCTCGTTGTCGAAGTGTCCGATGTTGCAGACGATCGCCTGGTCCTTCATGCGGGCCATGTGCTCGGCCGTGATGATGTCGCAGTTGCCCGTTGTCGTCACGTAGATGTCCGCGTACGGCAGGGCGTCTTCGACCGTGGTCACCTTGTAGCCGGCCATGCACGCCTGCAGGGCGCAGATCGGGTCGATCTCGCTGATCCAGACCTGGGCCTTCTCGTTGCTCAGCGACTCCGCCGACCCCTTGCCCACGTCGCCGAACCCGCAGACCATCGCGGTCTTGCCGGAAACCAGCACGTCCATCGCCCGCTTGATCGAGTCGATCAGGGAGTGGCGACAGCCGTAGATGTTGTCAAACTTGCTCTTGGTGACCGAATCGTTGACGTTGATAGCCGGCACGAGCAGCTCGCCCTTTTCCATCATCTGGTAGAGGCGATGGACGCCCGTGGTGGTCTCTTCCGAGACGCCTTTCCACTCGGTCACCACGTCATGCCACAGCGTCGGCGTCTCGGCGAGCGTGTCCTTGAGCAGTTGGTTGATGATCTGCAGTTCGGCGTTGTCGGTGGGCTCGTCGAGGATGCTCGCGTCGTTCTCGGCGGCGTATCCGCGGTGGATCAGCAGCGTCGCGTCGCCCCCGTCGTCGACGATCAGTTGCGGGCCTGACCCGTCCGGCCAGATTATCGCCTGCTTGGTGCACCACCAGTATTCCTCGAGCGTCTCGCCCTTCCAGGCGAACACGGGCACGCCGGCTGCCGCGATGGCCGCCGCCGCGTGGTCCTGCGTGGAGAAGATATTGCAACTGGCCCAGCGGACGTCGGCGCCGAGTTCGGTCAGCGTCTCGATAAGGACAGCCGTCTGGATGGTCATGTGCAGCGAGCCCATGATCCGCACGCCGGCCAGCGGCTTGTCCGGTCCGTACTTGGCGCGGGTGGCCATCAGGCCGGGCATTTCCTGCTCGGCAATCCCGATCTCGGTCCGCCCGAAATCCGCCAGCGAGAGGTCCTTCACCTTGTAGTCTTCCGTCGTCACGGTCATCTATCCTTGTCCTTCACGTTGGAGGTCCGTGTGAACCCCGCATGATAGATCGCGCCTTACCGGGATGCAAGACAGGTTGTCGCTTCTTCCACCATCTAGCGGCGGGGAACGACAACGTACCCCCGGCGTTACATCCAGAACTCGCTGCGGAGTTGGTCGCCTTCTTTGGTGGCGTTGATGAAGCTGCGGATCTTCTTGAAGTCCTTGACGCCGGGGCTCTTTTCGACGCCGCTGGCGACGTCGACGGCCCAGGGCTGGACCAGGTCGATCGCCTGGGAGACGCACCTCTCGTCGAGCCCGCCGGCGAGGATGATCGGATCGATGCCGGCCATCGCGCCCGCCGCGCGGGCGTCGGCGACCATGTCCCAGTTGAACCGCTCGCCGGTCCCCCCGCGGATGGTGGGGTTGTAGGCGTCCAGCAGGACCGCGCCGAGATTCGACCGCGCCTGGCAGGCGGCCAGCCAGTTGCGGACCTCGCCCAGCCACGACTCGTCACGCACGCGGAAGGCCTTGATGCACGGGGCCTCGACCTCGCCGACGATCTCGGGCGGCTCGTCGCCGTGCAGTTGGACATAGCCGATGCCCGTCCGCTCGACGACGCGGTTGATCGCCATCGCATCGGCGTTGACGAAGACGCCCACGGTCGCCACCCACGGCGGCAGGATGTCGACGATGGCGCGGGCCTGGTCCGGCGAGACCCACCGGGGGGAGTCCGCAAAGACCATGCCGATCGCGTCGGCACCCATCTGGGCGACGCGCATCGCGTCGCGCGGCTCGCGGAGCCCTTCGATCTTCACTCGTACGCGTTGCATTCTCTCTCTCGTTAACTGGTTGACTGGTTGATTGGTTAACTGGGAACGACAGGAACCGGCGCCCGTAGGGCGTGCAACTCGTTGCACGCGAAACGAACAGCCAATCCCTTCCGCGTGCAACGAGTTGCACGCCCTACGGCTGCCGTCTCGGGCCGTTACCAATTAACCAGTTAACCAATACACCAATCAACCAACAACTATCCAAACGTGCCCTTGACGTCCATCGTCTTGCCCTTGGCCTCGGGTTTGACGTAGCGCGACGAGGCGATGCGCTGCTGGAGCAACTCGTGGAACTTGTCTTCGTCAATCGGCAGGTCGACAGCCGAGTCGGTCCAGCTCGACAGGAGCATGGCGTTGGACAGCATCAGTCCGTTGATGCCCTCGACGCCCGGGGCGAGCAGTTCGGTGCCCTCGCGGATCGCGCGGACCCAGTTTCGCAGGATGCCCACGTGCTGGGTTCCCGGCCCGCCCGGCACGTCGCACTTCCAGACGTCCGGCGCGCCGAACCCGCCGGTGTACGTTTCGTTGAACTCGCGTTCCGGCGTGGTCAGGCGCCAGAACGTGATCGTGTTGTCCTCCAGCACGACCTTGCCGTTGTCCCCCGCGATCTCGAGCCGGTTGGTGCCGGGGCACTCGCCCGTGCCGGCGAAGAACGCCCCGGTCGCGCCGTTGGGGTACTCCACCGTGCACGTCACGTCGTCTTCGACCTCGATGTCGTGATACTTGCCGAACTCGCACCGCGCCCCCAGGCGCCTGGGCATGCCGCATATCCACTGCCACAGGTCCAGTTGGTGGGGGCACTGGTTCAGCAGGACCCCGCCGCCCTCGCCGGCCCACGTGGCCCGCCAGCCGCCCGAGTCGTAGTAGCTCTGCGGGCGGTACCAACTGGTGATGATGTAGATCACGCGCTTCAGTTCGCCCACCTCGCCCGACCGCACCAGGTCGCGCACCTGCTGGTGGCTCTTGATTGTCCGCTGGTTGTACATGATGCCGAACACCCGGTCGGTCCCGGCGGCGGCTGTGTTCATCTCGCGGACCTGCTTGGTGTAGACGCCCGCGGGCTTCTCGGTCAGCACGTGATAGCCGCGCTGCAGGGCCTCGATAACCAGCGGCGGATGGTCGTAGTGGGGCGTGGCGATCAGGACCGCGTCAAACAGGTCGTCGGCGGCGAAGAAGGCCTCGGAACTGTCGAAGCAGGGCATGTCCTGGCCCAGATTCTCGCGCGCCCAGGCCAGGCGGTCCGGATCCACGTCGCAGACGCCTGTGACGGCGGCGCCGGGCACTTCGCCGCCAGCGATCCGCTTCGCGTGCGAGCTGCCCATGCCCCCAACGCCGATTACACCGACCCGTACTGTGCCCATGCTGTGTGACGTCCTTGACTCATGCCATCGGCGCCCCGCCCGGCGCACGATACGCCGCGGGGCGCGACGCAGTATACCCCACGCCACGCCGCTTGGGGAGAAAAACGC
>CAZVEV010000310.1:0-6981 GCA_964625865.1 uncultured Planctomycetaceae bacterium | reverse complement strand
GCTAAGGCCGTCGCGCAATTATAAACTTGTTATTTGTGATGAAATATTCGGGTTAGGCCGCTCCCTCGTGCGTGCCAGGGCGTCCGGCTGGGCGGGAAGCCCCCCCCCCTGCCCCGACCGGCGAGGCCGACGGGGTATTCGTGTCCTTCTTTGCATACTTCCCCCGTCACGTGGCCGGCAGCTTGATCTGTCCACGACAGACAACGTCCTTGCCCTCGTCGTCGCGCCGGACGTACAGCACATACTTGCCCTCGCTGCCGATCGCCCTGGCCTCCGGGCCGTCCACCGTCCAGGAGGTGTCGGCCTTGGCGTCATGCACCGTCAGCTTGCCGTCCGTGCGATAGGGCGCGAGGACCATCGTCGTCGCCGTGGGCCCGGGCCCCACCGGAACCATCCCGGGGACCTCGGGAACCGACTGGCCCTTGACGCGGTCCCATATCCGCGATTCGTACTTGCGCCGCGTGCTGCCGCTGGCACGGGGCTCGCGATCGACGCCGATGTAGTACAGATACCGCCCGTCGGGCGTCCATTGCGGACAGTAATCATCCAACTTCGTGTTGTGCTCCCGGAGGGGCAGCTTGACCGCCATCTTGCCCTTGGCCAGATCGAACAGGCCCAACTCGGGCCTGGGCCTCTGGCCGGCATCGCGGGCCTCGGGGTCGGGAGGCAGGATCAGCCCCATCACGTCCGCCGTCGGACAGATTCCCCGGGGCACGCCCCACAGGCCGAACTGCCTCAGTTTGATCGTCGCCAGCGGCGTGACGTACATCTTGCCACTGGTCGCCTTCATGTCGGCCCCGATCATCACCAGCCCCTTGCCCGTCCGGTCGAACGTCGCCAGCACGACGTCCGCGGCCGGACCGACTTTCGTCATCTTGTCGGCCGCCAGGTCGTACACTACCGCCTGCATCTGTTCCGGATCATCGCCCCGGAAGTCGTGTCGCCCGTTGGTGTTGGCGTCGATGCCCACCCCGAGCGCCAGCCGCTTGCCCGCCGGATCAAACACGTTGCCCGCCAGCATGAACTCCGCGATCTCGTCCTCGTTGTAGCCCGGAATCTTCAATTCCTTGTCCGTGCCCGCCTTGATGTCGCGGAGGACGAGGCGATAGGACCGCGTGGTGCGATCGGCGCCCTGGCGACGAATAAACAGCAGTTTCGTCCCGTCCGGACTGAGCCTCATCGCCCCGACGCCGACCCTCTCCGGCCTGTTGGCGTCCTCGTTCAGAGCGAAGATGACCTTTTCGTCAACGATCTTCGCCGTCTCGGCGGCGCCGACCTCGCTACACGCAACGACGCACGCGACGGCCAGTGTGCCCAGGATCATGTGTCGCATGTCTGTATTCCCTTGTTCAATGGTGATCTCGCCGCCCATGCCGCACCCACGTCCGGTTCGGCCCGTGGGGACAACCGATGACGATACCACCACCGTCACACAATTGACAGGACGTCGGGTATGGTCAAGGGCATCCTTGACGCGAGGAACTGCGGTTTGTATAAGGGGCCTCCATGATCAGAACGCCATCGCAATACGACTATCCCACGCGGCCCGCCACCGGGGCGAGGTCTCTGCACTCGGTGCGATGGTTCTGGACCGTACCGAACAAGAACGGGCCGTAAGCATGCAAGACCATGCGAGTGACTGACCAGGCCCGTTACTGACGAACGGGCCTTTTTGCTTAGCAGAGGGTTTGCCCGGTCGTTTGATGAATGCGTGACCGTAACGAGATGACACGATGAAGTACCTGTTTGGCGATACCGACCTGGCCACCCAGCGCCTGGGTGCCCTGGACGAGGCATTCGGCCCGACCAGTGAGCAGTTCGTGCGCGCCGCGGCCGGTGACGCGCCCGCCGTGGCGATCGATCTGGGCTGCGGGCCCGGACACACCACCCGTATGCTCGCCCGCGCCGCCGGCGGACGACGTACGCTCGGGCTGGACCATTCGGAGCATTTCATCGAGTTGGCCGCCCAGTCGCAGACCGAGGGCGTGTTGTTCAGGCAGCATGACATCACGCGGATGCCCCTGCCAATGGCCCCCGCCGACGTGATGTACTGCCGCTTCCTCCTGACGCACATGAACGAGCCGACCCGCCTGCTGGCCGACTGGGCCACCCAGTTGCGGCCCGGGGGACGACTGCTCGCAGAGGAAGTCGAGTCCGTCTGCACGCGAAACAGCGTCTTCGCGTTCTACGTCGACACCGTCGCGGCCATGCTGAGGGCCCAGGGGCAGGAACTCTACATCGGACGCGCCTTGCACCTGTTGACCGAGCCGGAGGGCCTGCGCCGCCGCAACAGTGACGTGGTCCAGGTAGCCCTGACCCGCCCCCAGGCGGCCAGACTGTTCCACATGAACATCCAGATCTGGCGCCACACGGAGTTCATCCAGACGCACTACCCGACGGACATGATCGACGAACTGGTCCGCGACCTGGACGCCCTGACCCGCGCCAATACCGAGCGAACCGACATCGTCTGGACCATGCGCCAGATCGTCTACGAACGGAAATGAATCGATTGTAGATCTTGGATTTACGACTGACGATTGGCGCCCGGGCGGAAATCGACAATCAAGAATCCCATGTGTTCACGAGAGACCGACAATGTGTATTTCGGAGTTGAACTCCGAAATATACAGATAGGAAGGACACGACAATGGCCCTGAGCGACAAGACCGTGGCGATTATGGTGGACCAGAAGTACCAGGAGATGGAGGTCTGGTATCCGTACTACCGGCTGATCGAAGCCGGCGTGAAGGTCGTGCTGGTCGGCCCGGAGGCCGGCGCGACGTATCCGTCCAAGCTGGGCTATCCGTGCGTTTCGGACGCCGCGGCCAGGCAGGTCGAGGGGGAGGACTTCGACGCGGTGATCGTCCCGGGCGGATGGTGCCCGGACTTCATGCGTCGCGACGAGTCGATGCTCCGGTTCATCACCCAGTGCGTCGCCGCCGACATCATCCTGGCCGCGATCTGCCACGGCGGCTGGATGCTCTGCTGCACCAACGCCCTGCGCGGCAAGCGGGCGACGAGCTTCATCGCGATCAAGCACGACATGATCAACGCCGGCGCCGACTGGACCGACGCCGAATGTGTCATCGACGGCAAGCTGATCACCGCCCGCAAGCCCGACGACCTGCCCGCCTTCTGCGCCGCAGTCATCGCCGCACTGTACGACTCGCCCTTCGTTTGGCCGTCGCTCTTGATCGCTCGGGCCAGGGCGGCGTTGGGGGGGCGTATCTTCTCGGGCGGGCAGACGCCGTAGCTCAGGCGGATGGTGTTTCGCGGGGCCGTGCGCGTGGGGTCGGGGCCGTAGCAGTACTCGCCCGGGACGTAGAGCACGCCCTCGTCGATGGCGCGCTGGAACAGGGCGCCGTCGGCCCCGGTCTCATACTCCTCGCCCAGCGTCAGGAAGATGTACAGCCCGCCCGACGGGTGGGTCCACGTGCAGCCGGGCAGGTCGCCGACGTGCTCGTCCAGGGCGGCAAGCATCGCGTCGCGCTTGGCGGCGTAGGAGCGGCACAGTTCGGCGACGTGGCGGGCGTAGACGCCCTGGTCCATCGCACGGGCCAGCACGTGCTGACAGAAGTTCGCCGACCCGAAGTCGTGATTGCCCTTCTGCAGGATCACCGGCTCGACCAGGTCGCGCGGCAGGATGCCGTAGCCGGTCTTGAGCCCCGGGGCAAACGGCTTGCTGAACGTCTGCAGCACGGCGACGTACTCGTTGCGCGGATCGAATCGCTTCATCGACGTCGGGGCCTGGCCCTCGAACGTCAGCTCGCGATAGGCCGCATCTTCCAGCAGCAGGATGCGGTGCTCGCGCGAATACGTCCGGACGATCTCCGCAATCCGCCCGCGCCGCGACTCGGCCAGCGTGATGCCCGTGGGGTTCTGGTGATAACTGACGACGTAGACGATCTTGACCCGGCCCAAGGCGCCTTCGTCGGCCAGGCCCGCCAGGACGGCCTCCAGCGAGGCCGGCACCATGCCGTCGGCGTCCATATCCACCGCCCGCACCTCAGCGCCGAGGGCCTCCAGCGTGCCGGTGTACACGAAGTAGCTGGGCCAACTCGTGATCACAATGTCGCCCGGGTCGATGAGCACGTCCGAGAGGATGAACAACAGTTGCTGACTGCCCGCGGTGACGACCACGTCGTCGCCCGTCAGGTTCATCTCGCCGGGGCGCCAGCCGTCCAGGCCCGCCACGTGGGCCAGCAGCGCCTCGCGGAGCGCTTCGTACCCCTCGGTGGTCCCGTACTGCAAAGCCGCCCGGGCCGCAGCCGGGTCGGCGAGCGTTTCGTCAACCAGCCTCGCCATCGGCGCCGCCGGCAAGGTCTCGTAGTCCACCAGTCCCGCCGCCAGGGAGATCACGTCAGGGTTCTCGACCCCCTGGGCCATCAGGAAGCTGATCGGCTGCCGCTTTGACCGCCGGGCCCGCGCGGAGAATCCGAAGGGTTTGGTCGTGTCAGTCATGGTCTCACGGCAGGAAATGGTACACTATTGTCGATGGTCGGTCTTGCCTTTTTCGCCATGGGCACGTATACTTCTGTAAGAACGGTACGTACAGGAGAGTTCGATCATGACGAAGTTGACACTGAGCGTGGATGAGAAGGTGGTCGCCGACGCCAAACGGATCGCCGAACAGAACCGCACGAGCGTCTCGGCGATGTTCAGCCAGTTCGTTCGGGCGCTGGCGAGTGGCGAGGGCGAGCCCGGTCGGATAGGCCCGCTGACACGCCGCGCCAGCGGCCTGGCGCAATTGCCCGCCGACGCGGACCCCGCTGATCTACTTACCGACGCCCTGATGGACAAGTACGGGCTGACCCAATGAACGTCTTCCTGGATACCAACATCCTTCTGGACGTCCTGGTTCGCCGCGAGCCGGTCTACGCCTCATCGGCCGAGATCTGGACGCTTGCCGAAACCGGCCGGATCGCCGGCTTTGTCTCGGCACTGAGCTTTCCGAACGTCTTCTACATCCTGCGCCGGGCGACCGACCGCCGCGCCGCTGACAAGGCGATGTCGATCCTGCGCGACATCTTCCGCCCCGTGGACCTCGATCAGCAGATCCTCAACCAGGCGATCGACGCGGACATGAAGGACTTCGAGGACGCGATCCAGTTCTTCAGCGCCCTGCGAGCCGGCGCCGCATGCCTCATCACGCGCAACCCAAAGCACTTCCCCGCCGGCGACATCCCTGTCCAGACCCCCGCCGAGTTCCTCGCGACGTATTCGCCCGCGTAAGAAAGATGCATCGCGATACCGCCCAGCCTGCGGCGGGTTTATGATACGAGTCGCCCGGAGTGTGTCCGCGGCAAGAGTCGAGTGTTACCGTCCAGGAAAGGACCTCCCATGAATCGCACTGTCCGTTACGCCCTCGTCGCAGGGATCGCCCTGCTGATCGCCGCCGCACCGCAGATTGCACTCGCCGAGGTCAAGCTGCCTCAGGTTATCGCATCGAACATGGTCCTCCAGCGCAACATGCCCGTGCCGATCTGGGGCACCGCCGACGCCGGCGAGAAGGTTACCGTGACGTTCTGCGGGCAGTCCAAGAGCGCTGCCGCCGACGCCAAGGGCGCCTGGAAGGTCACGCTCGACAAGCTCAAGACCAACGCCAAAGGCGCCACGATGGTCGTCAAAGGCTCCAACACCATCACGCTGAGCAACATTCTCGTCGGCGAGGTCTGGGTCGGCTCGGGGCAGTCCAACATGCAGTGGTCGCTGACGCGATCGGCGAACCCCAAGGAAGAGATCGCCACCGCCAAGTACCCGAAGATTCGCCTGTTCCTCGTCCCCCGGCGCCCGTCGGCAACCCCCTTGGCGGACATCAACGCCAAGTGGGCCGAGTGCAGCCCGAAGACCGTGCCGAACTTCTCCGCCGCGCTGTACTTCTTCGGCCGCCACCTCCACAAGGAACTCAACGTCCCGATGGGTCTGATCGCCACGGCGTGGGGCGGTACGCGCGTCGAGCCGTGGATCCCGCAGTGCGGCCTGGACGGCGAGCCGGACCTCAAGCCGCAGGCTACCGACGCCCGCAAGGCGGCATCCGGCGTCAAGGGACGGCGCAGCCACCAGTCGCCGGCGATGCTGTATAACGGCATGGTGCGAGGGCTCGTGCCCTTCGCCATTCGCGGAGCGATCTGGTATCAGGGCGAGTCGAACATGGGCGAAGGCATGAAGTACTTCGTCAAGAAACGCGCCCTCATCGACGGGTGGCGCAAGGTCTGGGGGCAGACCACCGGCGCCCCCGACGGCAGCGGCAAGTTCTCGTTCTACCTGGTGCAGTTGGCGCCGTTCGCCCGCTACCGCGACGGGCAGCAGCCGTATATCTGGGAAGCCCAGACCGCCTGCCTGACCCTGCCCAACGTGGGCATGTGCGTCACGACCGACATCACGGGCAACCTGAACGACATCCACCCGAAGGACAAGCAGAACGTGGGCAAGCGTCTGGCGCTGTGGGCGCTGGCGAAGGACTACGGGAAGGATATCGTCTACTCGGGCCCGCTGTACAAGTCGATGGCGGTCGAGGGCAAGACGATCCGCCTGAGCTTCGACAGCGTCGGCGGCGGACTGGTGTCGCGCGATGGCAAGCCGCTGTCGTGGTTCACCATCGCCGGGGCCGACAAGAAGTTCGTCAAGGCGTCGGCGAAGATCGACGGCAAGACGGTGGTGGTCTCCTGCGACGCGGTGGCCAAGCCCGCCGCCGTGCGCTTCGGCTGGTCCAAGAAAGCCGTCCCCAACCTCAACAACAAAGCAGGCCTCCCCGCCTCGCCGTTCCGCACCGACAAGTGGTAAGGCGCCGCGGCAGGGCGGCGGAAACTCGACATGCGAGATTCCAGAAGAATCCGCAAGACGTCACTGACGTACAGAGATACTGCCACCGCCGGGCTTGCCCCGGTGGCGCACTGATTCGTCACTAGCCGGGTGAATCCCGGCCCTTCCCCTCCTCCCCGCCCCCCCGGGGGGGGGGGGGGGGGGGGGGGGGGGGGG
>CAZVEV010000309.1:0-7001 GCA_964625865.1 uncultured Planctomycetaceae bacterium | reverse complement strand
CCCCCCCCCCCCCCCCCCCCCCCCCCCCCCCCCCCCCCCCCCCGGGGGGCGGGGGAGGAGGGGGAATAACCGGAATCACTGGGCTAGTGACGAATCAATGCTCCACCGGGACAAGCCCGGTGGTGGCGGTGTTCCTGTACGTCAGTGAGGCCTCACCGTCAATCGCCCCCTACTTCCGATCGGCCTGCATCCACTTCCGGACGGTCGGGTGAAGGGCCTGTTCGACCTGGATCAGCCAGCTTTCGTCCTCGCGCTGGCTGGCGAGGTGGAAGTAGCGGTCCGGGACCGTGCCGGGTGGGTACGCGCCGAACCGCGTCCTGGCGTAGACCGCCTTCAGGGCCGGCCAGGCGCGGCCGAAGGCGTTCAGGGCGGCCAGCACCTCGCCTTGACCATAGGCCCGCTGCTCGGGATCGGCGACGTCGGCCGACGCCAGGGCCAGCAGCAGCCGCGCGGTGGTGATCTGGAAATCGTTGATCGCCGTCAGCAGTTCCAGGTGGTAGCGATTCCGGCGGGCGACCTTGAGCATCTGCGCCAGTTGCTTTGACGTCTTCTGGTAGCGCGTCCATTCGCCACTGGCTTCGGCGAGGAGACGTTTGTGCGTTTTGCTCCACGTGCCCGGGGCCTTCGGGTCCGGCAGGGGCAGGACCTTGCCCGAGTTTCGCCGCCGCGTGCCCTTGGCCAACAGGCCCTTCGACCACAGATCGATTCCCTTGTGCAGGTCGGCGTACAGCGTGGTCATGTCCGTGCACGCCGGCCCGAACGCACGCTGCAGCCACGCCACCTCGTACTGCGCCAGCGTCCGCCCGTGCGGCGACCAGCTATACTCCCCCGACGCCGCCAGGCCGCGCCAGTACGTCTCCATGTGCGGCGAGGAATCGTCCCACGCCGTGCAGAGCATGCCCCCCATCCCGCGCTCGGCCGCCAGCGAAACGAAGCTCTGGATGATGTTGACACGGTCGTCCTTCGGCATCAGCGGCGAGACGTTCTGGGCCGCCGTGGCAATGAACACCTTGAGGCCGCGCTGGCGGTACCAGTCCAGGGCGCGGATATTGCCCGGCCCGCGCCCGAGGTTGTACGTCCACCGCATGTAGATGCATTTCTTGGGGAACCGCTCGATCATCTTGTCGAGGATCGGCTGGCCCTTGGCCCAGGCCTTGTCGGTCATCTCCTTGGTCTGCGGCTTGTACTCCCGCACGTTGTGCCACAGCCCCGCGTGGTTCAGCGGCATGTCGTCCCAGAAGATCGGCGTGCGCCCGTGCTTGACGGCAAACGCACACACGCGATTGAGCCAGTACAGGTTCAGCCCGAGCACGCCGTCTTTCGTGGCGGTGGGCTTGCAGCGCCGGCAGATGCCAATCTTGCGGATCTCGTCGCCGCCGACGTGGAGGTACCGGCTGGACGGCGTGGCGTCCATCGCGTCGCGGTACATGTCGAACAGGACGTTGTACGTCCCCTCGTCCAGCGGGCAGAAGACCCACGGGCTGTCGGGCACTTCGCGGAGTTTGGCGTAGTGTGTGTGCTTGAGGATGAACGACGCATGGCCGAGCCCCTGGACCAGCGGGCTTATCTCGATGTGGCGCCGGCGGGCGTATCGCGTCAGGGCCGCCATCTCCGAAATGCTGATCGCGTGCGGCGCGCCGACCAGCGGCTGGCGCACGTAGCGGAGCTTGTCCTCGAACTCGAAGATCACGGCGTTGATCTTGTAGCTCGCCAGGCGGTCGATGCAGTCGTAGTAATACTTCAGGTGGTCCAGGTGGTGCTTCACGTCGATGTGCACCGCCCGATACGCCAGCGCGGGATAGTCGTCGATTCTGCACGCCGGGACGGCCGCCCCGTTTTCGCGACTGTCGATCAGCAGTTGGCGCAGCGTCTGACACCCGTAGAACAGCCCCGGCTGCGCGCGGGCGGTGATCGCCGCCCGCCCGGAGCGAATCTCCAGCCGGTAGGCCTCCGGCGATTTGCTGCACGCCAGCGCCGGATCGATGGTCAGCGACAGCACGCCCGCCCCGGGCGCGTCGACCCGCGGCAGGACCGAGACCAGCCCCGCCACAGCAGGCCGGACAACGCCCTTGCCCAAGTGCAGCCCCCTGATCGACCCGTGCCCGAGCCCCTTGCCGTCAAGAAGCGTCACCTTCCGCGGCTGCGGAATCACCCGAAACGGCGCGGGAAGTTCCCCCGTCGCGGGAGCGGCAGCGAACACATGCGATCCCCCGCCCGCCGCGATTACAGCAACGGCGACCAGACCGACGACGACAACATGGAGCTGATGTTTCATCCCCACATTGTCCCCCCACGCTCCGCCAACCGCAAGAACGTCCGACCTGAATGCCTGCTTGCCGGCGGCGGCGATGTCCGATATGCTTGAATAAGCACATCAGGTGTAATCGACGTTCGGCGCGGGTCCGGCGAGCATTGCGGGCAAGGAAGATGATGACGAGATCGACCGCACAGTTCTATCTCCAGGGCGAGCAGCGGGGCGTCCGGCCCCGGGGCTTCACGCTGATGGAGTTGATCGTCGTCATCGCAATTATCGCCCTCCTGCTGTCGATACTTGCCCCATCACTGGGCCTGATCAAGATCAAAGCCAAGCGGACCATCTGCATGACCCGCCTGAGCAGCATCGCCTCGGGCGCCATTCTCTACGCCTCGGAGAACAAGGGCATCTACCTCAAGTGCCGCCGCCAGCCCTTCGACTACAGCTCGCAGCCCTCGTATATTCAGAAGTGCCTCAATCCCGGCTTCCCCGGCCGCGGGGGAGAGTTTGAAACCGACTGGATCAAAGAGGCCGAGAAGCTCGGCCTGCAAGGCGACGCCCTGACCTGTCCGAACCGCACGCACTTCCCACGGATGGAGAACTGGTTCCCGCAACTGGTGATCGGGTTTCAGTACTTCGGGGGCATCACGCACTGGAAGAACCCGTCGGGCACGTTCAAGTCGCGCAGCCCGATTCGGGTCTACTCGTCGGATGGACGCTGGGTCCTGGGCGCCGACAGCATGATGAAGATCGACCGTGTCTGGGGCGGCGGCAGGCCCACCGCGTACGGGCAGATGCCCCAGCACCGCGACGGGAATCCCTGGCCGGTGGGCGGCAACCAGTGCTACGCCGACGGATCGGCCGACTGGGTCGACTTCGCCGATACGATCTTCATTCACTCGTGGAACCCCAGCTATCGTTCGGGATACTTCCTCCAGGAGGACCTGGGCGACTACAACCCCCCGGCGGAGGCCTACGGACGCTATGAAATGGACTGAGCGTGTTCCCCCCGCCATCGCTGTCATCGTGGTCCTGGCCGCCCTGATCGGCGGGATCGCCTGGATGTGGTTCTCCACGTTCGCCGATCCGCCGTCCCTCGAAGTCCACTATCCGTACTGGTGCAACTCCTGCAAGGCCGTCTACGACGTGTCTGAACTCAAGGAAGATTACCCCAAGAACTGGCGGATGATCCGCGGACTCAGCGACTCGATCGTCCTGTGCATCCGCTGCAACACCGGCCACGCCTACCCCGCCGTACCGTGCAGAAAGTGCAAGACCCTCTACGTCCTGCACCTGATCGACGACGGGCGATGCCCCACCTGCCACCCCGAAGTCGCCGAAAAAGCCCAAGCCGCCGGCGTGAACCTGACCCCCCCGGAACTGACGAAATAGTGCGGATCCTGATCGCACATCATGCGTGATTGAGAAAGAAGGGATCTTGAACAGCACGTCCTCGGACATGCCGGCCGCTGATAACCCAATCCACCGCTCGCCGCAGCTTGCTTCTTAGCGTCGTCCCCCGCCTGAGACCGTCCCTCAGTCCGCCAGCTTGCCCAGCAGCCAGGCCATCTGCTCGCCGAGCACGCGCATCGTTTCGATGCCTTCGTCGTCGCCGGTCACTTCGCCCTTGTCGCGGCCGAACGCCATGTTCCAGTAGATCGATCCGGGCACGATCATCTGGTTGATCAGGAAGAAGTGATTCATCGTGTCGAACGCGTGGATCGACCCGCCGCGTCGCACGGCCACCACGGCGGCGCCCACCTTGCGGCGCAGGGCGAAGTCGCAGGCACGCGTCACGAGCCCCGCGCGGTCGATCAGGGCCTTCAGTTCCGTCGAGACGTCGGCGAAATACGTCGGCGTGCCCAGGATGATCCCGTCGGCTTCGACCATCTTGGCGATGCAGTCGTTGATCATGTCGCCGTCGATCGCACACAGGCCGTCCTTCTTCTCGAAGCACGTGTAGCAGGCCGTGCAGCCGCGGATCGCGTTGCCCCCGAGCTTGACCAGTTCGGTCTCGATCCCCGCGGCCTCGAGCGGCTCGAAGACCGTCTTGATCAGCGTCTCGGTGTTGCCGCCTTTCCGCGGCGAGCCGTTAAATGCCACAACTTTCATCGCAAATCCTTTCCTGGTCACGCCTCATCGCCACCGGCCTGCCCGCCAGACCAGCGGCCGACATTCTCGCCTGCTGTATCGTATGTTTCAAGATGCAGTGCTCTGTCCCTGAGGTTATCGGGGGGCATGGAGACTTGCCATGAAGGTCAAGATCCTCGTCAGCGTGATGCTGCTGGCCGGGGCGGCCGGCGCGGTGGTTCGGTACGCCTGCCCGCCCCCGCCGATCGACATCCTGATGGTCACCCCGAAGTCCGCCCGCAACGCCGAAGGCGGCATGGAGACCGTCGAGGTCGGACAGAGCCCCGATACCTGCCGCCAACCCGGCCACCTCACGGCCGTGATCTACACCTCCGACCTGTGCTCGGCCTGCCGAAAGCTCGAGAGGCACCTGGGGTCCCTCCTGATCATGCGCCCCGACGTGGTCGTCCGCCGCGTGGACCTGGGCAAGCAATGGAACAGGCTCGAGTGCAAGAGGGCCTACGGCGTCGACATCCGCTCGGTGCCCCACGTGGTCCTCTTCGACGCCGAAGGCACGGTCCTTGCCCGGGACGACGGCCACGATAAGGCCGGCCTCGAACTGCTCTACAAGTGGATGAACGCCGAACTCCTGCGAACCCACGAATAGCGCCCGCGGGGTCTGCGGGGGGTAGAATGGCGTTGTGCAAGCAAGACCTTTCCTTCGAACGCAGGCATTTCGCCCCGCGTGATTACACGCGGGGCCTCCGCGCACCGGCGCGATGCGCTGGCGTGCACATGATGCGCTCACGTGCATATCACGATCCAGAAAACCCGCTCTTGCTACCCGTGCGCATTCGCGGGGGAACCCCCCGGTGTGTTCACCGGGGGCGAAATGGGGTTGTGTGAATGAGGCGTTTCGCCCGCCAATGATGGGGATGGTGTGTGTTTGCAGCGGATCTCACCGGGGACTATAATCCGTCGCACGTCGCACGGCCGCCGTGCGGCGCCCGAACGGACGATCTGGACTCGAGGACCACCATGACACAGCAGACCCATACGCGGCGGAAGTTTCTCAAGGGGCTGGGGCTGGCCGGGGCGGCGCTGGCCCTCGCGCCGCGCGGCCTTGCCAAGACGAGGCCGGCCGGCGAGAAGCCCAACTTCATCGTCATCTTCATCGACGACATGGGCTACGGCGACATCGGGCCGTTCGGCTCGAAGGCCAACCGCACGCCGCAGTTGGACAAGATGGCGGCCGAGGGGATGCGGTTTACGAGCTTCTACGTCACCAGCGGCGTCTGCACGCCCTCGCGGTCCAGCCTGATGACCGGCTGTTATCCCCGGCGCGTCGATCTGCACGTGAACCACCGGAACCTCTGCGTCCTGTTCCCGGGCGAGCCGAAGGGCCTGAACCCCAACGAGACCACCGTCGCCGAAGTCCTCAAGGGACAAGGCTACGCCACCACGTGCATCGGCAAGTGGCACCTGGGGGACCAGCCGAAGTTCCTGCCCACGCGCCAGGGGTTCGACAGCTACTTCGGCATCCCGTACAGCAACGACATGGGCGGGCGGTCCACAAAGCGCGGCGGACGCCCCCCCCTGCCGCTGATGCGCGACGAGAAGGTCATCGAGGCCCCGGTCTCCCAGCCCACGCTGACCAAACGCTACACGGAAGAGGCCGTCAAGTTCATCACCGCCAACAAGGACCGCCCGTTCTTCATCTACCTGCCCCACGCGATGGTCCACCTGCCGCTGCACGCGTCGAAGGCGTTCAAGGGCAAGAGCGGTAACGGGATCTACGGTGACGCGGTGGAGGAACTCGACTGGTCGACGGGGCGGATCATCAAGGCGCTGAAGGACCTCGGCCTGGACGACAACACGCTGATCATTTTCACGTCCGACAACGGGTCGAACGGGCGTCACGGCGGGTCGAATGTTCCGCTGAGAGGCAACAAGGGCACGACGTGGGAGGGCGGCATGCGCGTGCCGTGCCTGATGCGCTGGCCCGGGAAGATCCCCGCGGGAAAGACCTGCGGCGAGATGGCGTCGACCATCGACGTCCTGCCCACGCTGGCCAAGCTCGCCGGGGCCGCCGTTCCCAAAGACCGCACCATCGACGGCCGGGACATCTGGCCGCTCATGTCCGGCGCCCGCGGGGCCAGGAGCCCGCACGAAGCGTTCTACTTCTACCAGATGGACCAGCTCCAGGCCGTCCGCAGCGGCAAGTGGAAGCTGTTTGTCCCGATGGAGTCGAAGAAGCGCAACTGGGGCAAGCCCGAGGGCGCCAAACCGGTGATGCTGTTCGACCTGGAAGCCGACCTCAAGGAGTCCACTGACGTGGCGGCCAAGCATCCCGACGTGGTCAAGCGCCTGACCGCGCTGGCCGACAAGGCCCGCGCCGAACTGGGCGACGTCGGGCGCAAGGGCACGGGCCAGCGCAAAGCCGGCTGGGTCGAGACCCCCACGCCGCGGCTGTTGAAGAAGTGACGGTCGCGGCCGGGCGCAGGCAGACGCACGGTCTTACGGCCTCACCTTTGCCCACATCTTCGACGTCAGGCAGCGGGGGCGGCGCAGGCTCATGAGTTAACCTGGATACGACTGGGCATTGTGTCAGGAATGGTTGTACAGCCCAACGGGCTGACAGTCCTTTCAAGCCGGTACATGGTTTACAGTCTGGTCC
>CAZVEV010000308.1:0-7038 GCA_964625865.1 uncultured Planctomycetaceae bacterium | reverse complement strand
GACGTTGAGTTACATGCAGCCACCACCGCTGCGTAGGCGTGTATTTTCGTAGCAGAACTTCATGAGCCGTTGGCTCGCCCATAGAGCATGAGAATAGAAGGACTTACGGCTCGTCATGCCCTGCGGTGTCCTTCTGTTTCCGTAGCAGTCACCTGCGTCAGGCCTGAGGTGGGGTGTGGGAGGCGGAGAAGGCACGTTTGGTGATTGACTACTAGCCAACAGGAAATGTGCAATAAGTCACGGAATTCTCGCACGGGCGGGGCGGTTGGCGCGCCAACGACGGCCGGGCGTGTTATTCGGACGATGTATCGATGTATCCCGCGGAACGATCGGTAGTTGAAGCGGTTTGTGTTCTTGGGATTATGTGTGTACACGTCGAAAAAGCGCCAACCAGCGCCAACCGTGCGTCTCGCGGCGGGCGCGGCGGGCAAATTGCTCGTATCCGACGCTGAGTAGGGGGCTCGACCGAAATTGAACATCAGCCGGCGGGGGAACGTCGATAGCCCGTCAGGCGATGGGGGGCATGTTGTGGAGAACCAGGGCGGCCAGGGCGGCGAACAGGACAGCCAGGGCGAGCTTGATCCAGGCGATGCGGCCGGCGAAGGCGGCGGCCAGGCGCTGGGAGGTGACCCCGAACGTCGCCAGGGCGAAGACGGCCACCAGCGGGGCGATGAAGGCGAGGTTGTAGATCAGCAGGTACGCCATGGCCGACGCGCGGTAAGCCGGTTCGGCGATCATCCGGACGATGGGCAGGTAGACCTGTCCGGTGCAGCCGAGTTCGAGGGCGGCAACGACGGCACCCAGGGCGGCCGCGGCGATGGCGGCCCCGGCGCGGTGACGGGCGAAGCGGCGGATGCGCTCCCGCAGGGGGCCTTTCAGGAAGGAGGGCAGTTGGAGCAGGCTCCGGTCCGGACGGCCCCGCAGGCAGCGGACGAAGTCGACCAGGCTGAGGGCGGCCAGGACCGCAAGGGCTGCTACGATCAGGGCGTCCAGGACCGTTGCGGCGGTCTGCCGGACCAGCAGCCACGAGGCGATCTCGTACAGGAACATGCCGATCAGCATGTACGCGACGAAGACGCCGAGGGCGAACGCCCCGCCGGTCAGGAGCATCTGCCTGCGCCCCGAGCCGATCAGGTTCAGGTACGAGATCAGGAAGATGATCGTGGTGAAGGCACACGGATTGACGCCGTCGAGCAGGCCCGCGCTGAGGACGACGGCAAGGTTGAGCGTGCCGAAGGCCCTCGCGCGAAGGGCGCTGGTGGGGCGGACCTGCTGGAAGGGCACGACGGCGAGGTCGAGATAGGCCCGTGGCTGGCGGGCAAAGGCGGCCAGTTCGTCCGGCAGGGCGGCGTCGATCTGGCGGGCCCCGCCGAGGGCCTTGGTGCCCACGAAGACCGCGGGGATATCGAGCTCGTGTCGGCCGAAGTCCGCCTCGATGTTCAGCAGCAGATCGTGGCTGCCGCGGCGCGTCAGTTCGTAGGTCGTCAGGTCAAGCGTCACGCCGTGGCGTGCGGCCCAGCGGGGCAGGAGGGTGCGGGTGAGCTTGCGGCAGTAGGCGCAGTTGGTCGAGAACAGATAGACCGGCAGGGCGGGCCGGCCGTCGGGTCCGCCGCGGATGAGCCTCTTGCGGCCGAGGCGCCGGGCGGTGCGTTGGAGGCGTGCGGTGGCCAGGCCTGGCGGAACGCGGCGAGGCAGGACGATGGTGTCCAGCACGGTCCCGTCGTCAGCCACCGCGCGGATCCGCATGTCCGCGGCAGTAACGTCGACGCGGCAGAAGTGGTGTCGCCGGGCCTCGGCCTGCGAGGCGAAGGCCTCGTTGCGGTCCATCCATACCAGTTCCGCGCCGGCCCCACCGGTGAGGATGTAGTGCACCCCGCCGTGGAACGACCGTTCGTAAAGGTGCCAACTCGCGAACACCACGTCGACGCGCCCTCCGGTGAAGATCGGCGCCCAGACCTCCCGCATCACGTCGGCGGAGCGGCCGCGACAGATGTAGACCGGGTCGTGCAGGAACACCACGCGGTAGGCCGCCTCGCGAACGTCCTTGCGGGCCAACTGCTCGGTCAGCCAGCGGGCCTGGGAACTGCTCGCGTCGAGCTCGCTTTTCGGCTGGGCGCCGCGGGTGTCCCAGGCTCGCAGGGCGAAGAAATGCACCCCGCCGGCCTGGAAGTGGTAGCCGGCGCGATCGAGTGTGGGCAGATACGTGCCGCCGATGCCCTTGCCGCCGGCGTAGTCGTTGTCGCCGATGACGGCGTATGTCGCGGCGCGGCGAGCGACGGGGCTTTCGACGCTGAAGAACTCGCGCCACGCGGCATGGGAGGCCCCGTCGTCGACCATGTCGCCGAGCACGAGACAGAGTGACGGCTCGGCGGCGGCGACTTCAGCGATGACTTCGCGGTGGTGACGTTGCGTCCCGGTATCGCCCGGCCGACAGTCGCCGTAGACGGCGAAGGTGAAGGCCTCTCCGGGCAAGGCGGCGGTGCGGATCTGGTATCGACGGTCGTCCGGAGGCGTACGCACGACGGCCTCGGCGCAGACGACCTCGTAACGGTACTTCCGCCCGGGCGACAGGCCGGTGACGCGAATGAAGTGCCGCCTCGCCGCCCCGGCCGATCGGAACGTCCCCACCTGGCGGACCGAGTCGTACACGGTGACCGCTGCCGACGATGCACGCTCCAGGTGCACCGCCACCGTCGCGGCGTTGGGCGTCACGTCCAACAGGTAAGGCCCGACGGTGGGGGGGGCAGCCGGGTCGGTGGGGGGGCTTGCCATCGGGACAAGCGACCGGGGCGCGTCCCCCGCCGGGGCGCACGTAGCGAAGGTCAGGACGCAAACGGTCATCGCGCCCGGAATGCAGGCAAAGCGCCTCACGGGGAGCCCTCCGCACTGCCCAGCAGGCGCTGAACCTGCGAACGAATGGCTCGGCCGACCGATACATCATACCCCGTGCGACGCCACGCTTCCTTGCCGTCCGGGCCGATGATTACCGTCGTGGGTGCGGTTTGGGCGTCCCACGCGGCGGCGACTTTCGCGCCGTTATCAAGAAGAATCGGAAATTCAATATCCAGCGGCTCGACCACGCGCCGGGCCTCCTCGGGGGTCTGAGCATCGGTGCACAGCCCGGCAATGACCAGACGTCGATCGCCCAACTCGCGTTGCATCTCGCCCAGGAAAGCCATCTCCGCCTTGCAGGGCTCACAGGGCACGCTCCAGAAGACCAGCACAACGCACTTGTCCCGCTGATCGTGAAGGTAGAACCGCCCGTGCGACAGCGACTCGAGGCGGAAGTCCTGCCGCAGATCATCTCCGGGCCCGAACACCAGAAGAGCCGCGCCAACCGCGACAGCGATACCCACCGCAAGAGTGATCCAGACGAGCTTGTTCATCACCGAGTAATCCTACGCAGGGGACGCGAAACCGCAAGCGGTTGCCTGGTTGCCGCAGGTAGAGCCGTGCAGACGTCAAGGAGGGATGGAATCTCCGGGGAGCACATCGGTAACCCACGTATCAAGCATGCTCTATTTGGCGTTAGGCCCGCCCTGCACCCCATATCAAACGTCCGATAATATATGTTATGTAACATTCGGCATGGGGTCAAAGTGTGGGTAATTCCTTGCGTGCACTTTGGTTAGCGCCACAATGCGTCATATCTTTCGAGGTTTGAGGTCCCGGACGACTCTCAGGCCGAGATCCTGGAGCATCTGGAGGTCCTCTTCCGCAGTGCGGCCGGTGGTTGTCAGGTAGTTGCCGACCATTGTGCTGGTTGCCCCGGCATGGAAAGCCCAACTCTGCATATCGCGAAGGTTGACCTCGCGCCCGCCGGCGAGCTTGACGTCGACGTCGGGCATGGCCAGGCGGAAGATCGCGATGATCCGGAGGATCTCCATGGGCGCCAGCGGCTGGGCGCGGGCCAGCGGCGTGCCGGGGATTGGATTCAGGAAGTTCATCGGCACGACGGCGGGCTTGACCTTCTCGCGGAGGATCAGGGCCATCTCGATGCGGTCGTCCCATGTTTCGCCGAGCCCGAACAGGCCGCCGCAGCAGAGGCTGATGCCGGCCCGGCGGGCCGCGTCGAGCGTCGCAAGGCGATCCTCAAACGCATGCGTGGTGACCATGCGGGCGTACATGCGTGGCGAGGTCTCGATGTTGTGGTTGTAATGGGTGATGCCGGCGTCGGCGAGTTGACGTGCCTGATGGTCGCTCAGTTCACCAAGCGACGCGCAGAGGCCTATGTCGGCCCGGGGCTCGTCGCGGACGGCGTCAAGGGCTTTCAGGACGTCCCGGAAGTCGCGATCCGAGGGCCGCCGGCCCGAGTTGACGATGCCGATCCCGGCGGCGCCGTTGGCCGCGGCGCTGACGGCGGCATTGACAATCTCCCGGCGGGGCGTGCGACCGGGCTCGGTCACTCCCGGCGCCGCGGCGTGTGACTGGGCACACCACTTGCAGTCCTCGGCGCAGGCGCCGAGTTTTCCGGGCACGATGGAGCAGAGCCTGACGTCCGAACCGAACCGGTCCGCCCGAACACGGTATGCCCAGTACAGCAGATCGTGCGGGGCCTCGTCGGACAGCTCGACCAGTCGGAGCAGGTCATCTCGCCTAAGGCGGTGTCCGCCAAGGGCCCGCCCCGCCAGTGCGGCAATCGCCCCGCCAGCATCGCTCACGGTGCTATCGTCGCGTGCTGGCGCGGAACGCCTGCGGCAGCGAGATGCTGTCGAACTGCTCGATGGCCTCGGTCTTGTCGTTCGTGACGTAGGCGTTGAGCTTCTGGGCGTTGATGTCCAGGACGTAGAGGATATCGATGGTGTCATCCCACGCCCCGGTGCACATGGTGTACATGTTCGGCGGGCGGGAGACGACCATGTCCGGACTGCGGGCGGGCGCGTCGGCGTCGGCGCGGTCCTGCATGACGAATCCACCGAGCAGGAAGGCCGTCAGGATCGACGCGGAGATCATCAGCAGGACGATGACGGTGTTCTGATTATCGTGAGTGCTCTTCATGAGAGATTCCTTGTGGTCTTGGTCGTGCATGGCTGTCGGGGGCTACTTGCGGAAGTCGGTGACCAGATTGCGTCCGAGACGGATCTGCTCAAACCGCTTGTCCTTGTGGTCGAACTCCCACGCCAGCAGCTTGCCGCTGTTGACATCCAGGACGTACACGACGTCCTCGTTTGACCGGATGTGCCCGGTCAGGAGCATGTAGTTCGGCGGGGCCGCCGCCGTAGCTCCGGGCGCGGCGACCTGCGCGTCGGCCTGCGGCAACGATTGCGCCACCAGCGCGCCCAACAGCGCCACGTTCAAACAGACCAGCGTAACGATAGTGACTTTCTTCATCTTTGTGTCTCCTTGAGGCCCGGGACGAATCAGTCCAGGTGCGTACGTTTGGAGTTCTTGAAACCGACAACGGAGATGCCCGCAAGCCCGGCCACCGCGTATCCGATGGCCATCCACGGCATGGACGAGTCGAGCACGGGCGCCCCGTTGATTCTCTCGACTTTCTTCTTGGCGACAGCGGGCCCGGCCGCCAACAGGAGTACCACCACCAATGCGAGGATCTTTGCTCGTTTCATAGCAGTGAATTATACGAGCCCAAGCGACGCATGCAATGCCCCGTCGAAGAAATCGTCCCCCCCCACTGCCCCCACCGGGCCAGCGCAGCGCCCTACCGCTTTCGGCGTCGCCTCAGCCCGAGCAGGCCGACAGCAGCCAGGGCGAAGGTGGTCGGCTCCGGAACAAGGGCCACCTGAACACCGAACGAGTAGCTTCTGCCCAGATCATTGTTTGAGAACAGAGGCAGTTCCACACCAACCGTCGGTGTAAGAGGAGGCGCACCGTTATGATCGGTCAGGCCACCGTTGAAGAAGCCAACCGCATTGCTCGTCATCACGAACCCCGCATAGACGTCCGTCGTCGCCGCCAAGGTGAACTGCTCACTTCCCAGCACAAACAGGTCCGTGTTCGTTCCCGTTGCCGTGGGAGTGACCGCCGAACCGACCCAGATCGGCGTGTATTGCTGGTCGGGTTCGCCCGTCGTTCGGACGGCCAGGAACGGCAGCACCGTGCCGCTGGTGTTTATCGCATGAAACTCGAAGAACTGGACGTTATACGCCCCCGCCGCAAGCGACACGAAATCCCGTTCGATATTCGTTCTTCCGCCCCCGCCGTCCCCGCTGGCTCCCGCGGTGGCCGCACCCGGTCCGATCAGCGCACCACTGGGGAGCGTTGTGGGCGAGACGTTGACTTCGAACGCATACGTGCGGCCAAGATTGGCATTGCTGAAATCGGTGACCAAATCCCCCGCACCGGTGGGCGCCGTGAAGGCGCTGTCATGGTCCGTGTTGCTGTTGCCGGAACCGGAGTTGTCTGCGTCCAAGCCGATGATGGCCGAGCCGCTGTTCTTCGTGAAGATGCCCGCATACACGTCGGTTGCCGCTCCCAGTGCGAACTGCTGCGCACCGGCGCCATAGCCCACCGTTTGAATACCATTGGCCGAAGGATCGTAGTCGGGACCGACCCAGAGTGTCGTGTAGTTGGCCGGCGTGCCGCTGAGCAGCATCGGCGCGATGGTGCCCGCCCCACTGCTGCCGGCGTCGTGGGTAGACACATTCAGGCGGAAGTCATCTACGTTGTAGAAGCCCGCGGGGAGGTTGATGAATGTTGTCCGGTCAACGTTCAGACGCTCCTGGTTGGGCGTATCGACTTGCGCGGCCTCGGTGATTCCAGCCCCCGGGCCTATCGTCGTGGCGCTGGCCAGAGCAGTCAGGCCGAGCAACAAGCCGACGGCCAGGCAGACCGTACCTGTCGTTCGGAAGCGTTCGTGGCTTCGCATGGTAATCATGAGGATGCTCCTTCAGGCTGATGTATGCCGTATCAACACTCCAACAGACACATGTGCGCTGGTTGCGGTTGTCGTACCGACAAAGCCCCTGACGACAACTCGACCTCGCCATCTCCAGACTCTGCCGAAACCTACCGGCGACACTATGTAATGGCCCGAGGTTAAGGTGAATCATGTCATAAAAGCAGGCCTCTCTTGACGAT
>CAZVEV010000307.1:0-7048 GCA_964625865.1 uncultured Planctomycetaceae bacterium | reverse complement strand
ACGCTGCCCCGCCAGAGAAACATCACAGGCCCGAATGGGCCTGAACGGTTACCGAAAACAAGGATATCGACGTGGTCGCCATTGCGACGCCTCCGCATTGGCATGCGCTGATTTCCATCGCCGCCATGCAGGCGGGGAAAGACGTCCTCTGCGAGAAGCCCGCAACGCGCTTCATCGCCGAAGGCCGCGCACTGGTCCAGGCCGAAACGCGATACAACCGCATCTACCAGGTGGGCACGTACGGTCGCTACGGGGCCAGCGCGAGCACTCGCAGCAAGCGGACGCACAAGATCATGCGGTCGGGGCTGCTGGGGACCAACTGCAAGGGCGTCCACTTCAAGTCCGGCGGTCTGAAAGTCAAGCAGTGGTCCGGCATCGTGAACCCCAAGCCCATGCCGATTCCGGGCTCCCTCGATTGGGACATGTACTGCGGACCGGCGCCGTTACGGCCGTATCACAAGCACCGCACCGGCGGGACGCACCGTGGCTACTGGGACTACGAGGGCGGCGGCATGGCCGACATGGGCCAGCACCACTTCGACCCGTACCAGTGGATTTACGGCAAGGACGACACCAGCCCCGTCGAGATCGAATCCTACGCTCCGCTTGCCCACCCCGAGGCGTGCGGCATGTGGGGCTGGGTTGAGCTGAAGTACGCCGACGGGTGGACCATCGTGATGGAAAGCAAGGAGTGGGGAAAGCCCTACGACAGGCTGAAACGCCGAGACGTCGCCCTGAGCGACCTGAGCGAAGAAGACCAGGCCAAGATCAAGGCCATGCCCGACCCCGAGCCGATGATCAGGTTCCCCCAGGCCATCAGGACGCGAAAGAAGACCGGCGGACACGCCGAGGCCGCCCACCGCGCCGCCTGCATCATGCACCTGGCGAATATCTCCATCCGCGTCGGACGCAAGATCAAGTACGACCCGGTCGCCGAGCAGATCATCGGCGACGAAGAGGCCAACCGCCTGGTCAACCCGCCGATGCGGGCGCCGTGGCATCTGTAGGACGAACTGACACTGAAAGGACCATGAAAATGGCTACACTGAAACAACTGGTCGATCAGATGCCCGTTCCGGACGGGAAGGGCCTGTATTCGAAGATCGACAAGACCGTCGTCGACAAGGCCATCACAGAGCTTCACGCCGGCGGGGCCGCGAGCATCAACGGCGTTATCGACATGATCGTCGAGCCGGGCAAAGGCGACGACGTGAAGGCCCGCTACGCGCTGCACTGCCTGGCGATCCACGCCAAACTCACCGGGCAAGACGCGCAGAAGCAGTACGTCCAGACGCTGGCGGCCCAACTGGGCGGAGCCAGGCCGAAAGCCGTTCAGCAGTACCTGCTGCAGGAGATCCCGTACGCGGGCGGCAAGTGCGTGGTGCCCGCCATCGGCAAACTGCTGACCGACGCCGCCCTTTGCGAGTCGGCCGCCCAGGCACTGACGGCGATCAACGACGGCGCCGTTGAGCAGTTCCGCGCTGCGCTGGGCAAGGTGAAAGGCCCGTGCCACACGACCGTCATCCAGAACCTCGGCGTACTCCGTGACGCCGCCTCGGCACCCGCCATCCGCAAGGCGACCGCCAGTTCCAACTGTGAGACGCGCCTTGTCGCCGCCTGGGCCCTGGCCAATATTGGTGACGCCGCCTCGGTCGACGCTGTCCTGAAGGTCGCCGACGCCAAGAACGGCTCCTGGGAGCGTATCGAGGGCGCCAGCGCCTGCATGCTGCTGGCCGAACGCCTGCTGACGGCGAAGTGCAAGCCCGCGGCGCTGAAGGTCTACGCGCACCTTCGCAAGACGCGCACCGACGCGTCGGAGAAGTACCTCCGCGACTTGGCGGACAAGGCTCTCGCCGCGGCGGGCGTTGCGTGAGCGCAAGGCAATGACGGCGAAGACGACGCCGCGTGGATTCATTCTATCCAAACAGGTAAGAACGCCCCTGGGCTGCGTCCGGGGGCGTTTGCCTGTCTGGGGTGTTGCCCCAATCAGTCCTTTCTGAACCGCGCCCAATCTGAATCCGTATGCTGCGGGACGTGGATGCTCTGTTGCGATCCGCAGCCTATGGCGTCCCCGACGGGATCACGGGCGAGACGCCCGTGGTACGGGCCGACGCAGGCGGCGGATGGAAACGATCAGCAGGACGGTCGAGGCGATGGCGATCAGGGCGCCGCTAGCCCAGCCGCCGGGGCTGCCGACCATCAGCGGCCAGAGGTGCAGGATGATCGTGCGCTCGCACCGGCCCCAGAAGCCTGTCTCGACGTCCGTCCTGACGAGGGACTGTGTTATCTCGTCGCCCCGGACGGCCATGCGAACGGCATGGTGGAACAGCCCCTCGGTGCCGCGCAGCGTCCCCCCGGCCCCGCCGGTGATAACGTATGTCGTCTCGCCCCGCTTGCCGGTCCAGTAGGCGTGATGATCGCCCACGAAGACGTATCGCACGCGGTGCTTCTCGGCCAGCGCATAGAACGCCTTGCTCTGCGGATCGCTCTTGTGGATGAGGATCGGCGTCAAGTCGGCGGGGGGGGTGTGCATGAAGATCAGCACGTCGGTGACCTTGCCCGCATGCTGCTCCAGCGTCCGGTTGGCGTACGTGATGAAGTGGCCCGTCGCGTCCCGTTTGGCCGCGTTATTGAGAAACAGGAACAGCCTCTTGCCGACGAGGAAGTGATACTGCATCGGCCCATACCTGCGGACGTAGTCTTCGCCCGTGAAGTCGCCCTCGTCGTGCCACGTCGTGCAGTGGTTGCCCGGCACGACGAAGACGGGGAATCCCGCGTCGGCTTCGGCGATCAGTGTCGAGAAGAACGCATGGCGCGTGTGCTCGGGATCGGCCACCAGGTCGCCGCAGATGACGGCGAACGCCGGCTCTTCCGGCCCGATAAGGCGCATCAGCTCGCGAAACGTCCCGCTGCCGCGCTGCGGATCGCTCATGACGAAGAAGGTGAAGTCGCCCTCGCCCGCCCGCTCGACCGCGAGGGCGATGTTTCCGTCGCTGTTGCCCAGCAACGCGGGGTACTTCAACACTTCGACCCGCACGCCCAGCGCGATCACGAGGGCAAGCAGCACGAGTACGATCACCGCGCAGACCGCACCGGTCCGCCACGCCGCTCGGATCAGTTTCTCGCCGATTCCGCTCATAGTGCTTCTGCAGGCCTCATTGGAGATCCTATGCGGCACGCCGGTGTCGCAGCCGATCCAGTGCGACGGCTACGATGATGATGATGCCCGTGACGATCTCCGTCACGTACGGCGGCCAGCCGTTCAGGCCGCAGCCGATGGGTATCGTCCGGATCACGGCGGCGCCGATCAGCGTGCCCAGGATCGAGCCCTGCCCACCGGAGAAGCTGCCTCCCCCGATGATGACGGCGGCGATCACGTGCAGTTCGTAGGCGACGGCCCCCGTGGGATCGCCCTGGTCCTGGTAGCTCAGCAGCATCAGCCCGCCCAGGCCCGCCGCGGCGCCGCTGAAGACGTAGACGAAGAGCTTGACGCGATTAACCGCCACGCCGCAGAGCCTCGCGGTCTGCTCGTTCGATCCCACCGCGAAGACATGCCTTCCCAGGCGCGTGTACCGCAGCATCAGGGCGGCAAGCGTGGCGAACGCGCCCATCACCCACACGCCTGCCGACCAGTACCAGATGTACCAGGCCACCGCTGCGATGGCTGCGGTCTTGGCGGCCGCGAGCCCGAGCGCGGGGACCAGGTCGCTCCGCTCGCCGTCGGGCCGCAGCGCCCTGATCACGGGCCAGGCCACAGCGGCCAGGGCCCCCGCGCCGAGGATCACTCGGGACGTCCAGAGGATGATCAGCGTCGGCGTCGACCACTCGACGGCGGGCCCGCCGACGGCGAGCAGCTCGCTGAGCCACGTCGGGCTGAAGTTCACCGTGCGGCTGTGCGCAATCCGTTTGGCCCCGCCGCGGACGAGGCTCATCAGGCACAGCGTGATGATGAAGGGCACGATGCCCAGCAGCGTGATCAGCAGCCCGTTGACCAGTCCGCACAGGGCGCCGGCCAGCACGCCGCACGCGGCGGCCTGCAGGGGCGAGAAACCCCATTCCTTCATCAGCGTTGCGATGACCACGGAACTGAAGGCGATCATCGAGCCGACCGACAGGTCGATCCCGGCCGAGATGATCACCATCGTCATGCCCACCGCGGTGATGCCCACCACCACGGTCTCTCGCCCGATCTCCTCGATGTTGCCCGAGGTCGCCATCTTCGGCTCTAGAATCGCGAAGAACGTGAACACCGCCGCCAGCCCCAGCGCCGGGCCCACGCGATTGAGCCAGACCTTCCATGCCGCCGGCGTCGCGGCCAACAGGGACTCTTGCGGGGCCTCTTGGGTCATGCGGGCACTCCCTGGCCGGTGGCTTCCATCATCAACTGCTGTTCGTCAAGCTCGGCAACGGGGCGGGCCGGGCCCAGGCGACCGCGGCACATCACCGCGATCCGGTCGCACACGCCGAGCAACTCGGGCAGATAGCTGCTGACCATCAGCACCGCCCTTGCCTCTCGCCCGCCCGCCGCGTCCGACGAAGCCAACTCGTCTATCACCTGGTAAATCGTCGCCTTGGCGGCCACGTCTATCCCGCGCGTCGGCTCGTCCAGAAGGAGCACGTCCGCATCGTGCTGCAACAGCCGCGCGACGGCCACCTTCTGCTGATTGCCCCCCGACAGGTCCGCCACGGGCTGAGAGGGTGTGCGGCAGCGAATGCCCAGTCGGTCGATCCACTTCCGCGTCGCCCGGGCCTGCTGCGAGGGCAGGACCAGCCCGAGCGGGCCGAACCCCGCCAGACGCGTCATCGTGACGTTGTCGGCAAGGCTCAACTCCAGCGCGAGGCCCTCTTCCTTGCGGTCTTCGCTGAGCAGGCCGGTCCCTTGCTTCCACCGCTGCAGGGGCGAGGCCGGGCCGATGAGGGCCTTGATGCGCACCGTCCCGCGGCGGACCGGCTCGAGACCGAAGACCGCGCGCAGCAGTTCGGTTCGACCGGCCCCGACGAGGCCGGCAATGCCGACGACCTCGCCTCGTCGCAGGGCCAGGCTGGCCGACGTGGGCTTGTCCAGCCCGGCGACGCTGTCCAGTTCGAGCACCACCTCACCGGGCGTCCGGGCGCTGCGCGGATAGAGGTCTTCGACCTGGCGGCCGACCATCATTGCGACGATCTGGTTGATCGACAGGTCCTCCACGTCCCCGCCGCCGGCAACATGTCCGTCGCGCAGCACGGTGACGCGGTCGGCGATGCGTTTGACTTCCTCGATGAAATGCGAGATGTAGACGATGGCCAGCCCCTGGCTTCGGAGGCGGTCGATCAGTTCGAACAGGCGTTCGGTGTCTTGCTGCGTGAGACTGCTGGTCGGTTCATCGAGAACGAGGACGCGACAGTCGGTGGCCAGCGCGCGGCCGATCTCGACGAGTTGCTGTGCGCCAACCGACAGTTGTCCGACCTGCACGTCCGGGCGGATTTCGGGGTGGTCGAATGACTGGACGGCCCGCGTGGCGGTCCGGCGGACTTGCGACCACCGTACGACGCCGGCGCGGGTCGGCTCCATGCCGAGCATGATGTTCTCCTCGACCGACAGGTGCGGCGCGAGGGACAGTTCCTGGTAGATCATGGCCACGCCGGCCCGCCGTGCCTGGAGGGGGCCGCGCGGCCGAAAGGACCGGCCGTCGAGGGTCATCTGTCCGCGGTCCGGCTTCAGTGCGCCGGACAGGACCTTCATCAGCGTGCTCTTGCCCGCCCCATTCTCGCCGACCAGGGCGTGGACCTGCCCGGCGGCGACGTCGATGCTGACGTCGTCCAGGGCCACGGTCGAGCCGAAATGCTTGCAGACGCCGCGCATCTCGAGGCGCGGGGCCTCGGCGCGGGCGTCTACTGATGCTTCAACCATTTATCGAAGTCCGGGGTGATCAGGTCGGCGATCTTCGGGTCGTCGATGTTGGCAGGCGTCACCAGGACGGCGCCCGTGTCGATCCGCGGCTCGACGGGTTGCTCTTTCAGGTGGGCCATGATCGTCTTGACCCCCATGTAGCCCATGTTGACCGGGTCCTGGAGGATCAGCCCGTCGATCTCCTTGGCCCGCAGCGCATCGACCAGTTGCTCGGTGGAATCGAATCCGACGAAACGCACCTTGTCTGTGAACCCGCTCTTCCGCAAGGCCATCAGCATGCCGATGGTCGTCGAGGAGTTGGGGCAGAAAATGCCGTCGATCCCCAGCTTGCCGTCAGCGTCCGTGAAGCGACGGAGCAGCGTCCGGCTGGCCTCCTGGGCGCTGGCGTTGGTGTCGCCCCCGTACGTGTCGCTGCTGACCACTTCGATGTCGGCCGCCGCGGCCTCCTTTGTCGCGTCCATGAAGCCGGCTTCGCGGTTCTCCGTGCTGGCCGAATTCTCCTGGTAACGCAGCATTGCCACCTTCCCCTTGCCCCCCAGCAACTGGATCAGGTGGCGCCCGGCCTTCAGGCCGCCCGCACGGTTGTCGGTGGCCACGAAGCTGATATAGGCGTCGCCCTCGAGTCCCGAGTCGATGATCACCACGGGAATGCCCTTGGCCTTGGCGTCGGCGACGGGGCGGCACAGGGCCTTGTTGTCCGTCGGCGCCAGGACGATGCCCGCCACGCCCTTGGTCCGCATCTGGTTGACCATCGAGATCTGCTTGGCCCGCTCGCGCTCGTTGTCCGGGCCCAGCCAGACGATCTCCACATTCTCGCCCGCTTCGTTCAACTCGATCTTGGCCTTGACCGCACCGGCATGCACGGACTGCCAGAACTCGTGCGCCGTGCCCTTGGGGATCACCGCGATGACCGTCTTGTCGCCATCGTCGCCGCCCGAGCAGGAGGTCAGGCAGAGAGTCGCGGCAAGGCACAGCAGCGCCGCCAGGGATACTCGCATCATGTGTTGACCCTTTCGTGCAGAAATCCGGTTCGTCGACCGTTCGACCGAAAAAATGATTATAGAAGCACAGGGCGGCCGGGGCCAGTCTTCTCAGGGACCGCACGTGCCGCGACTTGCCGCACATGCCGTGGTCTGCGAAGGGGTGCTGTGGTCTGTG
>CAZVEV010000306.1:0-7051 GCA_964625865.1 uncultured Planctomycetaceae bacterium | reverse complement strand
CGCGCATCTTCAAACCGCCCGATTTACCCCATTTTCACACCGGCGCTGACAACGAGGTCTGGTCATGGATGTCGAGTTTCTTCATCAGGCGCGTCCGATGCGTGTCGACGGTCTTGACCGCGATGTTCAAGGCCTCGGCGATCTGGGGGTTGGTCTTGCTCTCGGCGATCATGTGCAGGACCTGCCGCTCTCGCGAGGTCAGCATGTCGTACGGATCGGCGCCTCTGTTGCCCAGACGCGTGAGAATCCTGGGCGAAATGCCCGGAGCAAGATAGAGTTCCCCACGCGCCACGGCCCGAATCGCTTCGGACAACTGCTGTGATGCCGCGTCCTTCGTCAGGTAGCCCGACGCCCCGTTGTCCAGGGCGGCAACGATGAACTCCTCGTCGCTCTCCATCGTCAGGATCAGGACGGCGGTCTCGTGGACCTTCTTCGTCAGGTCCCGGCAGATGTCCAGACCGTTGAGCCCGGGCATGCCGATGTCCACAACGGCCACGTCCGGCTGAAGCCTCGACACCTCGGGAAGGACATTCAGGCCGTCGCCTGTCTGACCGACGATGTGGATATCGCCCTCCCGCGCCACCAGTGCTGCCAACCCCTCCCGCAGCATGGCATGGTCATCCGCTATGTATACGCTAATCCCATCGTTCATAAGACCCCCTTGGTCTTCTATCGAGGCATCAATGGTTCAATCGGCAAGGCACGCGCAAGCCGACACATTGATCGTGCATGCCAGAGGTCCTTGCATCACCCCTGCTAATGTAACTCTAGACGGAAGGCGGCACAACGTCAAGTCCTGGAGCAAAAAACAGTTGTAGGGTATATACCCTAACGCTCCGCGAGAGAGTTACTTATGAGCTGGACGGTCGCCCGGGTAATGCGGGCGCCTTGACCCACTTGGTGCGGCGTTTCTGACGGCCTTGATGTCGATCATCCGCTGAAGCGATATACGCGCCTCAGCAGCGACGTCAACAGGGACGGACACTTGGTTAACAACTCGATTCTCGCAGAGGTTATCGAGTATCCAGAGCAGGTGCCGCATGTCGATCCGGGCCATCTGGGCGCAGGAGGCCGGCGCGTCGGACAGGACGCGGATGAACCGGTCGGCATGGCGGGCGGCCAGGCGGGCCACCAGGTTGCTCTCGGTTCCGACGGCCCACTGCGATCCGGGCGCCCCGGCGGCGACGGCGCGGATGATCTGTTCGGTGCTTCCCGCCGCGTCGGCCAGGGCCACGACCTCTCGCGGACACTCCGGGTGAACGATCACCTTGATGCCGGGATGGGCCTGCCGGGCGGCCCGAACATGGTCCGGCGTGAACAGTTGATGGACGTAGCAGTGGCCCTTCCAGAGGATGAACGTCGCCCGTGCGATATCGTCGCCGGACAGGCCCCCGTTCGGCAGGGCCGGATCGTACAGGGCCGTCGCCTCCGGCCCGTACCCCATCGCGTGGGCCGTGTTCCGCGCCAGGTGCTGGTCCGGAATCGCGATGATCTTCTCCCCGCCGGCGCCGCCGTCCTGGACAGGCGCCAAGGCCCATTCAAAGACGTTCCGGACGTTGCTCGATGTGCAGCAGGCCCCGCCTCCCCGCGCCGTCGACGCCTTGATCGCCGCGGTGGAGTTGACGTACGAGACGGGAATCAGGGGCCCGTCGCTCATCCGGGCGACCTCGTCGATGGCTGCCTCGACAGCCTGGTCGTCGGCCATGTCGGCCATCGCGCAGCCGGCACGCATGTTCGGCAGGCAGACGATCTGCTCGTCGGTCGAGAGGATGTCCGCCGACTCGGCCATGAAGTGCACGCCGCAGAAGACGATGGTCTTGGCGTCGGCCTGCGAGGCGGCCAGTTGGGACAGTTTCAGACTGTCGCCGGTGAAGTCGGCACATCGGATGACCTGGTCGTTCTGGTAGTGATGCCCCAGGATGCACAGGCTCGAACCCAGTTGCGTCTTGCGCAGGGCGATGCGCTCGGCCAGGTCGGCGGGTGTCATCTGGTCGTATTGTGGCGGCAACGGTTCCTGGTATTCCATGGCATTGTCTTCCGCGCGGGGCTTGGTCGGGCCGCGATGGGGAAAGTGTAGCGAGTCAGTGGGGGCGATGGCAATGTTGATGGCCGGCGTGCCGGTGGATTACCGCTTCCGCAGCGTGGTCCGCAGTTCGGTCAGCTCGGGCGCGCCGAGGAGCCGCGTAAGGACAAGGAAGACGCCCGCAGCGGCGGGGATGGCGACCAGCAGGGCGACCCCCGCGCGCGTATTGGACGCCTGGGCTATGGGCCCCAGCAGCAGGTGATTGGCCAGGACGATCACGCCCGCCATGGCCCCGGCGGCCGGGACGATTCGCCCCAGCGAGGCCAGGATGCTTCTCAGGCCCAGTCGCCCCCAGCGGCGGCGGAGGATGAAGGTCAGGGTCAGGGCGTTGATGGACGAGGTGGTGGCGGTGGCCAGTCCCAGTGCTCCGCCGGCCAGCGGCGTGAAGACCAGGCCGATGACCATCACCAGGTTCACGCCGGCCAGTATGCACGATGTCCACAGCGGCGTGCGGGTGTCCTTCTGCGAGAAGAAGGCTCGCAGCAGGATGTGGTTGCAGAAGTAGGCCCACATGCCGAGGCAGTACATGCGGAGGATGAAGGCCGTCCGGGCCACGTCGAACGAGGTGAACCTGCCGTGGCGGAAGATCACCGCGACGATCGGCTCGGCCAGGAACAGCAGCGCCACCCCCGACGGGATGCCCATGAACAGGCTCCAGCGGATGGCGCGGTTGGCGGTGGTCCGCAGGCCGGGCACGTCGCCGTCAGCGGCATAGCGGGAGAACAGCGGGAAGATTGCTGTCGCCAGCGAGATCCCCAGAATCGCCATCGGGTACTGGTAGAGCCTGTTGGCGCAGTCGAACCAGGTCACCACGCCTTCGCCCACCGGCCTGGTCAGCCGCAGACCGAAGACCTCCAGGGTCGTCGAGTCGGGACGGACGGCGATGGCGTGGAGGTAGACCCTGTCGAAAAACGCGCTGAACTGCAGGATGCCGATCGGCAGGAGCATGGGCAGCGTCAGTGCGGCGATGCGTTTGACCGGTTCGAGCACGGGCCTCAGCGTGGGGGCCGCAGCCAGGCCGATCCGACGCAGTAGCCAGATCACCCCCGCCAACTGTACCACGCCGGCGACGGTCACCGACGAGGCCAGCAGGACCAGCCCGCCCGTGGTGGCGCCGTCGAAACACACGTGGGCCGTGAAGGCGCCGGCGATCATGAACATGTTCAACAGGATCGGCGCGAAGGCGGGGTACGCGAAGTGCTTCCTGCAGTTCAGGGCCGCCGAGCCGATGGCCAGGAGGCAGACCGTCAGCATGAACGGCAGGACGATCATCGTCAACTGGAGCAGCATCGTGTGTTCGGCATTGCCCGGCGCGATGATCAGCCACGCCAGAAGCCCCAGTTCTCCGATCGCCACCAGCGACGCCAGGAGGACCGCCAGCAGTCCGGCGGCGTTGGCAAGCACGGCCCGCGCGCGGTCGATCCCGTCGGTCTGTGCGACCTCTGTGAACACCGGCACGAAGGCGATGGACACCGCCCCCTCGCCGAAAAGGCGCCGAAAGAGATTCGGAATCGAGAACGCGACGCGAAAGGCGCCCATCATGTGCGTGGCGCCCATGGCGCCGATGGCGGCGTCGCGCACCAGGCCGAACACGCGGGAGAGCATCGTCAGCGATGCGATTGTCGCCGCTCCCCGAAAGAAGCGATGCTCCTCGTGCCGATCCGTGGCGTCCGCAGGTTCCATAGACCCGATTATGGACCACGCGGAACAAAAGGGGAAGCCTGTCCCTGGACGCGGTGCCGTGGGCTGCGGAGCGAAGCGGAGCAACCACGTATTGACCGGAGGATGCAACGGGGTTGCTTCGCTTCGCTCCGCAGCCCACGGCACCCGCAGCCCACGGCGGAAGAAAGCCCCCGGACTGCGTCCGGGGGATCCCCGCGAGACAACCTTGACGGGCGACGCCCCGGTCGGGACGATGGGTCGCCATGAAGATCTGCCACGTCATCACGCGACTGATCCTGGGCGGGGCGCAGGAGAATACGCTCCTGACCTGCGAGGGCCTCCACGCCCGCGGACACGAGGTCACGCTGGTCAGCGGCCCCACCACCGGCCCCGAGGGCCAACTGGTCAGCCGCGCCCGGGCCGGAGGCTACCGCTACGTGGAGATCGCCCCGCTGCAACGCCGGATAGGGCTCCTGGCGGACCGCCACGCCTACAGGCGCCTGGTGGAAACCCTCGATGAACTCAAGCCGGAGATTATGCATTCGCACTCGTCGAAGGCGGGAATCCTCGCTCGCAAGGCCGCCGCGACAGTGGGGGGGATGAAGATCGTTCACACTGTCCACGGGCTGGCGTTCCACCGCTACCTGTCCTGGTGGCGCAATCGCCTGTACATCGCCCTCGAGAAGCGGGCCGCCGCACGGAGCGACGCCTTGGTCTCCGTTGCCGACGCGATGACCGCCCAGGCCCTCCTGGCCGGCGTGGGACGCCCCGAGCAGTACACGACCATCCACAGCGGTATGGAGGTCGAGCCGTTCCTGGCCCGCCCGCCGGCCGCCGACGACTACCGCCGCGCCATGGGGCTCGCACCCGACGACGTGCTGGTTACCCAGGTCTCGCGGCTGGCCGAGTTGAAGGGTCACGAGCACATCCTGGACGCTGCGGCACGGATCGACGATCCGCGAATCCACTTCTGCTTCGTCGGCGACGGTCACTGGCGCCGGCGGATCGAGGCGGAGATCTCCCGTCGCGGCCTGGCCGACCGGTTCCACCTGACCGGCCTGCTGCCGCGCGAGGAGATTCCCGCAATCATGCACGCGACGGATATGCTGGTGCACTGCAGTTTCCGCGAGGGTCTGGCGCGGGCGTTGCCGCAGGCGATGCTCGCGGGCCGGCCCGTGGTGAGTTTCGACGTCGACGGTGCGCGGGAGGTGGTCGACAACGAAACGGGCATCCTGCTCGAGCCGGGCGACACCGGCGGGCTGAAGATGTCCATCGAGACCCTGGCCGGTTGTGCGGAACTGCGCCAGCGACTGGGCGCCGCCGGGCGACAGCGCTGCGCGGACCTCTTCGATCACAATCGCATGATCGACCAGATCGAGGCGCTCTACCAGCGCCTGGTGTAACGTAGACGTGGCGTCTCGCCGCGTTCTTGTCCTGCGATCGGACGTTGCGTCCGGGACCGTCTCAAAGCGGCAAGATGCCGCTTCCACGTTGCTATACCAGGTCGTCCAGCGACTCGACGGTCACTTCGTCAAGCGAGGCCGCGATGCGGTCGGCGTCGGTCAGGGCGTCGGCCGGATAGGAGGTCGCCACCGCAAGGACGGCTGTCCCGGCGGCCTTGGCGGCGGCGATACCCGCGGGGGAGTCCTCCACGACAACGCAGAGGCCCGGATCGATTGGCCGCTCCAGGCGCTCGGACAGGGCTTCGAGTGTCATGCGGTAGCCCTGCGGGTCCGGCTTGCCTCGATCGACGTCTTCGGCGGCGATGATGATTTCGAACAGCCCGTCGATACCCACCGCCTCCGAGGCCAGCAGGATCTCGTCGCGCAGCGCCCCGCTGCAGATGGCCAGCGGCACGCCCGCGGCGGCGGCTGTGCGAATCAGTTCCACCGCACCGGGCAGGGCCCGCGCCGAGGCCAGCGCCTGCTTGACGATGACCGTCTTGTCGGCCGTCATGCGGACGATCTGGGCCGGCGTGAAGGCGGCGCCTTTGTTCTCCGAGACGGCCCGGAAGCAGTCGCGATCGTCGTAGCCGAGGTACGTCCGGTAGTACTCGGCCTCGGTCAGTTCCACGCCCACGTCGGCGAGCACGCGTTGGAAGCCCATCAGGTGGATCGGCTCGGAGTCCACCACGACGCCGTCGAAATCGAAGATCAATGCATCCACGTCCGGGGTCCTGTAGGTTAGCGGATCGGGGCTGCAATTATGCGGTCTGGGCGCGTGAAGGCAAGGGCGTTTGCGCAGGGGCTCATTCGTCGGTGTGCGTCAGGGGGACGCGAACCCGCACGCAGGTGCGCCCGGGGACGGAGTCGATGGTCAGTTCCCCGCCGGCGGCGGTGGCGCGGTCGTTCATCGAGGTCAGTCCGAGCCCTCTGCCTGCACATGCGGACCAGTCGAACCCGCAGCCGTCGTCGGCAATCCAGAGCGTGACGTCGTCGCCGTCGCTGGCGAGGTCCACGTCGATGCGCTGCGCGCCGGCATGTCGCATGGCGTTGTTGACGGCTTCCTGCGCGATGCGGTAGAGGGAGATCTCGCAGACCTCGCCGAACCGCTGCGTGTCAAGCCCGGGCGAGAACGTCAGAGTGAACTCGGCCTCCCGCCGGCAGTACTGCTCGAGTTGACGGAGCGAGGCGACCAGCCCGAGCGCGTCCAGGGTGGGGGGATACAGCCCGTAGGTGATCTCGCGGACCTCGCGTATCAGTTCGGTACACTTGTCGGCGGCGCCGGCCAGTGCCCGCGTCTGATCGTTGTCGAGGCCGCCTTGCCCGGCGGCGATGGCGTTCTGGATGGCCACCTGCATGGCGACCAGGTCCTGGCTGACCGAGTCGTGCAGTTCCCTCGCCACGCGTCTGCGCTCGGCTTCACGGGCGTTGACCAGCTTTCTGTGGGCGTCCTGCAGGGCCTGCTCGGCGCGTTTGCGTTCGGTAATGTCGCGAACGATGCCCTGCATGAGTCCCTTGTCCGGATCAATGATTCGCCCGCTGATCTCGACATCGAATGCCGTACCGTCAGACCGCAGACACTGGATCTCGAAGCGCGCCGCCTGCCCCTCAGTCAGGCACTGGAGCATCTGTCGCGCTCTGGCCCGATCGCTCGGCGGGTGCAGGTCGGTGACGAGTTGTCCGGCGAATTGCTCCCGAGAGAACCCAAATATCTCGCACGCCCGGCCGTTGACGTCTACGATGCGCCCATCGAAATCCACGATCGCGATGGCATCGTTGGATTGCTCGAACAGTCTGCGGTATCTCACTTCGTAACCGTTCAGGCGAAGCCTCCGACATTCAGATGACCTCGCCACTTCTGCCG
>CAZVEV010000305.1:0-7090 GCA_964625865.1 uncultured Planctomycetaceae bacterium | reverse complement strand
ATGACTATAGCACTGTGGGCTTCGGGCCGATCCACATTAATGGCTGCGGTGTTTCAACTGAGTCGGTCATAGGGAATGTCAAATGATGGCTGAGCAACAGAGCGACTCGATGTCGAGCCAGGATAGGTCGCCCGGGCGCCTGACCTGGATGGAGGCCGTGCTGCTGCGCCATCGCATTGTCTGCCACGTGGTCATCCACACCGTCCTGTTCTCGGTTGCGCTGCTGCTGGCCTACCTGATCCGCTATGACATCGCCCAAAACGAGACGAGTTTCCACGTCTGGTTCCCGAGTTCGTTCCTGCCCTGGCTGCCCTTCTTCGTGACGATCAAACTCGTGATCTTCGGACGGTTGAAGCTGTTCCGCAGCGGGTGGCAATACGCGTCGATTCGCGACGTGGCCAACATCCTGCTGGGGTCGTGGCTGTTCCTGCTGATCATGTTCACACTGGTGTTCGTCTTCCGCTACGTGCCCGCATGGTTCGACCGAAAGGGCCCGGCCCTGTTCGCGCACTACTCCCAGGGCGTTTTGCTGATGGACTTCCTGGCGACGGTGTTCCTGGTCTGTACCGCGCGTCTGGCTTTTCGCCTGTATCGCGAGGAACTGCGCCCCCTGTCGGCCGAGGGCATCCGGCGCGTGCTGATCGTGGGCGCCGGAAACGCCGCCGAGACCGTTATCCGCGAGATGCACCGCATGCGGATCGAGCGGTACCGCGTGATCGGCCTGGTCGACGACGACCCGGGCAAGAAGGGCTTGCTGATCCACGGCATTTCCGTACTTGGAACCACTGAAGACATCCGCGATATCTGCCAGGAAGAGGACATCGAGGAGATCATCATCGCGATCCCCTCGGCTACTCAGAAGGAACTGCGCCGCGTCATTGACCTGTGCAGCGGCACGAAGCTCAAGTTCCAGTCCCTCCCCGGCGTCAGCGACCTGATCGAAGGGCGGATGACCGTCTCACAGATCCGCCCGGTGGATATCAACGACCTGCTCGGCAGGGAAGCCGTCGCCCTGGATGACAAGGCGCTGGCCAAGTTCATCCAGGACCGATGCGTCCTGATTACGGGCGCCGGCGGATCGATCGGCTCGGAAATGTGTCGCCAGGTCTGCCACTACCGCCCGGCCAAGCTCGTCCTGGTCGAGCAGGCCGAGACGCCGCTGTTCGATATCGAGAACGAACTGCGGGCCCAGCACCCGGAGATTCCGGCCGTGGCGGTGATCTGCGATATCTACGACCGCGATCGCGTCATGGAGATCTGGAGCCACCACCGCCCGGACGTCGTCGTTCACGCCGCGGCCCACAAGCACGTGCCCCTGATGGAGCGCAATCCGTGCGAGGCGATCAAGAACAACGTCCTCGGTACGCGGAACGTCGCCGACGCCTCGTGCGAGTACGAGGTGGCCGAGTTCGTGACGATCTCGACCGACAAGGCCGTCAATCCGTCCTCCATCATGGGCGCCAGCAAGCGTGTGGGTGAGATTTACACCCAGGCGCTGAACGGGCGTGGCACATGCCGTACGCAGTTCAAGGCCGTCAGGTTCGGCAACGTGCTCGGCTCCAATGGCTCGGTCGTACCGACCTTCCGAAGGCTTATCGCGGCCGGCGGGCCTATTACGGTAACGCACCCCGAGATGACCCGGTACTTCATGACCATTCCCGAAGCGTCGCAACTGGTCCTCCAGGCCGCCGCGACGGGAACCGGCGGGCAGATCTTCCTGCTGGACATGGGCGAGCCGATCAAGATCCTGGACCTCGCGCGAAATATGATCACCCTGAGCGGCTTCCGCCCCGGCGAGGACATCGACATCGTCTTCACCGGCGTCAGGCCGGGCGAGAAGCTCTTCGAGGAACTGCGGACCGACGGCGAGGACATCGAGCCGACCGTCCACCCGAAGATCATGGTCTGGAAACATCAGCCCGTCGAATGGGACCGCGTCGAAGCGTCCTACAGTCGGTTGGAGCAACTGGAGAATTCCCTCGACCGCGACAAGATCATCGGTACCATTCGTGATCTGGTCCCCGAGTACGAACCGCTGAACCCGCCCGGGCAGGAGGCCAAGCCCCCCCTGCAACCGGTCGCCACCGAGGACGACTGACCCCGAGGGCGGGCCCAGTGAAGAATGCACTCCCTGAGCACAGAAGCGATCCCTCTATCGAGCCAGGATGTCACCGAGGTGGACATCGATCCCGAGTCGTACAACGTGGATCCGGCGGCCAGCCGCAGTCGCAATCGGGCGGGCCGCTCACCGGCGCGGGTTGCCCTCCCACAGCCCCGCGACCAGGGCGTATCCGGCCGCGTCCTGGTCCTTCAACTCGCAGCGAATGAATGGGTAGTGGTCGTTGACCAGGAAGTAACTCTCCATCAGTTCGGCTAAGTACGTCGCCTCGCTCGTCAGGGCGGGGTGGGCCACGCGGCGCCCGTCGAATCGCAGAACCGACTTCCACTTGCCGCCTTTGACCGCCCCGGCGTAAGCGGCGGCGACCTTCTTGCGGAGTTGTGAGCCTGCCGGGGCGAAGCGGTCGTAGTACCCCAGCGCCACCTCGCCCAGCACGTCGGACTGCTGCAGCAGCGCCCACTTGGCCATGCGCTGCGGATCGCGGATCTCGACGGCTTGGAACTTGTCGATGTTCCCCCGCGCGCTGCGCAACCTCTCGCGACTGCCGCAGTACCGGATGTACTGCCCCGCCCGGCCGAACTCCAACCAGATCGGGACCTGGTGCAGTTGCTTCTGCCCTTCGGCGCCGACGAAGTGGTTGATCATGTGCAGCTTGTAGGTCAGCAGCGTCACCAGCGTGCTGCACAGCCCGGGCTGGCTCGTCAGGTCCGGACTGACGTAGACCGTCCAGCCCTTGACCGTGCGCTTGTCGTACCGGCTGGTCGGGGTGGGCCTGGTCGCGGCCGCCGAACTGCCCCGGCGTACCTGGTCCAGGTACGCCGCGAGGTCCTTTTCCAATTGCACGACCTTCTCGGCATCGACGCCCCAGTAGCGCTCGATGAGGCGGGCCATCTTCGGATCGTGCTCGCGCAGCTCGGCACGCACGAACGGGTAGATGTCATTGACGGCAAAGTACGCTTCGGTGCTCTCGGCGAAGTACTCCATGCGGTTGGATCGGGCGTAGTGCGAGCCGGTCCGGCCGCTCCAGATCTTGACCTTCTCGTACGTGCAGCCCTTCATCATGCGCTGGTAGTTGGCCTCGCACTCGTCGTTGCCATACCGCCGCCCCTTGCCGATGAAGTAGAAATCGTACCCGTGGGCCAGTTCGTGGAGGATGACGAACGGATGGCGGTAGCTGTCGCGGTAGTGCCTCCTGACGCTGAGCGACATGAACGACCGGAAGTCCTTCGGAACGGTGTACCCGCGGCCGGTCAGCCAGTTGCGGCTGGGATGATAGGACAGGCAGACCTTCTCGTCGTACTCGATCCAGATCGCGTTGTTCTCCTGCATGTTGGTCACCGCCCTGGCCGGAGCGGCGAGCTTGATCTGGTACAGTTCCCACCGCAGGTGCTCCATCGTCCGGGCCAACTCCTCGGGGTGCTGCTTGCGGACGGTGCGATTAGTATAGACGGTCCAGCCCTCGACGTTGCGGACTTCGAAGCGGTCTTCGCTGGACGCCTTGGCGGCAGGCTTGGCGGGTGGACCCGAGAGCGTCACAGCCTGCCAAGCCAGCAGGCAGACGCCGAGGCACAGAACACGAGTGGTCGTCACGGCTGATTCTCCTGAAAACGCTGAGGTTACGGCCATATGATACGAAAGACCGCCCCTGGAATCCACCGCAGGCGGTTGTCGGGGGACGCCAACCCGGCGAGCGCTGAGACGTCTCAGGATCCCGGCCAATCCCCCAGGCCGCGTTTGGGCGTGCTGGTAGGGGTACAGGTCGTTTTTTCCGGCCAAGTGCGGCCACGGGGCGGCCAGACGCCTTAGCCGGGATGCTGGAGCCCGGTTGCGGTGTCGGTGACGGGCGGATACCATGGTTCCATGGACAAGACGCGGCCGACTCGGTCGCCCAGAGGTTTCACGCAAGACAGGACTCGCCGAAGCAATGCCTACCTCCTCCCGTTCGATGATCGGTTTCGTCACGTTGTTCGCCGTCTCTGTACAGGCAGCGGCAGCGACCCCCAGCGCGGCGTCCAAGCCGCTGGTGAACTTCGGCACGGACCGGTACACGCTCTCGCTGTGGGTCAAGACCACCGTCGCCGGCGGGCCGATCCTGACCGTCGGGCCGCTCAGCGGCAAGTGGAGCACGGGCTGCAAGTGCATCTATGTCGGCGAGAACGGACAGATCAACCTCCGGTCGGCCGGCGCGGGGCACGCACGCGGCGGGCCGAAGATCAACGACGGCAAGTGGCACCACATTGTCCTGCCGAGCTTCCACTCGTGGCGGTTCTACGTCGACGGCAAGCGGTCGTTCATGCACATCCAGGACGGCGTGCCGGACCCGGGCAGCCCGAGGAACCCGATTCCCAGCGGCCCGGGCTGCGTACTGAAGCTCGCCCAGGGCGTCGACGACTATCCCAACGACACGCGGCGCCAGTTCACCGGCCAGATCGACGACGTCCGCATCTACGACCGCGTGCTGAAAGAAGACGAGATCGCCCAACTGTACGAGGGCAAGACGTCGTTCCCCTCGACGAAGTTGCTGGCGCACTGGGCGTTCGAGGATGGTACGAAGGGCCAGGTCGGCAGCGAGGGCGACCTGCGGAGCGTGGGCAAGGTCGCGTATGCGGCAGGCCGGGTCGGGGGCAAGTCGGCGGCGTTCGCGGGGGCCGGCGCGCTGTGGCTTCCGCTGACGGACCGCGGCGCCGGCAAGCAGGGGCGCATCATCACGGCCAAGCGACCCGCGATGACCAAGCCGACGTACGAGATGGCCCGATACGGCCCCGCGCTGGTCAAGGAGATGGGGTTCCGGCATCTCCTGTTTGTCAAGCACGACACGTACCACTCGAGCCACTTCTACAGCGACTTCATCGACGGGTGCAGCCGGTTCGGGAGCACCATCTGCGTGCTGGACCTGTCGACGGGCACGGTGCGGGACATCTTCAGCGGCAAGATGACGGAGGGCATCTTCGGGCGGGTGGACCTGTCGTTCGACGCCAAACGGATCGTCTTCGACTGGAAGGCATCGGAGTGGGAGGGTTTCCGCATCTACGAGGCCAACGTCGATGGCACGGGCCTCCGCCAGATCACCTTCCCGCCCAAGGACGAGCCGCTGCGGATCAAGAAGTACGATCAGTCGTCGTACCTGCGGTTCGCGAAGATCTACCACCACCAGACCGACGACCTGCATCCGTGCTATCTGCCCGATGGCGGGATCATGTTCGTCTCGTCGCGGTGCGAGTACGGGACGCTGTGCAACTCCGACGACCAGTTGGCCACCACCGTGCTGTACCGCGTCGAGCGCGACGGCAGCGGGCTCGAGAAGCTGACCAACAGCGCCGTCAGCGAGTTCACCCCGGCCGTCATGGACGACGGGCGCATCGTCTACACGCGCTGGGAGTACGTCGACAAGGGGCAGATCGGCGTCAAGTGCCTCTGGTCCATGAACGCCGACGGCACGGCGTCGCGCGAGGTATACGGCAACAACGTGCGGTTCCCGCCGACGTTCATCCAGGGCAGGCAGGTCCCGGGAAGACCCCACCTGTTCGTCGCCATCGGCTCGCCCCACTGGCCCCACAGCGGAACCGGCACGGTTGTCCTGATCGACACGACCAAGCCCATCCGCACGCTCGAGCCGCTCAGCTACGTCACGCCGTACATCAAGGTCATGCAGGAGCCCGGCTACAACCAGTACGACTTCGAGACCGGGCTCTGGACGCGAAGCGGCAACGGCCCGCTGTATCGCGACCCGTATCCGCTGAGCGAGAACCTGTTCATCGTCTCGCACAATCCCGATCGCGACCGGGGCGCCAAGGACCCGTCGGCGTACGGGCTTTACACGCTGGACCGCAACGCCCGTCACAAGCTGATCTACCGCGACGAGAAGACCTCCACATGGTGCGCCCAGCCGCTGCGCCCGCGGAAGCGCCCGCCGGTGACCGTCATGCCCCGCGACAAGGCCCTGGCAGCCAAGGGGCTGGCCGTCTGCTCGGTGATGGACATCTACCACGGCATGGAGAATACCAAGCGCGGCGAGGTCAAGTGGATCCGCATCATGGAGCAGTTGCCTCGCCCGTGGGCGGCGCGGCGGCGATGGCAGCCGGCGTGCGGACACACCCAGCCCCCCGGCGGCGGCGGGCCGCTCAGCGTCAAGCTGCTCCGCGGCGTCGTGCCTGTCGAAGCCGACGGCTCGGCCCACTTCTACGTGCCCGCCGACCGGAACATCTACTTCCAGGCGCTCAACAAGGACTACCTCGAACTGCAGCGCGAGCGGACGTACGTGAACTATCGCCCGGGCGAGACGCGGGCGTGCATCGGCTGTCACGAGACGCCCAACGACGCACCTCGCCTGCCGACCCGTCGCATCGCTACCGCAAAGCCCCCGGTGATGCCCCAGCCCCAGCCGGGCGACGCCACGGCCGCCCGCCCCCTCCACTACGCCAAGGACGTTCAGCCGATCTTCGACAAACACTGCGTGCGATGCCACGGCAAGGACGACCCGGCCGCGGGGCTCCGCCTGACGGGCGAGCACACCTGGCTGTCGAACACGTCGTTCGTCGAGCTGATCCGCAAGGGCTACGTGCCCGGCTTCAAGGAAGGCAAGGACTTCGACGGCACGGAGTACTCGCCGGCCAAGACGATCGGCTCGTTCGTCAGCCCGCTGATCAAGCAGATCCAAAAGGGCTGCCCGGACAACAAGACCCGGATCTCACAGGCCGAGCTGGTCCGCATCGCCACGTGGATCGACACCAACGGCGTGTATCACGGCTCATACTGGGGCCGCATCGTCCCGCCCCACCGCGACCATCCCAACTACCGCCCGGTCCCCACGCTGGAGCAGGCGATCGGAACGGTCAACCCCTACGAAGAATGGACCCCCAACTGGAAGCCGCCGGCCAAGGCGAAGAGGTGATACGGGGGTCATGGGGTCAGAGCGCCATTAGTACGACAGCGCTATGATGTGTCATCTCTTAGAGCCCTGAGAGCCGCCGT
>CAZVEV010000304.1:0-7160 GCA_964625865.1 uncultured Planctomycetaceae bacterium | reverse complement strand
CTCATTATCGCTGTCGGTGTCGTGGTGACCGTGGGACAGACGGCCAGTGCGGATATCACCCTGATTGCCTCCGGCTCCGGGACCGATGGCAAACACATGTACATCTCATCCGGCGGGGCCGCCTATAACAGTGTCCCTGCCGGAAAGTACGCGAATATCTACGTGGACATCGATCAGGACGGCGTGTTCGGCGAGACCGGGATCGGCGAGAACACGGGCAACAGCTCGGCCAGCCTCGCCTTTGAAGCCCCGGTCGTCAGCGGCGTGCCCTTCCATTTCGGCATGGAGGGATTCGGCGTCGCCAACGAAACCGGGTTCATCCAGTTCAGGATCCGCAAGACCGATCTTTCGATTGAGACTCTCGACGTCACCGAAGGCACGCCGGAGAGCTTCTTCGACGGCACCGATGAGTGGACGGTCACATTCGATTTCGACTTCGGCGCCTACGGCGACGTCGTCCACAACGTTAACACGGGCCCAGGCCAGAGCGCCGCGGACCACCAGGGCATCCTGACGCTGGTGCCCGAACCGGCCACCCTCGCCCTGGCCGCGGTCGGCCTGGTCGTCTTGCGACGGCGCAGGAAGAAGTAGAGCCCGAGGTGCGGAATGCATGTCGGCGGTCGCCGCCGGCAGAACGTGAATACGGCGAGATCGCGTTCTTTCTGAGGAAGGAGTTACTATGAACAGGTCAATATCGATTGTGGTCATTGTCGGGATGCTGGCGGTGAGTGCGCAGGGGGCAACCATCACGTTCAGCCCGGCCGCGGACTTCAGCAACGTCAGCCAGTTGGATACCAGTTACAGCGTGCTGGTTGAAGCGGCGAACATCGGCACGGGGGCAGTCGACGTCACCACGGCCAACGGCATCACGTTCGTGGGCGGCACGAGTGTGAGCCTGAACATCCAGAACGAAACCGACTACACCCTCTCGACCGTGTATGACGCCGCCACACACAAGGTCGGCTACACGTCGATCACGGGCCTTACCGGTGCCGAAGCGGATCAACTCCTCGATCCGCTCCAGTTCGGTGCGGGCGCGGGTAGTTGGGGCGCCACGTGGACGGGTCTGACTCCCACCCAGGACTACCTGTTCCAACTCCTGATCGTGGATGACCGGGGCACCAACACCATCTACGTCGCCAACACGACGGACTGGAACGGTCCGTATGACATTTCGAAGAACGCCGTGCAACTGATCACCGGCACGTTCACCGCCGATGCGGCGACCCAGGGGTTCCGCATTGCCATCGGCGGTTCCAACAACGTACAGCTCAACGCCTATCAGTTGCGTACCATCCCCGAACCGGCGACGATGGGCCTGTTGGTCCTGGGCGGGCTGGTTGGCCTGAAACGCCGCCGATAAGCGGTTACGATAGAAGCACCTACCAGCGCCCCGCGGGCAACCGCGGGGCGTTGTTCTATTGGCCCGGCATTCACCCGAGCGGCCGATCTGTTCAATATCGTATTGCAGTCCGAGATTAGACGCGATACAAACGGCCAGGGGCTACACTTCTGTCAGCGAGGGGACGGCATCGTTGGGACGCCTCCCCCCTCGCCGAGACAACGTGCATGAGACGCAAAGCCGGGTATCACGCATTTACGCTTATCGAACTGCTGATCATCGTCGCGATCATCGGAGTCCTGCTGGCGATCCTTGCTCCGTCGGTTCACCTGGCGGTGCAGTTGGGGCTTTCGGCCAAGTGTACCACGCAACTGCGCCAGGTTGGCCTGGCCATGACGCACCACGCCAGTTCGAACAAACGTCGTTTTCCCGGCCTATGGGGCCCGCCGTGGACCGGCCCGGCCGAGTGGCAGGGCCCGTGGATGGGCAAGGAGGCCTACACGAGGTGCCCCAGCCCCGCGGGAGTGACCCGGTACGGCCTGCTCTCGCAGTACCTCGGCGGGGTGGACACCGTTGTCGAGTTGTATCGGTGTCCCGGCCTGGACGAAGGCGTGCTTCGCAGCGGCGTGGGCAGCAACGGGATGTTCGACTACACGATGGTGCAGTCCTTCCCCGGCGCGCGCCTGTCCGCCGTGCCCCCCACCGCCGAGGTGATCGACCCGAAGAGCGACCAGCTGCTGTCAGTTCCCACGCCGCTGGTGGTGGAGGAAGACCCCGCCTTCCACATCAACGAGCGTTTTGTCGACATGGGGCACACGTCGATAAACCGCCTGGGGACGTGGCACCCGGGGGGACAGGGCAACTACATCGCCGTCGACGGCAGCGCCCGGGGCATCCGCAGCGGCGATAACCTCGGGCCGCAGTGCTACCAGTGGTATGCCGAAGCCCCCTCCGGCACGGTGGTCTCCCTCGGCCAGGCATGCAACTATGGCGGCTGGAACGCCCGATGAACGCCACGACGGGCTTGACACCGCGGCGGCCGGGCGGGGACGATGGGGCGTAACGCACAACCACGGAGACACCCATGACCTGGACGCTCTACATCCAACTGAGCCTGATGATGTTCCTGCAGTTCGCCATCTGGGGCGCCTGGTCACCCGTGCTGGCCGCCCGCTTGCTGGGGCCTCTGAAGATGAGCGGCAAGCAGACGGGGTGGATCTACGGAACCATATTCCTGGGCTGCATCGTGGCGCCGCTGATCGCGGGGCAGGTGGCCGACCGGTGGGTGGCCACCGAGCGGTTCCTCGCAGCGGCGCACCTTGTGGGAGGTGTTCTGCTTCTGCTGGCTGCACGGAAGCGCACGTTCTGGGGCCTGTTCGCCGTGATGGGGCTCTACGCCCTGTGCTACGCCTCCTCGCTGCCGCTGGTCAACTCGCTGATGTTTCACCAGATCCGGCAGGTCTACCCGACAGCGGAATGGTCGGTCATTGCCGGTGAGTCCGGGAAGGTCTTCATCTGGGCGCCGATCGCGTGGGTGCTGGTAGGCTGGCTCCTGACGGGCATCCGGCGGTTGGGCAAGGGAGGCAGCCAAGGAAGCGACTGCCTCGTCCTGGCGGGCGTGTTGTCGTTTGTCATGGGTGTGTACTGCTTCTTCCTGCCGCACACTGCCCCCGCAGGGGGCAAGTGGCCGATCGTCGACGCGTTGGAGTTGCTCAAGGACAACAACGTTCTGATCCTGCTGATCGCCTCGTTCATCCTCGCATCCCAGCTCCAGTTCTATTTCCTGGGCACGGCGAGGTACCTTGGCGAGCTCGGCGTGCAGGACAAGAACGTACCGGCAGTCATGACCATCGCCCAGGCTGCGCAGACGATTGTGACGTATTTCGCCCTGGTCTTCGTTCTGACGGAGGTGGGATTCCGCTGGGCCCTGGTCGCGGGTGCATTGGCCTGGACGGTGATGTACGTCCTCTATGCGATCATGCGGAAGTGGCTCGTCATCGGATCCATGGCGCTCCACGGCATTGCGTATGTCCTGTTTATCATCGTGGGCCAGATCTTCATGGACAAGGTGGCAACGGACCAGATCAGGGCGTCGGCCCAAGGGTTGATCTTCGTCGTCACGATGGGGTTCGGCCTGTTCCTGGGGACGCAGTTCACCGGAGCGATCATGGACAAGTTCACCACCAGCGAGGGCACGTTCCGGTGGCGGGCGATCTACCTCGTCCCGTGCGGGCTGACCCTGGCCAGCGCCATCCTGCTGGCGGCCCTGTTTGGCGGCTGACATCGACTGGTACGCACGATCTCATCGGAGTCTTGACGCCGCGGAGGCGGGCGGGGACGATGGGGCCTCAATGGACTGCTGATCCTTCAGGCGAGGTGAAGATGACGTACGTGACACGATTGGCGATGGCGGGACTGGTGCTTGCAGCCGCCGGCTGCGGGGATGGCGGCTCGGGGCAGGATCCGGCGCCGACGAGCAAACCGGCGAGCGCCCCGGCGACGCGGCAGGCGGCGCGCGAGGCTGCCCCGGGCCCGCTGATAGTCGACGTGCGGACGGCGGGCGAGTTCGGTAGCGGCCATGTCATCGGCGCGGCCAATCTCCCGTATGACACGATCGACAGGACGATCGGCGCCCGCGCGCCGGACCTCGGGCGGGAGATCGTCCTGTATTGCCGCTCCGGCGCGCGGGCGGGAGCGGCCCTGCGAACCCTCAGGCGGATGGGCTACACCAACGTTACCATCGCGGGCACGGTCCAGAACATGATCGACTCCGGGCACACCGTGCAGTAATTGCCCGGGTACGGCGGAAAGGGCGAAGATGACACGTACGCATGCGTCGCGACGGGACATTCTGAAGGCAATGGGGCTCGGGGCCGCGGCGATAGCAGCGCCCGGGGCGGCCCTGGCGGCAGCGAAGAAACCGGACACCCGGCCGAACATCATCTTCTTCCTCGTCGACGACATGGGGTGGATGGACTCGACGCTGTACGGCAGCAAGTACTACCGCACGCCGAACGTCGAACGCCTCGCGCGGCGCGGGATGATGTTCACCAACGCCTACGCCGCCAACCCCCTGTGCTCCCCGACGCGGGCAAGCATCATGACGGGCAAGTACCCCTGCAGGCTGGGCATCACCACGCCGGCCGGCCACCTGCCCCCCCAGCCCGATCAGCCCCAACTGGCCAAGACGGCCAGGCCGTGGAACAAGGTCGTCTGCCCCCGCGGCCGCCGGTTCCTCCCACTGGGCGAGTACACGCTGGCCGAGGCCTTCCGCGACGCGGGGTATGCCACGGGGTTCATCGGCAAGTGGCATCTCGGGCACGAGAAGTGGTGGCCGAAGGCCCACGGCTTCGATATCAACATCGCGGGGGGCCACTACCCGGGCCCGCCGAGCTACTTCAGCCCCTACCGCATCAAGACGCTGTCCGACGGGCCCAAGGGCGAGTACATCACCGACCGCCTGACCGACGAGGCGGTGGGCTACCTCCGCACCGCCGCCCGCCGCACCGACAAGCCGTTCATGCTGTGCTTCTGGCACTACGCGGTGCACGCCCCGTTCCAGGGCAAGGAAGAACTCATCCGCACGTACCGCGACAGGACCGACCCGCGCGGCAAGCAGGGGTGTGCGACGATGGGCGCAATGCTCCAGAGCATGGACGAGAGCCTCGGGCGGATGCTCGACGCGCTGGACGAACTGAAACTCAGCGAGCGGACGATCATCGTCTTCTTCTCGGACAACGGCGGGAACATGTACAACACCGTCGAGGGGCGAACGCCCACGAACAACCATCCGCTGCGGTCGGGCAAGGGCAGCATCTACGAAGGCGGCGTGCGGGAGCCGTGCATCGTCGTCTGGCCCGGACAGGTCAAGCCGGACACGACCAGCGACGAGATCATCTCCAGCGTGGACTGGTATCCGACCCTGCTGGAGATGGCCTCGATCGCCCCGCCGCCCAAGGCCCAACTCGACGGGGTGAGCATCACCGGCGTGCTCAAGGGCAGGGGCACGCTGAAGCGCGAGGCGATCTTCTGCCACTTCCCGCACTACATTCCAGCCACCGGCAACCTGCCGTCCACGTCGGTCCGCAAGGGCAAGTGGAAGCTGATCCGTCTGTATGGCGAGGGCCCGGACCGTTCGCACGGGTACGAGTTGTACAACCTGGCCGACGATATCGGCGAGACGAAGGACCTCGCCGCCGCCATGCCGGAGACCGTCCGCGAGCTTGACGCGCTGATTGCCGCACACCTCAAGGACACCGGCGCCATCGTGCCGATTGTCAATCCCGCGTACGATCCCGCCGCCAAGCCGCCGCCGCTGGGTAAGGGCGGCAAGCCACCGCGCCGCAAGGCGGGCAAGCCCGCCGCCGGGTGGACGCCGTCGCGTCACTGCACGCTGTCGGTCGGACGCGGAACGCTGCGGGTCAGGTGCACCGGCGGGGATCCGTACATCGTCTCCGGGCGTCTGCCGGCGGCGACGGGGCCGATCACGGTGAAGCTGCGTGTCAAGTCCACGGCACGCGGCACGGGCCAGGTCTTCTGGACGACAGCCAAGGCGGGCAACTTCCACAGATCGCGCGCGGTGGCGGTCACACTGACCCATGACGGGGCGTGGCATGACTACACGGTCAAGCTCCCGGTCGACGGAGCGATCCGCTCGATCCGCCTTGACCCGGCCACCGCGGCGGGGCTGGTGGAAATAGACACCTTCGCCCTGACCGGCCCGGACGGGCGGACGGTCAAGATCTGGGACTTCTGACGGCCGACGTGCAGACGGGTGAGAATTTCTGTCAGGATATTCTTGCCACGACCGCCGGGCGCGCGGTAAAAAAAATGCACTTGGGTTGTAAGAAAGCGTCGGCCCGCGGTGGGTCGGCAAACCTGTCTATGCGTTCGAAGCGTCACGTGCGGGCCGAACTGGTCCGTGCAAGAACAAGGAGCCCTGCCATGGCGAAACGGAATGTACTTGTCGCATGTTTGACGGTCGGTCTGCTGATCGCCGCCGGAGGATGCGGCAATCAGGGACTGCAGGCGGAACTGGATGACACCAAGGCGAAACTCGCGGAGATCTCTACGGAGTTGGCCGACACGCAGAAAGCGTACAACCAGGCCGAGGACGAGCGGGAGGCGAAGATCAAGGCCCTGACCATCGCCTGCGCCGACGCTAGGGCCAAGTGCGCCGAAATGGCGATCGATTTGAACAAGGCCAAGTCTGACGCCGCGACGGCCAAGTCAGACGCCGCCAAGGCCCAGAGACAAGCCAAGAGCGCCCAGAGCGCCGCGACCGCAGCCGGCAGCAAGGCCTCCGCCGCCGCCCGCGAGCGCGATCAGGCTGTCACCCGCGCCGCGACGGCTGAAAGAAAGGCCACCGCTGCCGCCGCCAAGGTCGCCGCCGCCCAGGACAAAGCGAAGGCCGCCGCCCAGACCGCCGCAGACGCCAAGGCCGAACTGGCCCGACAGGTCGCCGACTTCGATGAGCGCATCAAGAACCTGCGCGACCAGAACGCCAAACTCGTCGCGAAGGTCAAGGAACTCGAGGGCAGGTAGTAGGCGGGCCGCCAGGCGACCAGCAGGAGGTCTGGCCGCCCAAGCCTCGCGCGGTGCCGTGGTTTGACGTGAAGCGTCAACCCACGGCACCCGCGACCAACGGGGCAAACGCGTAGGGCGTGCAACGAGTTGCACGCCCTACCTTTCAGGCCGCGCCGTCAGCCGCCACCCACCGCCAGCGGGTGGGCGCGGCGGTAGACGTCCTTGAGGCGCCGCGTCGTCAGGTGGGTGTAGACCTGCGTGGTCGAGAGGCTCGCGTGGCCGAGCATTTCCT
>CAZVEV010000303.1:0-7236 GCA_964625865.1 uncultured Planctomycetaceae bacterium | reverse complement strand
CGTCGAGATTCGCACCACCGGTACACTGGCGAAACCCAAGACCCAAACCGTTATCTTGCGGTCCATAGGCGACCTCAAGAAGGCCATCGAGCGTATGCTGAGCCCCTCAGGCGTCGGGGGCGACACACCCTAGCCCGCCCCTCAACGGCGGCGGCCAGACCAAGGAATCGAGATCAGAATGAGTGATGTGAAGGTTGGAATAATCGGTGGAAGCGGACTGGGCGACGCACTGTGCGCGGACCAGAAGGGCCAGCGCACGGAGGTTATTACGCCGTTCGGCACGCCATCGGATGCGCTGGTTGAGACCGCCTGGGGCGATACGCCCATCGTGCTGCTGAATCGCCACGGCCCGGGACACACGATCGCCCCGTCGGCCGTCAACTACCGCGCGAACATCTATGCCCTCAAGAGCCTCGGCTGCACGCACGTGATCGCCTCGGGCGCCGTCGGCTCGCTTCGCGAGGAAATCAAGCCGCGCGACCTGGTGATACCGGACCAGGTGATCGACAAGACCTCTCGCCGCGATCCGACCTTCTTTGACGCGTACTTTGCCGCCCACGTCGAATTCGCCTCGCCGTTCTGCCCGGTCCTTCGCGCCCACCTGCTCGCCTGCGCCGGCGCCGTCGAGACCACCGTGCATGACGGCGGGACCTACGTCTGCATGGAGGGGCCCGCCTTTTCCACCCGCGCCGAGAGCGAGATGCACCGCGCGTGGGGAGGCGACCTGATCGGCATGACCGTGATGCCCGAAGCCAAACTCGCCCGGGAAGCCGAACTGGCCTACGCGCTGGTGGCCCTGCCCAGCGACTACGACTGCTGGCGCCCCCACCCGACGGACATCGACAAGCACGAACTGCTCAAGGAGATCATCGGCCATCTCCAGCAGGCTACCATCAACGCCGTGACGCTGATCAAAGCCGCGATCGAACGGTTCGGCGAGATCGCCGACGTCGTCGCCCCGGCCCACAGCGCGCTGGAACTGGCCATCTGGACCGACCGCGCCCACATCCCGCCGGCCGCGAGAGAACACTTCGGTCCACTGGTGGCGAAGTATCTGTAGCGCGGATCCCCGCGGAATGGAACACGAGCGGGACGGTCTGGTCGGAACGCCTACGTGCTGAGTTCCTGGTCGAGGTGCATGATGATGAAGGCGAGGAACTCCTGCGCTGTGTCATATGCTTCGCGAAACTCTTCAGGATCCGGTTCGATGAAGTCGCCGGGATAGCGAAACTCGGTCGCATACGGCGTCAGAAGCTCCGCTGCATGGCGGTACGAGTCCAGCCCCGGAACCGACAGAAGCAGTGATTCCAGAAGATCGGTCAGGTCATGTGACTTCGTGATTCGGTCTTCATGCCAGATCAACATGGCCTTGAGAGCCTTCTCGACGGCCTGCTGACAATGGTAGACGGCAGTATCGTAAATGGGCGCTTCGCCACTACCCAACCGCTGTGCGGATCGCACGTCGTGATCGGACTTGGCGAGCCACTGTCGGACGAGCTACTTCTTGCCGTCACCCATACAGCAGCTTCCCCCTCCGAGCGACCTGGGCTTCGAGCGTGGCGGACTGGAGGGCGTTTTCCTGAAACGAGCGGGCCGATCTGACCAAGATGTCTTTTGCGAAATGCAGGCCTCTCAGGCAGCCGTAGGCCCGGCGAGCCATTCGCGTGGGGCTGGCAGACATCTCTTCGACGATGACCATCAGGTCAACATCGCTGTCATCGTCAACCTGCCCCCACGCATGGGAGCCGAACAGATACACCTTCTGGGGATGGAACTCCTCCACCAGACGCCGGACTGCTCGTGAAATCGTGCTTTCCAGTTCGGGACTCACAACGTGAATTATACTCTCGGGTGCAAGGCAGGCAAACGAATCATTGGGCTTCCGCCGTGTTGGCGCCGCAGGAACCGTCGAGGCATGTGCTCAGGGCCAATGCCGGACCTCACATTGCTCGCTGTTCCTGCCGACAAAGAAAAAGGTGACGGGACGATGGAGAATTCGTTGACAGAGGATTTCAGGACGGTATACGAGAAGTGCCAGTTGGTCAGACGGGAAGTCGTACCGTGTGATTGTGTCGAGGCGATAGCAGGAAGTGAGGCCGTGCCATGGCCGCCAAGGCGACGGAACTGACGTTTTTGGAGAACCTGGCCGGGCGATTCAACATGCCCGTGCCGGAACACCTGACCGCCGATGCCAGTGCGGCCGAGATCCGCGAGGCGATGGCGCGGTGGGGAGGGCAGGCCATCGTCAAGCCCGACGTGCTGACGGGCAAACGCGGCAAGGCGGGCGCGATCAAGAAGGTGGCCGACCACGTGGAGGCCCAGCGCGAGTTGAAACTCGTTGGGGGCATGGAGATCGGCGGTCGCCTGCCGCGGACGGCCTACCTCGTGCAGTACATCCCGGCCGAGGTGGAGGTCTACTCGGCCATCACGTACGACTCGCGATACACCGGGCCCATGCTGACGCTCTCGCTGGCCGGCGGGATGGACATCGAGACCGTCGCCGACGACGCCAAGGCCCTGGTGCCCATCGACGTGTACAAGTGGCTCGACGCGTACCAGGCCAGCGAGGTCCTGGAGAGGCTGGGCTGTCCGAAGAACGCCGTCAGTCCGCTGTCGCGATCCCTGGTGGACTTCGTCGACATGTTCCGGTCGACCGGCATGCGGATGTGCGAGATCAACCCGTGGCGGGTGACGGCGGAGGGCAAGCCCTACGCGTGCGACTTCAAGGCCGTCTTCGACGAGGCGAACTTCAAGTTCAAGAACCTCGGCTTCGACCTGCCGGAGTATCCGGCCAACGCGACGAGTTTCGAGGAGGAGATGGCCGCGTGGAACGCCTCGAGCCATCGCGGCCAGGCGCACGTGGCCGACCTTGGCGGGGACCTTATCCTGCCGATCCTCTTTGGCGGCGGGGCCTCGACGATCATCACCGAGACGCTCATGCTCAACGCCGGCTCGCCGATGTTCCTCTCGGACTTCGGGGGCAACCCGCCGTACGAGCGGATGTACGGTACGGCGAAGATCTGCTTCGAGCACAACCTCGACAAGGCGGGACTCGTGCTGATCCTGGGTGGCAAGGCTAACAACACGCTGATCGACGTGACGTTCAAAGCCATCGCCGACGCCCTGCAGGTCTACGTCGACGAGCACGGGCCGGTCAACATCCCCGTCGTGATCGGTCGCGGCGGGCCGCGGCTGGTCCAGGGCATGCTCGCCATGAGGGACACGCTCGAATCACTGGGCATGCCCTACGTGATGTTCGGTCCGGACACGCCGGTGACGCAGGTGGCCGAATACGCCGCACAACTGGCCAAGGCCTTCCAGGCCATCGGAGGTGCCGCATGAGAGCCAAGACCCTCAGCGATCTTCTCAAGGCGGGCGACCGCGTGGCGGTTTCGAACATCACCGGGCGTGAGGCCGGCGGGGTCTCGGTGGCCTCGCAGCAGTACTGCGGCAACATCATCGGCGGCTGGGCCCTCGGCAAGGGGGGCCAGACCATCGACGTGCCCGGCCAGGACCCCATACACGTGTTTGCCACGGCAGAGGAACTGATGGCCGGCCTGCCCAAGGCCAAACGCCCGAACAAGATCATCGTCTACTCCCCGCCGCCGGCGGTCTACGGCGACGTCAAGAGCGTGGTGGAGTATGGCAACGGGACGGTGGAAACGGTTTTCGTCATCACCGAGCACATCTCGATCGAGGTCAGCGCCAAGATCGCCCACCTGTGCCGCGAGGCCGACATCGACGTCGTCGGCGGGAACTCGCTGGGCCTGATCAACACGCATGACGCCGTGCGCGTGGGGGCCGTCGGAGGCGACAACCCGGCCGAGAGCTTCATCCCCGGCTGCGCGACCATCATTTCCAACAGCGGCAACATGGTCAATACGATGGCGTCGTACCTTCAAAATGCGGGGGTGGGCACAAGCTACGGCATATCGACCGGCAAGGACACGCTGATTCTGACGCCTCCCCGCGACCTGGTGGAACTGGCGCTGGCCGACGACAAGACGCGCCTGATCGTCCTGTACATCGAACCGGGCGGATTCTACGAGAGAGATACCGTCGAGATGCTTCGTGCCGCATCGGACGTCAAGCCCGTCATCGTCTACATCGCCGGGGCGATTCTCTCCGGGCGCGACCTGTCGCTTGGACACGCCGGCGCCGTCATCGAAGGAGGGCAGACGTCCGCCGAAGCCAAGATGAAGCTCTTCGACGAGTACTTCGGGTGCGAGCCCTTCGAGGCCGGCAGGCGGTACAAGAAGTCTGACGAGTTGGCCGGGGCCCTCGGACGCGGCATTCGCATCACGACGCTTCACCACCTGCCCAAAGCCGCCGCGCTGGTCTGCGAGCGCTTGGGCATCCCCCGCGACTTCAAGCCCGCCAAGGCGTTCAGGCTCACCCCGTGGTTCGTGGACTACAAGGGATTGGGCAAGACGCTCGCGCCGCAACTCGTGCTGCATCCCGGCGTCATCCCCAAGCCCTACGCCGCGCAGGCCAAGGCGTTCAGCCGGGAGACGCTGGGGGCGAATCCGTCCCGGCGCGACATGCGCAACGTCTCGCGGGCCTCGTCCAACGACGGGCGCACCACGCGACTGCACGGGTACTCGCTTGAAGACGAGATGACGGCGGGGCATTTCGGCCGATCGCTCATGCTCGCCTGGACGGGCGAGCGCCTGGACGATTTCGAAGCCGAACTGGTCGAGCGGTGCCTCATCGCCTCGCTGAGCAACGGGCCGGGCACCATCTCCGCCCAGGGCGCCAAACTGTCGACGTCCGCGGGCAACGCGCCGAACACGGCCATGATCGCTACGCTCGCATGCCTCGGCGAGGTCCACGGGGGCAATGGCAGGCGGGCTGCCGACTACCTGATCGACGTCTTTCGCCACGTGGACCTGGACGATCCGCACGACCCGGACCACGGACTGGATCTCCATGCGATCGCCAACACGGAGGCCGAGAAGTTCGCCAAACGCCGGCGCGCCGCCAAGGAGGCCGGCACGGACTACAAGCGCATCCCCTGTCTGGGCCATCCGGTATTCCGAAACGAGCCGGTCAACTACGACCCGCGCGAACGCGTGATCGCCGCCTACATCGCCTCCGCCGGACGCTGCAACGTCTTCCTGGAGTTCTACCACCTGCTGGCCGGACGGCTGAAGCAGATCGGCGTGGCCAGGAACGTCTGGGCGGTCAACCTGGACGGGGCCATCGCATCGGTCGTTCTCGGGGCCTGCTGGAAGGCGCTGAAGGACAAGCGCATCAGCGTCCGCCGCGTCTGCGACATCGCCTTCATGCTCTTTGCCGTTGGACGGGCCGCCGGGGCCGGCGGCGAGTTCCTGGACCACCAGGACCACGGCAGTCCCATGGACATGCGGATCCCCGTCGACGAGTGCACGGCGCTGACCCGACCGAAGGAGGAAGGGTAGGCGTCGTCGGCATCGGGGAAACGGCGATCTGACGATCGCCCGCCAAACAGGCGGAATCAACCATGGCGCTGGCATCAACCGTGAGGGTGTTGTAGACTCTTGCCACGATGTTTGAAGCACTGACTGAGAAGTTCGACGGGTTCTTCCACCGCCTCTCGGGGCGGGGGCGGATCAACGAGAAGAACGTTCGCGACGCCATGCGCGACGTGCGGACGGCACTGCTGGAAGCCGATGTGAACTACCAGGTTGTCCGGCAGTTCTGCAACGACGTGGTGGACAAGGCCGTCGGGCAAGAGGTCATCCAGAGCCTCCACCCGGGCCAACTGATGGTCAAGATCGTCCAGGACGAACTCGAGGCCCTCATGGGGCCGGTCGACACGCGGATCTACTTCGTCACGCCTCCGCCGACGGTCATCATGATGGCAGGCCTCCAGGGGGCGGGCAAGACCACCACGTGCGGCAAGCTCGCAAAGAACCTGATCGCCCAGGGCAAGCACCCGATGATGGTCGCCTGCGACCTGCAGCGCCCCGCGGCGGTCCAGCAACTCGACATCGTCGGCCAGCAGGTCGATACGCCAACGTTCAGGCTCGACGGCGAGACCAACCCGGTGCGGGTGGCTCGCAAGAGCATCTCCTGGGCTCGCGACAATGAGCGCGACGTGGTGATCATCGACACCGCCGGACGGCTGCACGTCGATGAGGAGATGATGAAGCAGGCCGAGGATATCGCCCGGGCCGTCAAGCCCCAGCAGATCTACCTCGTCTGCGACGCCATGACCGGCCAGGACGCCGTCAACTCCGCCAAGGAGTTCAACGACCGGCTCGAACTGGACGGCGTGATCCTGACGAAGTTCGACTCCGACGCCCGGGGCGGGGCGGCCCTGAGCGTCAAGGCGGTCACCGGCAAGCCCATCAAGTTCATCGGTGTCGGCGAGAAGATGAGCGATCTCGAGGAGTTCCACGCCGACCGGATGGCCGGGCGGATCCTGGGCATGGGCGACGTGGTGGGACTGGTCGAGAAGGCCCAGAAGGAGTTCGACCAGGAGCAGGCGGCCAAGATGCAGGCCAAGATGGCCAAGGGCCAGTTCACCCTCGACGACTTCCTCAAGCAGATCAAGCAGATGCAGAAGCTCGGGCCCATGAAGGACATCATGAAGATGATGCCCGGCATGGGCTCGCAGATGAAGGACATGCAGTTCGGCGGGGGGGAGTTCAAGCAGATGGAGGCCATCATCTGCTCCATGACCGCCGCCGAGAAGAACGACCCGTCGTCGATTGACGCTTCGCGACGGCGCCGTATCGCCCGCGGGTCCGGCACCGAGCCGCAGGACGTCTCGGGCATGGTCAAGAGCTTCAACATGGCCGCCAACATGATGAAGCAGATGGCGGGGATGGGGATGAAGGATCGGATGAAGATGGCCCAGCAGATGGGCCAGATGTCCATGTCCGGCGCGACCCCGCGGTTCAAGGTCAAGCAGCGCTCCAAGCGCCTGAGCAAGAAGGAGCGCGCCAAGCGCCGCAAGAAGCGCAAGCGCTGACCGTGCCGGTGCCGCGGTTGTTTAGCGGCGGGGCTTGCCCCGCGCGTCGCTTCGCGCGGCGCGCAAGAGCAACGAAAGACTCGACGGACGACCGTAGACGCTGCTCAAGAAAAATCTTCCGTTCGTCGAAAAAGAACGTTTGACTGCTCCAGTGCGAGTGATACAATGACGAATCCCCCTGAGGGCAGGGCGACGAGTGTTGCACCTGAGCCCGCCACGGGCCTGTAGCTCAGTTGGTTAGAGCGCACCCCTGATAAGGGTGAGGTCGTTGGTTCGAC
>CAZVEV010000302.1:0-7247 GCA_964625865.1 uncultured Planctomycetaceae bacterium | reverse complement strand
CGCATCAAGCTCAAGCGACTATACCCGACTATTCAAAGCTGACGGCACACTAGCCGCTGGCCACCGAAGTGGCCAGCCCCAGTGTGCGAGACGGGACGGGCGGGGCCTCACGTCCCCTCGGCGAAGGCCTTCAGGCGGTCGCTGAGCGTCTTGCCCGCGGCGCGGGCGGCGGCGAGGGCCTCGGGCTGTTTGTCCAGCGAGGGCGTAATCTCGTCAGTGATCTTCGTGCCCGGGCCGAAGAACATCTGGATTGCCCCCACGCCGCACGTCTCGCCGTAACCGCAGGTGAAGCAACTCGCCACGCCCTGGGCGCTGACGCTGTCGACGCACTCAACCTGGTTGTACTGAAAGAACGTCCGGATGTTCTCGACGACCGCCTCGCCGTCGCCCCCGCCGACCCCGACGGCAACCCCGAGCTTGCCCGCGACGACCTTGGCTTCGCGATGACGGAACTGGTACCAGCGCTCGAGGAAGCAGTGGGTCAGCCCGTTGAGCATCCGGAAGTAGTTCGGCGCGCCGATGACGTAGGCGTCGGCTTCCACGATCTTCTCGCGCAGGGCGGGCATGTCGTCCTTGAGCACGCAGACGTTGGTCTTGACGCACCCGAGACAGGCGATGCAGGGGCACAGTTGCTTGCCCGCCAGCGACACGAACTCCGTTTCGATCCCGTCGACGCCGGCGAGCACTTCCTGGACCAGACGGTCCGTCGTCGCGCCCGTTCGCGGACTGCCCGATAGTCCCAGTACCTTCATTCGCGTTCTCCTGAAAAGGGTCTCGCACCAGTATACCCCGCCCCGCCGGAAAAGCGACCGCCTGATTATCGGGGACGCCGTACAGGTGTTCGCAGGTGGGTTCCCGGGCTGGGTGCCGTAGCTTGACGCGAAGCGGCAACCACGATCTTCACGTCGCGCAGGGATCGTGGTTGCCGCTTCGCGTCAAGCTACGGCACCCAGGCACACGAATCACTTCCGCATGATGGTGGCGATTTCCGCTGCGGTCAGGGCGCGGCCGTACAGTTGCAGTTCATCGTACGTGCCGCTGTGGTTCAGCGACCCGTAGCGATCGCGCCCGGTGTACCGCGAGGCCCCCAGGGGGACCTGCATGGCTGTCAGCGAGTGTCCGGAGGGCAGGCCCTTGGGCGAGACGACCTTGCCGTCGACGTACAGCAGCAGGGTCTTGCCGTCGTTGGTCAGGGCAATGTGGTGCCACGCCCCGTCGTTAATACGAACCCTGCTCGACTGGTAGTTGTAGTCTCGCCTGCCGTACAGCCCGCTGAAGTAGCTGATGTAGCCCCGCCGCGTCATGACCCCGAAATCGCGAGACCCGCCACCGTCGGAGCGGTGGCCCACCAGGGTCGGGCTCGTCCAGTACTGCGACCCCTTGCCCGACTCGGTCGTCTTGACCCAGAAGGCGAAGGTGAATGTCTTGAGGCCCGCGGTGGCCTTGACGGGCAGGCCCAGGTCTGCCCGGCTCTTGGGGGGAAAGGCAATCCCCGTGCCCACCTTGCCCGCCACGCCGGGCGTGCCGCGGCGCATGACGGCGGTCAGGGGCTCTCCAGTGCGGCCGCTGATGTCCTTGACCACCACGGTCCCGTCGGCCGCCTTGGTCCACTGGCCCCTCTCAAACGACATCGCCAGGATAATCCCGGCAGGGAAGGTCCGGCGGACAGCGACCTCCGCGCCGAGTCGCTTGAGTTCGGCCTCGATGGCCTTAACCAGCGTCGTGGCGCGAAGGCGCCGGGCGTCCTGCTTGGTGTAGACCTCCAGGTAGCGATTCATATGGTTCAGCGCGCGGGTGAGCATGCGGACCTTGGTGTGCTTCAGCGGCGCCCGGCCCGCCAGCGACCGATACCACGTGCCCAGCGCCAGGAAGTCCGCCTCGGTCAGTCCCGATGCCTTCGTCGCCGCCCTCGTCACGTTCCTGCTCAACGCGGGATCCACCTTGGGACTGAGATACTTGGCCGCCTCGTGGGGCTGGTCGAGGTCCACCAGGTGTGCGTTGATCAGTTGCGTGCGGCTGAACAGGTCGTCGGGATTGCTCGCCAGGGCGTTCTTGAGCTTGCCGACACGGTTGTGGATCATCTCGTAGTGGCCGGCCGTTCGCAGGCTGTCGTAGATCGCGTCGGTGTCCGACAGTTTGACCGTCCTGGCCACGGTGTAGGCCTGCCGGTAGCAGTTGGCCGCTTCGGTCCAGTTGCCGCCCTTCCCCGTCGCCCTGGCCCGTGCCAGCAAAAGATCGACGTACCGGCGTCCGTTGGCGGCTTTGGTGCCCCCCGTGCTGCGATAGTACTGCAGGCGATGGACGTCCAGGCGCTTGACCCGTGTCCACTCGGCCCGCGACGGGGCGATCTTCTCCAGCAGGTCCAGGGCCCCCAACGCCGCCGGAAAGCCCCCCACCGCGGCGGCGCCCTGCTTGTAGGCCTCCTCGCACAGGCGAATCTGGACGGCGGGAGCGTCGGGCATGGCCTTGGCCGCGTCGAGGATCTTCCTGGCCGCCTCGGCCTGATTGGGCGTGCTGCGGAGGATTCCGGCGACGATGTCATCCGCGTCGTCGCCGCGCGAGGCCGTCGGCAGGGCCAGCAGCACGCCGACGGACACCACGCAGACCATCCCGCGTATGTGTGCGCTATGATTCGCCCGCATGGATTGTCTCCTTCCGCCGACGTGACTGTCCTGTCAACCACATGCTCGCCGCACCGTATTGTATGATCCGCCCCGAATCGTGGTCAAGATTGTCGCACTACTTGGCTGAGCGGCGCAGGGCGTAGAGGCGGCGCATGGTCGCAACGTAGAGCGTGCCGTTAGCCGCCGCAGCGCTGGCGTGGATCGGTGAATCCAGCCGGACCGTCGACAGGACTCGCCTGGTCTTGCCCGCCGCCAGGACCACGAAGTCGCGCCGCTGCGAGCCGATGTAGACCTTGCCGTCGGCCACAAGCGTCGAGGTCCACATCTCCCCGTCCATCTCGTGCGTCCAATACGGCTTGCCGGTCTCGGCGTCCACGCAGTGAACGGTCTTTCCGCAGTCGGCGATGTAGACCAGGCCGCCGGCGATCACGGGCGTGGAGTAGCTCTTGGTGCCGAGTTCAGCGACCCAGGCGACGTTCTTGCCCGCCTCGGGGTCGAAACTCGCGGGCAGGCCCACCTCGGCCAAGACCATGTTCCGCGTGTGCGGCTGTCCCCATCCGGGCCGGTCGGCAGCACGTGCAATCACAGCGGCGCCCAGAAGGCATGCCCAGACCACGCCCGTCTGCAAGACGCGTCGCCTGTCATGCGATATCACCATGGCCTGCCCTTTCAGCATCAGTATATCAATGCCCACAAGCCTTTACGAACACATTCGCGTGCTGGACGACATTCTCACATTCTTAAGAATGTGAGAATGTCGTCCATCTGAGGCGCTGACCGGCGCAGGCGCGTCCGGCCAGAGGGCGGCCAAGCCCCTTTAGCCGCCTGCCGCGCCTCAAGACGCCCCTGCCCCCCCTCGGCCGGGAGATCGTCGCTTAGGCCACGGCCTCGTGCGTGCTGAGGGGTCCGGCTGAGCAGACCGGTCACCTCTTCGCGCCTGAAGAAAACACTCGGTCTGAGCCGTTTTCGACTTGACCTCACGGGTATTCGTGATATAATGATGTTATTAGTACATCCGTGGGCGACGCTGCTTCGGCACGTGCCGCTCGGGGTAGAGGACAGGTTTGGAACAACAGAGAGGACTATCATGAAACGCAGTACAGGACTTATTGCCGTCTCCCTGGCCGTATCCCTGCTGGTGCCGGTGTCGGCCCAGGCCGTCAGCGTGCAGATGAAAGCTGGCCATCTGACACTGCCCGGCACGTCGAACGGCCAGACGACGTTCACGCAGATCACGTTCGCCAGCGCGTTTTCGACCAAGCCGATCGTGGTGGCCGGGCCGATTGGCATCTTGGGAAGCGCCCCGTCGGCATCGCGGATTCGTAACGTGACGACGACCGGCTTTGAAATCGCGCAGGTCGAACCGCCCGGAGAGGACGGTCAGCACGCGGCTGAGCCGATCACCTGGATGGCCATCGAACCGATCGTCACGGGCAACTACGTGTCCCTGGGCGGGGCGATGATCACGACCGGCACGATTGACACGCAGACGACCATTGCGAAGGCCGGCGGCTCACACGAGACGATCTCCTTCGGCGTGCCCTACGGCTCGGCCCCCGTCGTCCTGGGCAATATCCAGACGATGAACAACGCGGAGTTGGCCATCGCCCCGCCGCCCGGCGGCCCCTCGGTGCCCTGGCTGACAACGTCGATCAAGGACGTCAACGCGACCGGCGCGAAGATCGCGATGGAGCGAGCCGAGACCACCACCGGGACTATCACAACCGACGAGACGCTCGGCTTCATCACGATCGGCATCGGAAGCGGCAACTTCGTCGACGACGGCGGGGCGACGGTCCTGTTCGACTCGCAGGCCACGGCTGACAACATTGACGGCTACGACGACGGAAAGGGCAACTGGGCCCCCTTCAACCAGGCGTTCAGTTCCGCCCCGAATGTCCTGGCGGCGATGCGTAAGCGCGACGGCCTCGACGGCGGGTGGGTGCGATACGACAGCGGCAACATTTCGGCCACGCAAGTTAAGCTGATGATCGACGAGGATAGGTCCGGCGACAACGAACGAGGCCATACCCCCGAGGCCATCAGCATGTTCGCCTACTCCGCAACCGCCCCCACGGGTGGACCCGCGACGGAGTTCAGCGTGACCCTCAAGGTCATCCCCGAGCCGCTGACGATGATCGCGGTGGGCATGAGCGTCGCGGGCCTCGGCGGGTACATCCGCCGCCGCAGACGCTGCTAGCCGACCCGGTACCCCGCGAACCCAACGCCCCGGCCCATCGAAGGTCGGGGCGTTTTCTATACGGGGAGACGTCCCTCGGATCCCGTCGCCTGACATGCGGTGGGCGTGTCCATTCGGGAACAATGGCCTTGTCCCGAGGCGCCGCCGCGGACATAATCGCCTCCAGTCCTCTGAAACGGTGTGTGACGGGGAAAGTTCATATGTGCAGTCGGGAAACGTCAGGACGCTCTGACTGGCCGCGGGCCGACAGGCGGGGGCGTTGTCCCAATGCGTTGCGTGGAGTGCTGCAATGATCGAGTTTGCGTGTCCGGCGTGCGGATCGGTGTTGCGAGTGAAGGACGCATTGGGCGGCAAGCGGGGCAAGTGTCCCAAGTGCGCCGCGGTGATCACCGTGCCCGAGCCCGCGCCCACGCCGGCCGACGACCCGCTGGCCGGACTTGCGGCGATCGAGCAGGCCGCGGCCTCGGCGCCGGCCCAGCCGGCCGCCCCGGCGACACCGCAGCCCCCCGCCGGCGGGCTGGGCACGGGTCCGATGTGTCCAAGCTGTCATCAGCCGCTGGCCGAGCGGGCCGTCATCTGCGTCACGTGCGGCATCCGCGTGCCCAGCGGACGCCCCGTACTGATGACGCGGGGCGAAGCCGACGGGTTCCTGCTCCAGCGGGCACAGAGCATCATCAGTTGGCTCAGTTGGATCATGCCGTTCGGTTTCACGCCGTTCTACTCCGAGGCCCGAGGCAACGCCAAGCCCTATACCACCTGGGCTGTCGCGGCCCTTACCGTCATCGTCAGCGTCTGGTTCTTCACCGTCAGTTGGGGCGACTCGCCGGACATGCGGAAGCACAAGAACCTGATGCTCTGGGCCGGACAGGCCGAGGCGAGTTTCGATCAGATCGACTTGTTCTACGCGGAAGGCTACGGCGACGCCGCCGCTTTCGAGGCCAAGCTCCAGGAACTCCTCCTGAGGATGGTCCCCGACGACCTGGGCGAGGATGAATCCTTCGAGTTGACCGAAGACCAGCAGCGGCGGGTTGTCCGCCAGGCGCTGGCCGAACTGACGCCCGAGCAGCGCTGCTTCGGGGAGTATCGCGCCAGCCAACTGCTGACCCACGCCCTGCTCCATGGCGACATCTTCCACCTGGTGGGCAATCTGGTCTTCCTGCTGATCTTCGGCTCCCGGGTCAACGCCGCAATCGGCAACCTCGCCTCAGCCATCGTATACCCCGTGCTGGCCATCGCGGCGGCCCTGATCTACAAGGCCTCTGCCGCCGCGGGGGCCCCCGTACCCATGCTCGGTGCCTCGGGGGCCATCATGGGCCTGGCGGGCATGTACTTCGCGTTGTTCCCCATCCACAAGGTCCACATCGTCGCGTGGTGGCGGATGGGATGGCGGCTGGGCTTCAGGCTGTACAAGAAGTTCTTCGCGGTATGGGGCTTCATTGTGGTGATATTCTACATCGGCCTGGACGTGCTGTTCATCTCGCTGGGGGTCGAGGTGGGCACGGCCCACTGGGCCCACGTGGGCGGCTTTCTCGCGGGTCTGACCGCCGCATTCGCGCTGATCATCAGCCGCCTGACCTACTCCGGCGCGGACATCCTGTCGCTGACGCTGGGCAGGTACGCCTGGCCCCTTATCGGCTCGCCAAGCACCCGCAGCGGCCTGGACCTGACACCGCAGGCGCTGCGCAAGCAGCCCTAGCGCACGACGTTGCTTCGCAGGCCGTCGCGCAGGGACGGGCCGCGGCGCGCCATGCGGGCCTGATCGATCAACAGCCAGACCAGCGACCCCACCCACACCACCACCGCCAGCGCCAGCGTGGTAAACAGCGAGACCCCGCTGACTTGGGCCCAGGTTGTCCGCGGCGGGGCGGCCTGCGTGGGCGTGATCAGATACTCGTACGGCTGTTGGCCGGCCAGGCCGACCAGCACGGCGCCCAGGCCGGCAGCAAACGTCTGGAGCAGCGCCGAGACCCACGCCCACGAGATGCTGAAGTACTGACGGGAACTGAAGACGATCAGCAGCAGCGTGATCGCCAGCCACGCCAGACCGATGATATCGATGCCTATCCCCGCGTCGACGAACACCGTCTTGACCCAGGCCGACTCCGGCGAGAGGGCCTCCCAGGTGTGGCCGGCGCGATGGATATTGCGGAAAACGGCGTCCACGCTGTCGCGACTGATGCCCGCAACCAGCGCCCAGCCCAGGTACGCTATGCCCGCAAAAGCCAGGGCCAGCCCTACGTCCAGTCGAGTTGTTCGTCGCAACCGTCCAAGCATGCCCCTATATTACGCACCCCGCGCCGCCCACGTCAAACATTCCATATCGCCCGCGGACGGGGTATGATGACTCGCCGCACGAAACCGACACACCATACGAGGACCGATGACCATGACTCGAACCGACCGACGTGGATTCCTGAAGATGC
>CAZVEV010000301.1:0-7274 GCA_964625865.1 uncultured Planctomycetaceae bacterium | reverse complement strand
GTTTCTGTGTTTTTCTTTTTCATCCCGTTCATCCTGTTTATCCCGTCAAGAACCTCCTGTCTTTCCTGATGTCTTGTCTCTGTACCCCCGCCGGAGGAAGAGGTCGCACACGTCTTTCCGGGGGGGGGTGTTTTCGAGAGAGACCGCCGGTGGGGTCTTGCTGTAGAATAGCGGGCGGAACTTCTGCAGAAAGGGACTCGGCACATGGGTAGCGATCCGGACGTGATGGCGAAGCTTGAGGACCTCGCGGCGGCGATCGGGGGCTATGACGACCCTCGTCGCGCGTCGGCCGAGTGGAAGCAGGTCTTCAGGTTGCTGGGCAAGACCGACGTGCCGTCCGGGCGGGTCACGGCGGTGGTGGGCATGCGGGACGTGGCGGGGTTGAGCGAGATACTCGAACAGCTTCGAGCACCCGAGCCTGATAGTGCGGCCCCGCCGGCCGAGGCGCCGAGCGCGGAGGACTGCAAACGCGCGCTGCGGGCGTTTCGCAAGCGACTGGCCCTGACGGTGCTCGACGAAGAATCAGCGCTCGGACGGGGCCCGCTGAGCAAAGGCGCCAGCGCCGATGCGGCGGCCATCGTCCCGCCAACCGAGTGGCCTGATGCGGTTTGGCAGGAACTCGTCCGCCAGGGCAAGCTCCGCCACGTCGGTCACGGACTCTACGCACGGGTCAAGACACAGGCGTAATCGCGCGGGGCCGGCGCAGGGGGCACACCTATCGCCCAGGGGCGGGCTTGCTCCCGAGGCAGATCACGGACCCGTCTTCCAGCGAGACGAACAGTCGTCCCCGGGCCACGGACATGCCATCGAAGACCGGCAGGCCCGGAAGGTCCTGCTCGGCGAGGGTCTTCCCGTCAGCGATGGAGATGGCCCGCAGCACGCTGCCCATCTTCCCTTCGTAGGCGTCCTGGGAGACCACCCAGTCGCCCTTGGCGCCGACAACGATCAGGCGCTTGTCGGCGCCCTGTCCGGCCAGCACCATGCCCCGCACCTGCAGATCGCCCGGCGTGGTCCAGTGGTAGGCCTTGGCGGCCGTTCGCGGTGACTTGGCCTTCCTGCGGCGCGAGCCCTTTCGAGCGGGCGCCTTGGCGGGAGGCGTTACCGCCCCGTCGCTGCGTTTTGCGGTGGCAAAGAAGATCTCCTTCTCGCCGGGCGCATACATCTGATGGGCGTTGCCCGGTGACGGCGGGTAATAGTCGCGGCCGAACCCATAGATGCGATCCTCGTCGATGGACATGATCCGACCGGTCGGCCTGACGTTCCCGGTTCGCGCCCAGCCCTGCGCACCGGAAACGTAGATCCGCCCGTAGATCCAGTAGGTGCGCCGGAACCACGACGTGTCCAGGAATCCCGTCGCGGCAAAGAGGTGGTCGACGTCCTGCTTGACGCTCTTGCCCCCCAGGTCAAACGCCCAGTGACGCATGAAGACGTTCTTGCCGTCACAGGAAAGCACGTCGTTCTTCGCACCTTCGATGTCCAGCCGGGCGAACATGGTGGAGGTGATCGGCGGCTGATGGTCGTTCGACCCCAGGGAATCCACCCGGGTCACGGACAGTTCCTTCCCCGTGCGCGGGTCCAACCGGTAGACGAGAAGGCCGCCATCGAGGTAGGACGAGCGACCGGCACAGAACCAGAGCACGTCGCCCTGCACGAGCACGCTGCCATGAACGGGCCAGACCGATTCCACCTGGTCATAGGCCACACACCGCGTGTCAGTCGCCGCCGCCCGGAATCGCCAGACAAGCTCGCCGCTCTTTGCCGCCAGGCAGTACACGTACCCATCTCGGCAGCCGAAGATGATCGTGCCCCGGTGGTATGTCGGCACCGAGTCCACCCGCCCGCCCGCCGTGTAGCCCCACAATCTCTTCCCATCAATCGCGTCCAGGGCGTGGACCGTGTGATCGTCGGCCGATGCCACGAAGAGCGTTCGGTCGGCAATCACGCACTGGCTGAGATCGCCGCCAATCTTCGCGCGCCACACTTCCGTGAGGGCCATGGGAACGGAGACGGCCGTTGTGCCGCTCCGCGCCGCATCGCCCCTGTAGGTGATCCAATCACGGGCAGCAGCCTCGCCCACGGTTCCTTTGCCGAAGGCGGAGCCCTTCTCGAGCCTGCTCGGCTGGCCCTTTGCCTCTGGTCTGGCCCTCTTGCCCGCCACCGCGCAGAACCCGGTCAGCTTGCCTTGCGTGTAGCAGGCGCAGGGGTGCGGCGGGGCGTAGATCAGGCCGTTGGCCGGCATGAATCCGTAAACGCAGGCGCCGCGAATCCAACTGTCGTGGGTTACCTTCCCGCTGGTCACGTCGAAGAACTCGATACCGGGGAAACTCGTGATGATGCTCGTGCCCGAAGCACGGGGGACGTGGCAGCGGTGATGCATGATCCCGTATCCGTGCTCACTCGAAACCGGTATTGTCTTGCGCACCTCGCCGCTGCGGAGGTCGTACCCGGTATACGTGCGGTTGATCTTCTTCGGATCGCTGCCAGGGCGATAGGGCTCACCCCCCACGTTGACGTCCCAGATCAGGTTGTTCACGATGAAGATGCTCGCAGGCGCCCGGTAGCCGGCATTCGCGCATGACGCCGACCACAGCAGCTTGCCCTTGCCCGCATCCCACGCGCTCAGCTTGCCGCCTGCCGCGGCGTAGACGACGTCCTTGTGCACCAGAACGACGGGGCTGTGGCTGGTCGAGACCTTCGGGGCCTTCGTCGCGAGTTTGGCTTCCCAGATCTTGCGACCGGTCGCGAGGTCCAGGCACCGCAGTGACGGGCCGCACATCAGGACGATCCGGCCCGCGGCGGCGGCAATCGTCAGCGGTACCACGCCGCCCTGGGACCTCTTCCACACCGCCTTGCCGGTGTCCGTGTCGATGACCGCCACAGACCGCTGGGCGGAAAGGCTGATCGTGTTCTCCGGCGCCCTGAAGCGCGGTCGGCCGGCCGGCATCCGTCCGCTGTACGCCGCCTTCTTGCCGTCGTCGTTGATCAGCACGATGAGCTTATCGCCAACCAGCAGCAACTCCTCCGCAAAGGCCGTCCCCTCCCAGGTCCGCAGCACCTTGCCCGTCGCGGCGTCGATCTCGCTGACCGGGTCATAGAGTCCGAGCGTCGCGTAAACGCGATCCGTTCCCGCGACCAGTCGGCGAGGCAGTTGCATGGGCCCGCTCTTCAGCGGAAACAGCCTCGCGTGCCACTGGCGGATCGGCACGTGCCACAACCGCACCCCGCTGAACGCGTCACGCGCCGTCAGCGACCACTGGGATGGCAGGTAGATCGAAGCGGCAGGCCCTTCGTCCATGATTGAGAACACCCGCCCACCTGCGGAGACGACGGCAGAGACGCTGGACATGTTCTCGTGGCTTCGGCTGTACTCGGGGCCGGCCTTCCACTGAATGCTCCGTGGCTGACTCACGGCCGTGTCCCCGCCGGCGCCGATGCCTGTCGCGTCGTACATGTGGTGGGACCAGTCATCGATCTCCGCGGGGACCGTCTTGACAGTCTTCTTGCCGCCGACAATCGCCACGCCCCTCGGCGCCAGGACGCGCATGACCTCGGCCATCGGCACGCCGCCGAGGTCGTCCGCTACCAGCACGTTGACCAGGTTGTCGACATACGGGAGCCGCCGCCCACCGAACCGCGTGATCGACACCCTGCCGCTCAGCCCCTTCGACCGGATGTAATCACGCCTTGCCGAGAGCGTCTTTGCATCCGTTGCCAGGCCCTGAACCACGGCGCTGTCGCCGCCGGCCAGCGCGGCGGTCAGTTTGCCGTCCCCGCAGCCGACGTGGACGAGCAGGCCGCCGCGAACACCTGCGTCCTTGATGATCTGCCGAGCCCGTTCGTCCGGCGAGGCCGCGCCTGCCAGGCCCGCGTGTCCCATCACCGTCAATGCCGCCGCCAACACCCAACCGGTGATCCTCGTCCGACCTGTTGCCATCGTCATGGTCACATCCTCTCCAAACCGGGTCTCCGCGCCACGGCGTTCCGGGCGTCCATACCAACGCTTGACCCACGAGCACCGCGGCGCGTCGTGATGATCGTATCGCAATACCAGCTAACCACAAGCTCGCGCCTAAGTCCATCACGCGGATACTGGCTCTGCGCCAGGCAGGACAGGACGCCAAGGGCCGACCGTCAGCGATCCGGGACAGGCTGATTCGGCTTGCCCGACGCACGGCGCCGGTTACAATCGCCGTAGAGGCTCCGCGATCACGGCATCCGTCAGGACTGGGACAGATGCCCTGCCCGGCGGGCGAGCGTGAGCAGGCAAGAACGCGTTAAGGAGACTGTCGTGATGAGATACACAGTATCACTGGTTCTGCTGGCCGCCGTATCGGTCTGCGCCGCCGATACTACTCTGCGAAGCGGCACGTCGCTGCGAAGCACGAGCTGGCCGCAGTTTCACGGGCCCAATCGCGACAACAAGTCCGCCGACACGGGACTGCTCAAGACCTGGCCCCGCGGCGGCCCGAGGCGTATCTGGGAGGCAACGGGGATCGGCGAGGGGTATTCGACCGTCTCGATCGCGGAAAAACGCGTCTACACGACCGGGAGCGTCAACGGCGATTGCGTCATCACCGCACTGGGCATGGACGGAAAGACCGTCTGGACGAGGCCGAACGGCAAGGCGTGGGCCAGGAGTTATCCCGGCACGCGCTCCACCCCGACGATCACAGACGGGCTGCTCCACCACCTCAGCGGAACCGGGAGCCTGGTCTGCCTCAAGGCCGATTCCGGCCAGGTCGTCTGGTCGATGGATATCATGCGCCGATTCGCCGGCCGCCACATCATCTGGGGGCTCGCCGAGTCGCCGCTCGTCTTCGACGACAAGGTCATCTGCACGCCGGGCGGCAAGGACGTGGGCATCGCGGCGCTGAACAGGAAGACGGGCAAGGTCCTCTGGCGGTGCAAGGGCGCCGGCGATCGACCGGGCTATGCGTCACCGATCCTGGTCGAATACAAGGGGCTCAGGCAGATCGTCACGGCGATGTCGGAATCGATCGTGGGGGTGCGCGCATCCGACGGGAAGCTGCTGTGGAAGTACCCGCATAAGGTGTACATGGACGAGAACATCACCACGCCGCTGTTCCACGACGGATTCGTGATCGTCTCGGGCTGCGTCCGAAAGGGGACCACCGCCCTGCGGCTGGACGTCTCGGGCGATTCCTGTTCGGTCAGGAAGCACTGGCACAACCCGACGCTCGACAACAAGCACGGGAGCCTTGTCCTGGTCGACGGTCGCGTCTACGGCTACGCCGAGCGACTGGGCAGGTCCACGCCCTGGATGTGCATCGATTTCGCGTCGGGCAGGACCCTCTTCGCTTCCGGCGCCATCCTGTCCTCGTACAAGTACAGGAACGGCTGCCTTACCTACGCCGACGGGATGTTCTACCTCTACTCCGATGACGGCAACATGGTCCTGGCCAAGCCGACGGACAAGGGCTTCGACATCGCCGGACGCCTGAAGATCGCCAACCCCGGCAAGCGGCCGACCTGGGCGCATCCCGTCGTGTGCGGCGGCAGGCTGTACGTCCGGTACGGCGACAGGCTCGGCGTCTATAACGTCAGCGGGAAGTAGACAGCCCTCCGTGCGAACGTGACAGCCGCATAGACCACGTGTCGGCGGAACACCTCGGAAGAGGTGTCAAGGGGCGGGCAAACTGCACCAGTGAAGGGCGGGTGATAGTGTGCCACTTGAGGCAAGGGGTTTGCGTGAGGGTATCCATTGCTCCCGCCGCAGTCCGCCCTGATCAGGAGGTCCTCGGTGTGCGGATAGCGTGTGCGGCCCATCTTCATCCACCACCGTGTAATGCGTGCCGTGGCGAAGCGAGTTTCGACGAGGGCCTGCGCCGTACGATTGACTGGTGGACGGCCGAAGGATCAAGGGAGTAGTGGCACGCGTCGTTTCAGTCGCGGCGCCTGGGCCAAGATGACAGAGAGCCCGGGTGCCCGCGATGCCGGCTTGAACGGACAGGGCCCACCGGGCTATGATAGCCCGGCAGGTCGAATGCTCGGCCCGGCCGCCCTGGCTGAAACCATCGCCGCCGCAGACCGGTGGGCAGGAGTTCATGTATGCAGAAGATAGTTGTCGCTTCGCTCGCCGCAGCCCTTGTAGTCCTGTGTGCCCTGGCCCCGCAGTTCATCCGGCGTCGTCTGGGCGTTCTTGCTTGGGCTCTTGTGTGGGCTCATGGTTTGGGGTATCTCCGGGGACCGTCCTGCGTATTGCTCGTACGGCAGGAACCTACTTCCCGTAGACCTCGACCTCGATGTAGCGGTTACACTCGCAGTAGCCGGTCCCGCCCGAGCCATCGACAAGGCTACGCCACACGCGGTTGTAATCGCGGCTGTAGAGGCGCACGTAACGTCCTTCCACGCCTTTGGGGTTGATCCAGCGGCCTTCGCTGGTCTCGACGTAGATGTCGTCTTTGCCATGGCCCAGGCCGGACGAGTTGTCGTGATCGTTATTGAACACCGTTTTGACATCTTTTTTGAACGCGGGATCATTCGAAACCTGGACGACGACATCCTGACACACATGTCGATACAGGGCATACTCCCCTGGGAAAAAGCCATCATATGGCCCGTAACCGTGCCATACCAGGATCGCGTGGAGGGCATGCGGCGTGCCCAGATCGAGTTGCACCCACTGCAGGCCGGGTGCCAATTCCACAAAGGATCCATAGTAGCCCCGGGCCTCCTCGTTGCCATCCGTGACCAACTCGAGCTCGCCGATGATCGGCTCCATATCGCTGGACGTCACTTTGACGCCCCGCGAGAGGAGCTTCGTGCCTTGCGGCACGAGGAATGGCTCGCCCGGTTTGCGACGAGGTATCGGGGCTTCCTTGTATATCGACGGCAAGTCCGTCTCCAGCTCGACCATCGTCTCTGCTTGTGTCCCTTCGCTGGCGGGCTCATTCTCGTCACGATCGGAACACCCGGCAGGAACGAGCATGGCAAGCGCACAGATCAGCAGACAAACGGCAATCGAGATCAGTTTCGTGGTCTTCATGGTTCTTCGTTTCAGTTTGGTGGTCTTCAGGGTTCCTCGTTATTGAACCGCGAATAACGGTGGCTGTCCTCGTTATCGTGGGACCTATTTCCCGTAAACCTCGACCTCGATGTAGTGGTTAGAGTCGACCTCCTTCGTTATTTTGTATTTGCTGTTATGGCAACTGTAGTCGCGGCTGTAGAGGCGCACGTAGCGTCCTTCCACGCCTTTGGAGTTGATCCAGCGGCCTTCGCTGGTCTCGACGTAGGTGTCGTCCTTGCCCTTGCCC
>CAZVEV010000300.1:0-7313 GCA_964625865.1 uncultured Planctomycetaceae bacterium | reverse complement strand
CCCTCCAAAGTGTTACCCTAAATCAGGCCCTTTTGAACCACGCCCACTGTAAAGCAGGCCTCGGCCCACCTTCGCACTTGCTTATAGTCTCTTGTATATTGACGCCCCCCCCGGGCACTCAGACACCTTTACAGCAACACTTTCCTTGACGCCCGAAACAGATTTACAGCCCATTTCATCTTGGCACCACTGCCCCCCAACCGCGGGAGATCCTCGCCCGCACGCGGCGATTGAGACTCCTTCCCCGCTGCGCGTCAGGAGAGAGCCGCGGCGTGTCCCCGCGGTGCCGTTCCTCTCCGCACAAAACGTGCTTCCGATCGCACGCTCACGGTCTCTCCGACCGCGCGTTCGCAGGACCGTCAACTCGTTCGAGGGAAACAGCACCGCGGCGGCACGCCGCGGCTCCGTCCTGATGCGCCAACGGGCGTTGTTCGCGTTATTGCATTGGGGTCGCCCCGCAACGATGATACGCTCTGGGAATCGTGGGCATGGGCTGCTGTAGATGTCGATGGGAGTGTTGATATGAACAGGGCGGCGATCGGGCTTCTTCTCACTGCGCTGGCAGGCGTCTGGGGCTCTCCGGTCCGGTCGACCGCCGCCGAGTCCCCGCCTCGAATCACAACCCGCCAGGCGAAGGTCAAGATCACGGTCGGCAAGGACACGACGTACATCACCGGCCCGCTGAATGCCGACGGAACGGTCAACTACGTCGCCTACATCAACGCCAAACACAGCAAGGGTGTTACGCCGCGGAACAACGCCGGAATCGGCACATTCCAACAGGTGTCTTAACTCCGATGGTCCGTCGCCCTGCGGCATGCCGCGGCATCTCTGCTCTGTCTGTCCGAACTTGCAGGTCAGCGAGAAAGCGCGTATGGTCTCCGGTCGGCAGCGGTCGCAGCGGGGCGACCGGCCTGCCTATTCTCTGCACAGAGGTACTGTCCGCATGAACAAGAAAGCGTTGATAACCGGTATCACGGGCCAGGACGGCAGCTATCTTGCTGAGTTTCTTCTCGACAAGGGCTACGATGTCCACGGGCTGATTCGGCGGTCCAGTACGTTCGGCACCGAGCGGATAGACCACATTTACCATGACCCGCATGAAGAGGGTCCGCGGCTGTCCCTGCACTACGGCGACCTGACCGACGGGTCCGGGTTGCGACAGGTCCTGACCGCCTGCCAGCCCGACGAGGTGTACAATCTCGGCGCGCAGTCGCACGTTCGTGTCAGTTTCGACCAGCCGGTGTACACCGTCCAGACCGACGCGGTGGGCACGTTGTGCCTGCTCGAGGCGATCCGCGATATCGCCCTGCCGGTGCGGTTTTACCAGGCCTCCAGCAGCGAGATGTTCGGCAAGGTCATCGAGACGCCCCAGAGCGAGACCACGCCGTTCTATCCGCGAAGCCCCTACGCCTGTGCCAAGCTTTACAGCCACTGGCAGACCGTAAACTACCGCGAGGCCTACGGCATGTATGCCTGCAGCGGGATCCTGTTCAACCACGAGTCCCCGCGCCGGGGCGAGACGTTCGTCACGCGGAAGATCACCCGCGCCGCGACGCGAATCAAGGAAGGCCTGCAGGATAAGCTGTTCCTGGGCAATCTTGACGCCAAGCGCGACTGGGGTTTCGCCGGCGACTACGTCGAGGCGATGTGGCTGATGCTCCAGCAGGACGAGCCTGACGACTACGTGGTGGCCACCGGTGAAACCCACTCGGTGCGAGAGTTTCTCGACGAAGTGTTCGGCCAACTCGGCCTGGACTGGCAGCAGTACGTGGAGATCGACCCGCGGTACTTCCGCCCGACCGAGGTCGACCTGCTGCTGGGCGACGCGACGAAGGCTCGCCAAGCGCTCGGCTGGCAGCCGAAAGTGGACCTGAAGGGCCTGGCGGCGATGATGGTCGAAAACGACTGGCAGCTCGCCCGTGAAGAACGCGTGCTGGCCGACCATCGCGAAAGGAACGGACAGTAACGAGTGCATGCGACCGGCCGTGGCGAGAGGGCCAATCCCGGAGAACGCGTGCGGCTGACGATGGCAAGAGGAGCGGATACTGAAAATGCTTGATCTGGCTGAAGAACGAATCGTGGTGACCGGCGGAGCGGGCTTCCTTGGCAAGCGGCTTCAGCAGGCCTTGCAGGACGCCGGAGCGGCGCCCGAGAACATCTGCGTGCCGCTGATCGAGGACTTCGACCTGACGTGCGAGCGTGACGTCGAGCGAATGTACGCCGAGCTGGCGCCGACGGTCGTGATTCACTTGGCGGCGGAGGTCGGCGGCATCGGAGCCAACCAGGCCAGCCCGGGACGGTTCTTCTACGCGAATATGGCCATGGGGCTGCACCTGATCGAACACGCCCGCCGGGTCGGGCTCAAGAAGTTCGTGCAGGTGGGCACGATCTGCGCGTATCCGAAGTTCACTCCCGTGCCGTTCAGGGAAGCCGAACTCTGGAACGGGTATCCCGAGGAAACCAACGCACCGTACGGGGTGGCCAAGAAGGCCCTGCTGGTCATGCTCCAGGCATACCGGCAGCAGTATGGACTGAATGGCATCTTCCTCTTGCCGGTGAACCTGTACGGTCCGGGTGATAACTTCGATCTGCAAACCAGCCACGTGATCCCCGCGCTGATTCGCAAGTTCGTCACGGCCAAGCGGACCGGCAGCGCGTCCGTCGAGGTCTGGGGCACGGGCGCCGCCAGCAGGGAGTTCTTCTACGTCGACGACTGCGCCCGCGGGCTGGCGATGGCCACCGAAAGGTACGACGACTCTGATCCGGTCAATCTCGGTGCCGGCTTTGAGATTACCATCAAGGACCTGGTCGAGAAGATCGGAGCGATGGTCGGGTTCGAAGGTGAGATCGTCTGGGACACCTCCAAGCCGGACGGCCAACGACGAAGCAGGCCGCAAGTATGCCGAGGAAGTCGCCGGGATCGTGACGCAACTGTCGCCACCCGCAACGGTCCGCGTTGTGGATCTGCCCGGCCTGAACGAGCACGGGGACTTCGACGACTGGATCGGCCCGGACGGTCCGATGGACTGCAAAGACGCCGCCGAGATCAAGGCCATGGTCCTCGAGATGGCGGAGGGGACGGCGGCCTGGACACCCCGGCAAGGTGGCTCGGGCGGTCCGGCCCCGGATATCCAGCCAACGAAGGGCGGGGACGCGTTGCGGCGGTACCAACCGTTCCCCGTCGGTGTCCTCCCGGAGCCGTTATGGGGTTTCGTCAACGTCGGCGCGAAGGCGATTGGCTGTGCCCCGTCCTTTGTCGCCTTGCCTTTGCTGGCCGTGCTGGCGGGGACCATCGGCAACACCCGGCGTATCCGACTGAAGCGTGGATGGACGGAACCGGCGATCATCTGGACGGCTATCGTGGGCGAGAGCGGCACGGCCAAGACACCAGCGTTCAAGCTGGCGGTCCAGCCGGTTCGGGACCGGCAGTGCGAGGCCCTGAAACGATATGCCGAGGAGATGGCCGAGTACGAACTGGCATACGCCCATTACGAGAAGGAGTACGCCAAATGGAAGCGATCCAAGGACACAGACGACGATCCGCCGCAGAAGCCGGTTCGGCCAGAGGCCAAGCGGTTTGTTGTCAGCGATACGACGGTCGAGGCACTCGCGCCGCTGCTGCTGGCCAATCCCCGAGGTCTGCTGGTGGCCAGAGACGAACTGGCAGGCTGGATCGGGTCGTTCGACCGCTATACTGGCGGCAAGTCGGGAGCGGACGCCGCTCACTGGCTTTCGATGCACAACGGCGAGACGATCATCGTGGACCGGAAGACAGGCTCAGTCCGCACTATCTATGTGCCCCGTGCGTCTATGAGCGTGACGGGTGGTATCCAACCGGGCATTCTTGATCTCGCACTCGGCGTCGAACATCGAGAGTCGGGACTGGCCGCACGTCTGTTGCTGGCCTATCCCCCCCGCCGTCCGAAGGAGTGGAGGGAGACGGAGATCGACCGACAGACCGAAGAAGCCATGGAGTCACTCATCGACCGACTCTACACGCTGCAAGCGGATGCCAACGACGAGGGCGATCCAATCCCTGCAATTGTCAGCTTGACCCCGGAGGGCAAGAGGGCGTGGATCGACTTCTATGACGCTCACGCCCTGGAGCAAGTCGATCTGACAGGCGAATTGTCGGCGGCTTGGTCAAAACTCGAGGCGTACGCGGCCCGATTGGCGCTGATCGTACACCTTGTCCGGTGGGCTGCCGAGGACTCCACACTCGCTGATCCTAACGCCGTGGACGAACAGAGCGTCGCGACTGGCGTGGCGCTGGCCCGCTGGTTTGGCGGTGAAGCCCGGCGGGTCTACGCTGTACTGGCGCAAGACGAGGAAGAGCGTGAGCGGCAACAGCTGGTGGAATTGATCCGGCGCAAGGGCGGGGCGGTGACATCCCGCGAGGTGATGCGGAGTTCGCGGATGTTCGGCACGGCGGACGACGCCGACCTGGCCCTGGGGGAGTTGGCATCCATGGGAATCGGGTTATGGGAGTCCGTCCCCCCAACCGCCAAAGGTGGCCGACCGACCCGCCGGCTGAGGCTTACTGACACCGTTGACGTTGACGAAACCCCCTCCGATCACGAGAGAGAGTAGGGTTATGTCAACGTCAACACCGTCAACGGGGCCGAGATCAGAACCACAGCTTATGCCAGATCAACCGGATCGGCAGAGGCGGGTGTTAGCTGGGCCGAAGGAACGCAGGGCCCTGAGTGTCAGAGCGGGGCTTCGCAGAAAAGTCCCAAGAAAGATTGAAACATCGAGCGGCTGATGTTATAATTATTACATGAACGCGCATGAGAAAGAATGCTGGAATACGATGACCGGTCTACTACGCGAAGCGATTCGTCAGAGCGGCCAGAGTTTTGCATCGCTTGAGCAGGCAACAGGCATCACGCGCCAATCGCTGATGCGATTCTCGTGCGGCGAGCAATCGCTTCGACTCGACATGGCAGACAAGTTGGCCGGCCACTTCGGTGTTGAGTTGAGGTGGGAACGCAAAGCCGAGAAAGGAACAGAGATGTTTGGACCACTTGTAAGACCAGGCCATGTATGGAGTTGGGATAATGTCAGGGCGGGCGCGGACGTTCCACCCCGATGCTCAGGGCTGTATGCGTGGTGGTTTGACGGTGTACCGCCGCTCGTCCCTACGGATGGGACGATTACAAAGGCCCGACGACACCTGCTCTACATTGGTATTTCACCAAGGCGCCCTTCCAGTCGGCAGACGCTCCAGTCCCGGATCAGGGGGCACTACCGAGGCAAGGCTGAAGGTTCTACGTTGCGCATGACTCTCGGCTGCCTCTTGGCAGACACTCTGGGTATTGCGTTGGAACTGAGCGCGACGGGCAAGCGCAAGACTTTCGGTGAGGGTGAAACGCAACTGACTGACTGGATGCGCAAACACGCGTTCTTCTCTTGGATGGAGCATCCGGCTCCCTGGGACCTCGAAGAGGAAGCTATCAGACGATTCAGCTTGCCCTTCAACATACAACACAACCAGCACCACGCCTTCTATCGAACACTGCGGCAGGTTCGGCGCGCTGCTCTTGCGGCAGCACGGCAGGCGTGGGAAGACGGACAGTAGTGAAGGAGACTATCATGGCTACCGTGTTCAAGAAGATGTACACGAAGCCCCTGCCCGAGGGCGCGGAGTTGTTCACACGCCGTGGCCAGCGGTTCGCCCGGTGGAAGGACGCCAAGGGCAAGAAGCGAACGGCGAAGGTGACGGTGCCCGAGAAGGGCAAGCACGCCGGCAAGCCGCGAATCGTCATGGAGGCTGGGACCTACACGGCGAAATACCGCGACGGCTCAGGTCTTGTCCGTGAGGAAGCGACGGGGTGTCGCAGCGAACAGGCTGCACGCGGCGTATTGCACCAACTGCTTGCGCGTGCCGAGAGCGTTCGCGGGGGATTCGTTACCGCCGAACAGGACTGCGCCGCCGACCACCAGCATACGCCCCTCACTGACCATGTTGCGGTCTATCTTGAGCACCTGCGTGCCAAGACTGTGCGTGGTCACAGAGTCTCCGATGCCCACCGTGTGAACGTCGAGCACAATCTGAATCGTGTGATAGACGAGTGCGGTTTCCGTTGGCTGGCTGACATCACGCGAACAGCGATGGAAACATGGATGAATCGCGCCGAGGGTCAAGACATGGCCGCCAGGACCCGCAACGCACACCGCGCGGCCATCGTGGCGTTCTGCAACTGGGCGGTGGAGAGCCAACGGCTATTGGCTAATCCCCTGGCGAAACTCTGCAAGGCTGATGAACGCAGTGATCGGCGCCGCTGTCGTCGGGCCCTGACGGAGGACGAACTGAAGCGGCTGCTTCGGGCGGCTCACCTGAGGCCACTGGCAGAATATGGCCGAGAGAAGGTGCGGCTGCCACGGAAGGAGTGCAAAGGTCGTCGAACCTGGAAGAAGGCACCGCTCAACCCAGAGAACATCGAAGCGTCAACCGCACGAGCCCGAGAGGCACTGCGAGACAATCCCAGCTTGATCGCCAAACTGGAACGACTCGGTCGCGAACGGGCGCTTGTGTACAAGGTGCTGACGCTCACTGGACTGCGGAAGAGCGAACTGGCTTCCCTGACGGTCGGACAGGCCGCACTGGACAAGCCCACTCCCCACCTCGAACTGCTTGCCAAGGACGAGAAGGCCGGACGCGGCGCGAGGATTCCCCTGCGTCCCGACCTTGCCGCTGACCTCCGGGTCTGGCTGGGCGAGCGATTGCAGCGCGTGCAGTTACAGGCGCGGGCTGAGGGCAACGCCATCCCGGTGTGTCTTCCGGCGACCGCCCCACTGCTCCACCTGCCCGGTGACGCCATCCGGGTCTTTGACCGGGACCTCGCGGCTGCGGCCATCCCGAAGACGGATGACAGAGGACGTACCGTTGACATTCACGCGATGCGGCACACGTTTGGAACGCACCTGAGCAAGGGCGGCGTGACGCCGAGGACAGCACAGGCGGCGCTGAGGCATTCGACGCTGGATCTGACGATGAATGTCTACACCGATCCGCGTCTTCTGGATGTCGCAGGGGCGCTGGATGCACTACCATTCCTGCCCCTCGACGGGGAACGGAACACCCAACGACAGCGGGCAACGGGAACATGTGATGACCGTCCGCTTGCACCGCTGCTTGCACCAATGCTTGCACCAGATGCAGGCAATCGCAAGGACACGCAGTCAGCCGCTGACAACGCCTCGATGGGCGGAGGAAATGCAGCAAGGGCGCAAGTGCTTGTCAGAAGCAAAGAAGGACGCCCGTCTCCTGTCCAAATAGCTGATCTTTGTACTCCCACGCCAAATGG
>CAZVEV010000299.1:0-7393 GCA_964625865.1 uncultured Planctomycetaceae bacterium | reverse complement strand
AGGATACGCCGCGTTTTTTCCGTCCGCCATCCACAACTTCTGACAATATCTCCATCGTGCCTGGGCGTAATGAGTGCTCACGGTCCGGCCGCGATGTCTCATATATCGACCGATACGTTGGCCTGCGACAGTGCTATTGGATATAATTCATTTTTTGTTACGAAGTTACGAAGGAGCCTCGGGCGAATGACGGCAGTGGACGAACCGGTGGTTGTTCTCAGCGACGTGCACCTGCGGGCCGGCGCGGACTGGTCGGCGGCAATGCGGCGCCTGCGCGAACTCTGGCAGGGCGCGGCGACGGTGGTGTTCAACGGGGACACCGTCAGCAGGGCGATCACTCAGGACGCGCGCCTCCTGGCGGACGTTCTCGAGGCCTTGGACGCCCTGTGCGCTGCCGACGGCGTTCGCCCCGTCCTGCTGGCTGGAAACACGGACTGCTCGCTGAGCGGAGCGCGGCACGTCTACCTGGCCGGCGGGCGCGTGCTGGTGACGCATGGCGACGTGATCCTCAAGGAGGTCTCACCATGGCACGGGCGAGGCAGGCAAATGGCCGCCGCCCGCGCCGAAGCCCTCGCCGCCATGCCCCCCCACCGGCGCGACACCCTCGAAGGCCAACTCGCCGCTACCACAGAGGCCGTCGAACGAATGCAGCGGTTCGTGCCCTTGCACCGCTACGGCGAGGGCACAACCACTCAGCGTACCGCGTGGTATCTCCGGTGGCTCAAGCGACCGCAGGCCGTCTGGGCGGTCTTGAGGTTCTGGCAGCGGATGCCGCGCCTGGCCGCCCGGTTCATCAGGCAATACGCCCCGGAGGCCCGAATGATCGTCCTCGGCCATGCCCACAGACCCGGCGTGTGGACCGTCGCGGGCAGGTGGGTTGTCAACACCGGGAGCTTCGAGGCGCCCTGGCCTCGCCCACTGGTCGTCCGCGTCGAAGGCTGCACCGTCGAGGTCCGAAAGGCGACCCAATCCGACGGGCGGTGGGTTCCCGGGCGGGTGGTGGCCTGCTACGACGTGGCCGACGACTGCGGGCTGCAGCCAGGCCCACAGGACAGGAGTACGACGTGAAGGCAGCGTATCTGACGGCACTGCGGACGGTTGAGGTCCGCACAATCGGCGAGCCCCGGATCGAACGCGATGACGATGTGTTGATTCGCATCGCCGCCGTGGGGGTCTGCGGCAGCGACATGCATTACTATCGCGCCGGACGGATCGGCGACCAGGTGATCGAGTATCCCTGGATCGTCGGGCACGAATGCGCGGGGACGATAGAAGCCATCGGCCCCGCCGCCGGGGCCCTGAAGGTGGGCGACCGTGTGGCCGTTGACCCGCTGGTGGTCTGTGGGAGATGCGACCAGTGCCTCGCCGGGCGCGCCCACACCTGCCGCAACCAGGTCTTCCTCGGCTGTCCGGACCAACTGCCCGGCGCACTGGCTGAATACCTCGTCATGCCCGCCGCCTGCTGCTATGTCGTGCCGGATGCGATGACCATGACGCAGGCTACGCTGATCGAACCGTTCACGATAGGCTACTACGCGGCGCGGCGTCTGGCGGGGGACGTGTCGGGCAAGACGGCGGCGGTCTTCGGCGCCGGGCCCATCGGCCTGTGCGTGATGCTCGCCCTGAACCATGGCGGGGCGCGGGCGGTCTACCTCACTGACGTGCGCGACAACCGCACGGCTCTGGCCCGTCGGATGGGCGCCCACTGGACGGGAAACCCCGAGCGGAACGACGTGGTCGCCGAGATCATGCAGGCCCAGCCGCTGGGCGTGGACCTGGCCTTCGAGTGCGCCGGCGAGCAGGAGACCCTCGACCAGTGCGTCGACGTGCTCACCCCCGGCGGGACGCTGCTGGCGGTGGGCATTCCCGAACTCGACCGCGTCAGCTTCCTGATGGACCAGATGCGCCGCAAGGAACTGACGGTCCAGAACGTGCGTCGCCAGAACGACTGCACGGCCGAAGCGATCAGGGTCGCAGCCTCCGGACAGGTGGACCTCGATCCGATGGTGACGCACACCTACACGCTGGACCGGACCGGCGAAGCGTTCGACGTGGTGGCCGACTACCGCGACAACGTCGTCAAGGCGATCATCGACGTGGCTGGTTGATTGGTGGATTGGTTGACTGGTTAACTGGTAGCGCCTGGGTGTCGTGGTTTGACGCGAAGCGGCAACCACGTTTCCTCGAAAGGAGAGAACGTGGTTGCCGCTTCGCGTCAAGCCACGGCACCCACGTTGGTCTATCGGTTGTTCGCCGGCGGTTTGGACACGGGCTTGGCGTCGGGCAGGCCCAGGACGTTCGGGGCCGTCTTCTGCTCAGGAGGCGTCTTGGCCAGCCGCCCACGCGACGGGTCGCCCTTGGGCGGGACCTTGAAGACGACCGGCTTGGCCCTTCCCGTCGCAGAAACCTCCGCGCTGAGTTGGGGAAAGTACTCGACGCTGATCGCCTGCCACTGCTCGCGAGCCACGCGCACGCGCCGCAGGACGCGTTCCTGGTTCGCCAGGCGGTCCCACCCGCCAAAGTGATTCATGAAGTACCACAACTCGACCCGCCAGATGACCTCCGAGCCCTTGCGGGAGTAGAAGTCGCGCGTCCGCATCAGTTCCAGCAGCATCGTCGCCCGGATGCCGTCGCCCTTGATGTACAGCACGCGCCGGATCTCCATGAAGTCCTTCATCGCCGCCACGAAGCCCACGAGCTTCTTGACGTCCTCGGGGCCGAACTGCGCGGTTCTTTCCGGCGGCAGGCCGAGTTGCTTCCTGCGCTCGGCGGCCAGGCGAATCATCCGCTGGTCCACGAAGTCCAGGTCGATCCCCTCGATCTGGCGCCCGTCTCGGGTGCGGAAGACCAGGTCGTACCGCGCCGCGCCGGGCAGGGCCTTGAAGACGAACCGTCCGGTCTTGCGATCGACGCTGTGGGGCGGGTACTGCTTGCCCGTCACGCGGCTGACGGCCCGCAGGCCGATCACGTCAGCCGGCGGGGTTATCGTGCCCGTCACGTCGCCCGCCTTCGGCGCCGCCGCCGTCGGGGCGTCCTCGGTCAACACGACCTCGTCAGCCAGCACGACGGCCGATAAGAGCAAGACAGCCAGCACGACGGCTCGGCGCATCAGCATTCTCCAGAAAGTCGCCCGCGTCCCAGTCGCGCGGGCCTCGGCGAGGGCATTATAGTCCAGCACGCCCCGTAACGGAAAGTCCCCGGCTGAACAGGTAGGGCGTGCAACGTGTTGCACGCGGGACGAACAGACCGCCCATTCCGCGTGCAACCAAGTTGCACGCCCTACCGTTTGCCGGTCGCATGGTCAGGCCAGCAGTTCGGCGGCGTTGCCAGCGGCCCGGACCGAGAGGATCTTGCCGAAGTACATCGTGTGGAATTCGCCATCGATGTACGAGCCGGAGATCACGTCGTCGGCGAGGCGTTCGGGCAGCAGGTCGTGGGAGTGGACGACCTGGCACTCGTAGACGATGGGGCATTCGGCAATCGTGGGGGCCAGCACGTAGAGGCCCTTTTCCTCGGTCAGCTCGGCCCGGGCGAACTTGTCGTCTTCGGACCCTCCCGCCACGCCGCACTGGGCGCAGGCGAGGGCCAGGTCGTGGCCGGGCACGTTGACGGAGAAACAGCCCGTGTGCTCGATGCACTCGTGGGCGTAGCGGCTGGGCCTGACCAGCACGGTCCAGGTGTGGGCGCCCCAGATCGAACTGATGCCCCCCCACCCGATGGTCATCACGTTGGGCTTGCCCGTCCGATCGAAGCTGCCCAACAGGAGCCCGCTGGAGGTCATCGTACGCATCACCGCCGCGTAGTGGTCGGTGTAGGTTATCTTCTCTCGCACCATGAAACCGTCCTTTCAATCGGCGCCGGAAACCGCTGTGCGCCGCGCGATTCATCGACACATTCTATGCGCAGCGCGATGGGAATGCGCGCGGTGAGATTCGACCGCGCACACGACAAGTGAGGTCCGAGCTGGATCGCTGAAGCGACCAGCCCGACGAGACGTCAGGGACCGGACAGCGCCCAATGCAGTTCTTCAATTCCGCAATCCGAAATCCGAAATCCGCAATCGTCTTACTCAGCGCCGTCCCAGCAGTAGGTGCAGAGCTTTTCTTTGGGCAGGCCTATCGAGGCGACGAGGTCCTCGAGTTTCTGATACTGCAGCGTGGTGAGGTTCAGGCGGCAGCGGATGCGCTCGACCATGGCGCAGTGCTTTTCGCTGCACGAATCGGCGTACTGGGGCAGATCCTTGCCATCCTCGCCTTCGAGTTCCTTTATCGCCCGCCGGCCGGCGAGGTCCAGCTCGCTGCGGCTGCGCGAGAAGTTCAGGAACTTGCACCCGTATACAAGCGGCGGACATGCCGGCCTCATGTGCACTTCCTTCGCGCCGTAGTCGTAAAGCCGCTGAACGGTGTCCTTCAGTTGCGTGCCGCGGACGATCGAGTCCTCGCAGAACAGCAGGCGCTGCTGGGCGATGAGTTCCTTGATGGGCACGAGCTTCATCCGGGCCACCAGGTCCCGCTGTCTCTGGTCCTGGGGCATGAAACTGCGGGGCCAGGTCGGCGTGTACTTGACGAAAGGCCTGCGGTAGGCCACCCTCGCCTCGTTGGCGTAGCCGATGGCGTGGGCCGTCCCGGAGTCCGGCACGCCGGCGACGATGTCCACCTCGACGCTGTCGTTTCTCGCCAGGGCCGCCCCGCACCGATTCCGCACGTCCTCGGTGTTTATTCCCTCGTATGTGGAGGCCGGATATCCGTAGTAGACCCACAGGAACGAGCAGATCTGCATGCGGTCGAGGGCGGGTTTCTTCTGCTCGACGCCGTCAGCGGTGATGAGCACGACCTCGCCGGGCCCAAGGTCGCGGTCGACCTCGTAGTCGAGATTGGGCAGGGCGCAAGTTTCCAGCGTCACCGCGTGGGCGCCGGGCCTCTTGACGAGAATCACCGGGGTCCGCCCGAGGCGGTCGCGCGCGGCATACACGCCGTGGTCGGTCAACAGGAGCATGGAGCAGGAGCCCTCGATGGCTTCCTGCGCCGCTCGAATGCCGTCAGCGAACGTGGCCTCCTGGTTGATCAGCGTGGCAACCAGTTCGGTCGCGTTGATCTCTCCTCCGGTCATCTCCGAGAAGTGCGTCTTGTTGCCGAATGCGGTACCGGCAAGTTCGTCGGCGTTGGCCACCTTGCCGACCGTGACGATTGCATACGTGCCCAGGTGCGAGCCGATGATCAGCGGCTGGTCCTCGTAGTCGCTGATGACGCCGATGCCCTTCCTCCCGCTCAGCTTGGCCACGTCGTCCTCGAACTTCGACCTGAACTGGGCGTTCTCGATATTGTGGATGAACCGCGTAATGCCGTCCTGGTCCAGAGTCGCCAGTCCACCCCGCCGCGTTCCAAGGTGAGAATGGTAGTCCGTGCCGTAAAAGAGATCCGATACGCAGTCGTCATCCGCCGCCACGCCGAAGAAACCGCCCATAATCCTGTTCCTGTCACCAAGAGGTCCACACCAGCGGGTGCCGGCTACACCGCCGGACACCGCAGAACGAAGATGGTAGCATGTCCCGGACGTGCTTGCACGCTCGCGGTTCAAGACGGCCGAAGAAGGCGTGAGATCAACTGTACGTCCTGCCCGCCTCGCCGCCGGATCGGTGCTTGCGGCGGGCGCGGGCCATCAGCTTGTTGCCCCACGTGCTCGGGTACTTGCCCGTGACGCACCCGGTGCACAGGTCGTCGCCGCCGACGTCCAGGCACGGGCCCAGGGCCGAGACGGGCAAATAGCGCAGGCTGTCGACGCCCAGCGCGCGGGCCATCTCGGCCTGCACGTCGTCGCTCGGGTCGCCCGTGTATCGCCGCGGCACGAACGCCGGGGCAAACAACTCGCCCAGCGTCGACATGTCTATGCCGTAGAAACACGGCGCCACGATCGGTGGACAGGCCACGCGAACGTGCACCTCTTTGGCCCGGCCGAGCTTGCGGATCTGCTTGACGAGGATCTTCAGCGTCGTCGAGCGAACGATGGAATCCTCCACCACGAACACGCGCTTGCCCGCCAGCACGCCCGGCAGGGCCGTGTACTTGCTCTTGGCGCTGCGGGTCCGGGTCGAGCCGGACTGGATGAACGTCCGCCCGATGTAGCGGTTGCGCATGAGCCCCTCGACCGAGGGCATGCCCAGGCGATAGGCAAAGGCATCACCGGCGGCCTTGGCCGTGTCGGGCACGGGAACGACGATGCAGTCGTCATCGATCCGCTGGTCTTCCATCGCCGCCAGGCGGGCCCCGCTGCGGGCGCGGGCCAGGTACACGCTCGATCCGTCGGACTCGCTGGCGACGTTCGAAAAGTAGACCCACTCGAAGAAGCAGTGCGCACGCCGCGGCGAGGGGGCGAATCGCTCGACGCGCAGCGTCCCGCCGTCGACGATCACCATCTCGCCCGGACCCAGCGAGTGGACCTCGGTAAAGCCCATGTTCGTCAGGGCCACCGACTCGCTGGCCGCCCCGAACAGGTTGCCCTGCACGCTCCAGCACAGGGGCCTGAGGCCCAGCGGGTCGCGGGCGACGAACATCCGCCCGGCCGCGTCGAGAAACGCCACGTCGTACGCCCCGTCGAACTGCCGCGCCATCGACGCCATCACGCGCCGCAGCGACGTCGGCTTGTCGCCCCGCAGGCGATAGGCCAGCGAATGCATCAGGATCTCGGTATCGGTATCGAGCGAGAAGTGGTAATCGCGACGCGACAACAGCCGGTCGCGCAGTTCGACGTAGTTGGCCAGTTGCCCGTTGAAGGCGAAGCTGAACCACTTCCAGCGCCGCCCGTGGTGGCGCTCGAAGGGCTGGGCGTATCGCGCGTCGTCGGCGCCGCAGGTGGCGTATCGCGTGTGCCCGATGGCGGCCCGTCCGGCGTATTCGTCGAGAATCGCCATGTGCTTGGCCGGGTGCGACATTCTGAACACCTCAGCCACCGTGCCGACGTCCTTGAACGTGTCCAGCAGTTGCGCCCGGTCGGGGTTGTAGCTGCTGATCCCCGCGGCCAGTTGTCCGCGATTCTGGATATCCAGCAGCATCGAGGGCATCAGCGACACCACGTCGCGTTTTCGTACGGACCTGCTTGCCGGGCCGCCGCGTCCCTGCGGGGCCTCCAGCCAGTACAAGGCGGCCACGCCGCACTCATGATGAATCTCTTCGCTCACGGGCAATCTCCGTACGCCTGAGTCGATCTCGAAGCGAAGCATGATACCGCAAACTGCTCCCCCGTGGAAGAGACGCGCGTCAGTATCGCAAACTGCAGGAAGGTCAGTCGTACAGCGCGCGAGATGTGTGTAAAGTCATCGCGAAGATCGTAGGGCGTGCAACTCGTTGCGCGCGGGCGGAATGCATGTCCGTTCCGCGTGCAACGAGTTGGACGCCCT
>CAZVEV010000298.1:0-7409 GCA_964625865.1 uncultured Planctomycetaceae bacterium | reverse complement strand
GCCCGCAGAAGTCTTCTGGGATCGTCCCGTTGCACTTACGATGTGAATTCGCCTCCTGCCTCATCCGACATTGTCCGCCCAACCTCCGCCCGACCGTCCTGCCGGGCGTCTCAACAGATACGTATACCTGCCTGATCGGTCACGCACAAGAGACTGCCCGTAACCCAAGCCCATATGGGCTCCTCGCCGGGGGGCCGGAATCAGCTCATGCATGGCTACCACGCGAATGGCGGCCTCGGGGCAGTCATGCTCGCAGATCCCGCAGCCGGTGCATCGCCGGCCTACGACGTACGGGCGAGGGATGCCCGTGCCCGTCGGCCGCAATTCTATGGCGCCATACTGGTGCGGGCAGGCATCTGCGCAGATCAGACATCTGTCGTTGCGGGCCCACGGCAGACACGCCGAGCGGTCTATGGCCGCCAGCCCAATTGGAACACGCGGTTTGTCTGCCGGATCGATCCTTGCGATTGCTCCCGTGGGGCACACGCCACCGCAGGCCGTGCAGTCCGGCCGACAGACTCCCACCCGCGGCACCAGGTGGGGCGTGAAGACCCCGTCCAGGCGATCGGCCTGCACCAGAGGCAGCAGGCCGCCCGTGGGGCACACAGCCAGGCACGTGCCGCACCCGATACACCGCGCCGTGAAGTCCGACTCGGCCAGCGCACCGGGCGGGCGCAGCGGCCCAGGAGCCGAATGGCGCCGCACCAGCAGGCCCGCCACGGCACCGGCGCCCACTGAGGCCAGCAACCCGCGCCGTGAGAGCCCGGTTCGTCCGGTGTCTTCCGCACCGCGGGTTTTCGGCCCGGGGCCCCCGGCAAAGCCCAGCGCGGTGGCCTGCTGTCCGCAGGCGGCTTCGCATCGCCGACAGCTAATGCACCGGGTCGGCGAACTGTCCGTCGGCGTGTTCCCCATCGGGCAGGCCGCCAAACACGCGCCGCATTCCGTACACGAGTCACCGGTTCGACGTCGATACCGAGCCAGCCGCGCCGGCAGCGACAGAGCGGCGCCGAGCGGGCAGATGGCCCGGCACCACAGACGCGGCGCGACCAACGCCATCCCAACCGCTGCCGCCACCAGCGCCCAGCAGATGATTGCGCCCGCGGACACCTGCGACGCGCCATGGACCAGGTGCAGCGCGCGGGAACTCATCGCCAACGGGTCGAGCCAACCACCGAAGTTTGCCCCGGTCGCCGCCCCGGCGAGCAACGCCGCGAGAAGCCACCACCTGACCCTCAAGACCTTGCGCGGCAGCCCAATGCCAACCCACCTGCCCCGCAACCGCCCGGCGCCATCCATCGCCGTGCCCAGTGGACACACCCAGCCACAGAACACCCGCCCGAATACGGCAGTCACAAGGACCAGCGCGAGGGCGACCCATCCCCAGGATGCCACCCCGCGCGACGCGGCCGAGCCCAGAAGCCACGCCAGCGGGTCGAGTCGAAGTAGCGCATCATACGGCAACGGCGATGGCCATCCGCGTCGCGCCGCAAGCACCAGATAGACAAATGCGCCGAGACTGCCTGCCTGAACGGCGATGCGCAACGCGATCAGCTTCGTTCGCCTTGACTGAGGGCGATCCGTCATGATTCACCGGCACCCGGCGCGCTTCGGCGATCCCGCCCCGGCCCGGGCCGCGCCCTGCCGGACCCTAGAGCCACCGATATCCCTGGATATCCAGATTCGTGAGGCCCGCCTTCTTCGCCGCTGTGACAACGTCCACGTACTCCTGACGCGTGATCTTGCGCGAGATCTTCGGGTATTCGGATGCCTTGTACATCGGCGTGTACTGAGACATGATGTTGAGATAGGTGTCCTTGGGGAGACTCTTCGCGATCCACTCGACCACTTCCTTCGCTCCGCTGACACGGTTCGGCATGACCAGATGACGGATCATCAGCCCTCTGCGCACAAGACCATCGGCGCCGGGTTTCGCGACGCCCACCTGACGGTGCATCTCGAGCAGATCCATCTTGGTCAGTTCCGGATAGGTCTCCGAAGAGGAGAACCTCTCTGCCACATCAGGACGCAAACGCTTCATGTCGGGCGGGGCGTGACTTGAGTATTTCATGGCCATCTTGCCGTCCGCGTACTTCATGTCGGGCAGGTAGATATCCACGATGCCGTCGAGGGTCTTGAGTATCTCCAGGCGCTCCCACCCGCAGGTGTTGTACACCAGGGGAAGTCTCAAACCCTTCGCTGCTGCCAGGTCGAGCGCGAGAACAATGTGCGGCGAATAATGGGAGGGCGTAACGACGTTGATGTTGTGGCATCCTTTTTCTTGAAGGTCGAGCATCATCCGCGCAAGGGCCTCGATGCTCCGCCGCGTTCCCCTTCCCTCCAGGCTGATCTCGTAGTTGATGCAGAAGACGCATCGGAGCCCGCAGTGAGAGAAGAAGATCGTTCCCGATCCTCCTTTGCCGACGAGCGGCTTTTCCTCGCCGTAATGCGGGTGGTATGACGCGATCACCAGGTCGGAAGTGGCATTACAGAATCCCTTCTTCCCGCCGAGTCGATCCACTCCGCATACCCTCGGGCAGAGCTTGCAGGGCTTCATCCGCTTCCACAGATCCCGTCCCCGCTTCTTCAGCTCACCGGTCCGGTGCAGCTTGAGGTAGGCCGGTTCCCACGCCGCTCCGGTCTTGGCTCCCCCGCCGCCTGCTAGTTGCCCTTGCCTCTGGTCACCAACGGCGTCGGCCCCGGGTGCCGGGCTGTCCTCATCCCGGCATCCTGCACAGACCGAGCCCGCTGCTGCCAGGCAGGATTGGATGAACCGTCTTCTCGACTGCATCTGCATGATCACCGCCATGGAGTTGTCAGACGTGAACCCGGCCCCCGCCGCGCCGCGGCCATGTCTGGCAACTCTTGCCACATGAGCCGGTCGACAGCATCGCGCGTCATGACACCGCGCTTCATCTATATCATAGGGCCGCGACCGGGCCGTGTCAACCGGCGAGACTGCTCGCCGGCAGGCCGCTCAGCGCATGCTGATCTGGTGTCCTCCGAATTCAGGATGTCCCCCGATTCCCCGTCCCTGTTTATCTCGTTCGTTCGTCGTCCTTTCGCAGGTAGGAACAGGCGGATTCGAGTGCCTTGCGATTGGCTGCCCGGATAATAGACTGCCATACGCGATAATAGGGGACAGTTCTTCATGAGCCTTCGGCTCACCCACAGAGCATGAAAATCGAAGGACTTACGACTGATTACACCCTGCGGTGTCCTTCTATTTTCGTAGCAGTCCCCGATTTCCTAGCGATAGTCTTTGCCCAGCAGGCTGTTCAGCGTGGATTCCTGCCACTGTCGAAGCTGCCCCAGCAGTTTCTTTGCGACATCGGGCTTCGTCTTCGTCAGGTCATGCTTTTCGGCGGGGTCGTCTTGGAGGTCGAACAGGCCCAGAGGGGTATCCCTGTCTGCGTTGACGACCAGTTTGTAGCGATTGTCGAGAATGGCACGGGGACCGGCGTAGTCGTACTTGGTGATTGCAGTAAACCGCTGGTTTGCGAAGTTCCTGGTCAGACGCCCGCCGAGCCGTTTGACCAGGGGCGTGGTTCCCTTCTGCAGTTCGGGGTCGATGTAGGGTTCTCTCTTTCGCCTGCCTTCCTTCGGGGGGGCATACATCCAGAAGCAGATCGGGCTGGGACGGCTGGACATCCTGCCTTCCAGCAGCGGAGCCAGGCTGATGCCGTCGAGCGGCCTTTGGGGGACCGCCGATCCGGCCAGGGCGCAGAGCGTGGGAAGCATGTCACTGGTTACGGCGTTAATGTTGGACTGTCGCGGCGTCTTGATTCGTGCGGGCCATTCGATGACGCCGGGCACGCGCACGCCTCCTTCGTAGACCTTGCCCTTCAAGCCCCGCAGCAGAGGGTACGCCACGCCGCTGGGAGGCGTGCCATTGTCCCCGCAGTACCAGAGCAGGGTATTCTGCCTGAGCCCCTGGGCCTTCAGGTAGGAGCGGAGCTTGCCAATTGCACGGTCCATGGCGGTGATTTCGGCGTATCTCTCGCGAAGGACGTCGCGCAGAGGTCTCTTGATCCGATTGCCCGTCTTGTTGGAGGTCAGCGCAACGGTCTTCTTGGAGAGCGCCTCGGGGAGCGTGTCGTAGATCGCCAGGTCTTTCGCCATCCCGCTATAGGGCTCGTGGGGCGATCCGAACCAGACGACGGCCAGGAACGGCTTGCCTTTCTTCTCGGCCCGCGCGATGAAGCGGATGGTTTCGTCGATAATGACTTCGGAGCCTTCCCCTTTGATGCGTTTGGGCGTGCCTCCGTTGCGGGAAAGCACCGGGTCCATTTCGAAGAAGTTGTCGTGGGAGAGCCATTCGTCGAAGCCCATTGCGCCAGGATTTGTCGGGGAGGCCGCCTTTACCGGTCCGACGTGCCACTTCCCGAAATGGCCCGTCGTGTATCCCGCTTTCCGCAGGAGTTGAGCGACGGTGATTTCCTCGGGGCGCAGTGAACAGCCCGGGTAGAACGTTCCGTAACGATTGGGATGTCGCCCGGTCAGCACGCTGCCCCGCGTGGGAGAACACGACGGGTGAGCTGCGTAGAACCGGTTAAAGCGAAGGCCCGAGGCGACCATGCGGTCAAGCACGGGGGTCTTGACGTACGGATGCCCGTTGTAGCCCGTTTCCTCCCAGCCGTGGTCGTCGCCCATAAGCAGGACCACGTTGGGCGGCGCCGCCGTCGCCTGCAATGCGACAACGAAACACGCAATGAAACAACAAGACCGAACAACCGGCGCTTTGATGGGCAATCGGATCATGGGATGCTTCCGCTCGTGACCGACACGATGTCTGAATCCCGGCACGAATTCCCGGGACATCAATAGTTTCAAGGGCATCATACTCAATTATTGGCTTTTCGTCTCGAGCCCTTGGGGCAGTGTTTCTTTGGGAGCAGATCGCGTAATCCGGATTACCCGGCTCCTTCTCTGCCGGCTGAGAAACCTTCAACTCAGTCGCGTTTGCCCCGGGCTTCCGTGACGACGAGTTGGGCGCTTGAATCCGTGGTGTCTGCTTTGGTCATGACGACCCTGCCGCCATCGCTTAAGCTCAATCTCTTGTACTTCCCGGGACCGTCAGGAGCGGTGATGAAGCATCGCCCGTTACTGGCGCCGGTGATTCTGAACTGGGTCCACCCGCCGCTTGAATCGACGCCGGTCATCGCGATGCCCTTGGCGCTGGGCACGTTGACTGCCCGCAGGCGTGGGTTCTCTCCGCCGTCGGCCTGCTGAATGTGCCACTTGTCGCCAACCGCCACGAACTTCCACTGAACATTGGCGCCGGTTTCCGATTTCGCCGCTGCTTTGGGCAACTTGAAGGTCTGATTGTAGGCGGTTGTTTTCGGGCCATCCGCCGAAAGCCTACCTCCGGTGGCGGGGCAATCGATGTAGTACGTCTTGGATGGATCCGGGGTAAACCCGGTTTCGACTTCCGTTACCGCAACAGGCAACGGGGTCGTCAACGTGATGCCCATATCGAGCGTGGTGAGGAACTGGGTAAGTTCCTGCGCCATCGTCGCGTGATTCTTGGCGTTCGGATGGCGGTAGCCTGTCTGGATCTTGAAGAGATACCAATGGACGTTCTTGTCTCCGCCGTCGTTCAACTGCCCGACGGCCTTCTTTACGAACCCGGCCCACTTGCCCTTGCTGGCGTCCATGGAACCGAGTACACAAACGATCTTGGCTTTGGGATAGTGCCCGCGAATCTTCTGCACAAAATCAGCGTAAGCAGAGACCCCTTCCTGCGTGGTCGTTTTCTTCCTGGTCCAGCTATCGTTCTGAAAGATATTGATCACCACAAGGTCCGGTGTCCACTTGCTGAAATCCCACGCCTTGCCCGAACCCTCCAGCGATGTCCCGTCAGCGCGGTCGTAGTACTGGGGCATGATGGTCGGCCACCAGCTCTTGATCAAGCCGATGCCGCTCTTGGATATGCAGTGATACTCCGCGCCGATATTGCGTGCGGTGATCGCGCCGTAGCTGATGAAATTGTCGGTGGCTTCTCTGCTGTGCTCTCCGCCGCGCTTTCGGTCCGCCCCGAGCCCGACGCTGATGGAATCGCCATAGACTTCCATTTTCAACTTGGGTCTTGGACCGGGGGCTTCCAGCGTGGCGCCGTCATCAAGCACCAGTCCGAGAAAAGCGTTCTTGCCCCCGCCCCGCTTGGTAATCAGCAGATCGTGCGTCTTGTCGGCCAGGCCTTGGGCAATCGTGTAGACATGCTCGCCCTTCTCGTTGCAGCCGAAGACATGCCCGTTGTCGAACTTGCCGTCGATGAACACATTGAACATCGGACCGGTCGGTTTGCCCTTCTTGTCAGTCCTCCCATCGCCGGTCATCTTCACCTTCAGTGATGTTCCGGTGAACTTCGTCCGTATGGAGCTTCCGGGCCAGCTCAAGACGGGCGCCTTGTTGTCAGTGAAGTCTATTCTTCCCGTGTACTGGAGGTTCTTGTCGTCCGCGGGGACAACGCCGGCTACGGCGGTCGAGGCGGCCAGCAGAAGCACTGACAGCAACAAACGTGTTCTGACCTTCATGTGTGTGAGTCCCTTCGTGTGTTCCGGCATTATCTGCCACGTAGTATCTTGGCGTCTACTCTAACAGGGTAAGCGGCGTGCTGACAACCGTTGCCAGAACACATTGGGAGATAGAAACTATGTAAGCCGGGTCTCCCGGTCAGCGGTTGTATACGGGATCATAGTCCCAATCTTAACAGGCTGATCGCGTGGATCGCCCAGAACCTGCTGACGCGTAAGGAGACCCGACAATGAAGATTCTCGCACTGGACCTGGGAAAGTTCAAGAGCGTAGCGTGCGATTACGATACCGCGACGCGTGAGGCACAGTACGTGAAGATCAAGACGGCGCCCATGGTTATCCACCAGTTGATTGTGCGGCGGGCCCCGCAGCGGATCGTCTTTGAGATCGGCCCGTCGGCGGGATGGGTTTACGACGTGGCCAAGGGATTCGACGTGGAGGTCCAGATCGCTAATCCCAACGGCGAGGGGTGGCGTTGGCGCAACGCCAAACGCAAGACCGACCGTCTGGATGCGTTGAAGCTGGCCAAGCTCTCGGCGGTGGATCAGCTTGCGACGGGATAATAGGGGACAGTCACGAATGGCCCGAGGTTAAGCTGTAGGTTACTTTGCAGAGTGAACTTATGCCTATTGGCAGCACCCGGTCAGCAGCGGCGTTCGCCTCTTCGTGCATTGTAACTCTAGGACTCAGGTCGCGCCCCCCGCAGTCGCTACGGGTGGCAAGGATCCGTCTGAATGGATAAGTCTCTGGATAGTCGTGCCTTGTGCCTTATCCTCGGGCCATCAGGGACAGTCACCTATTTCCGGCTTTGTGCTTCTTTGTTTGGGCGTGGTTCAAAAGGGCCTGATTTAGGGTAACACTTTGGAGGGATTGTCT
>CAZVEV010000297.1:0-7506 GCA_964625865.1 uncultured Planctomycetaceae bacterium | reverse complement strand
ACCCTTCGGGGGTGGCCCCCCGGCGCCCCACCCCCCAGGGCACCCGGCCACGGTATCCGTACCCGTTCTGCGGCCCGAGGCACGGGCCTGTGTGAACCATTTTTCGCTTCGGACGGTAGTCTTGTGATTCCGGCGGGTTGCACTAGGTATGAGGCCCGTGGCCTCTGGGCGCCGCGGGCGCAATTTGGACACGGGTGGACCTCTTGGCGTACTGAGCTGATCGGCCCGAACGGGGCCAATTGCGTGGAGATTTGCTATGAGCGACGAGAACAATTCGTCACCGAAGGGCCGCATCACGGCCGACGACGACATCGAAGCCGTAAAGGCCCTTAACGCCGCCTACCAGGAGATGACCGAGCAACTCGGCCGCGTCATCGTCGGGCAGAACGAGGTTATCGAGCAGGTGCTCGTTGCCGTCTTCTGCCGCGGCCACGCCCTGCTGGTCGGCGTGCCGGGCCTGGCCAAGACGCTGCTGATCAGCACGATCAGCGAGGTCCTGCAACTGAGCTTCAAGCGCATCCAGTTCACGCCCGACCTGATGCCCTCGGACATCACCGGCACGGACGTGCTCGAGGAAGACCACACCACGGGCAAGCGCGTGTTCCGCTTCGTCAAGGGCCCGCTGTTCGCCAACATGATCCTCGCCGACGAGATCAACCGGACGCCGCCCAAGACGCAGGCGGCCCTGTTGGAGGCCATGCAGGAGCACATGGTCACCATCGGCGACGAGACGTACGTGCTCGACGACCCGTTCTTCGTGCTGGCCACCCAGAACCCGATCGAGCAGGAAGGGACCTACCCGCTGCCCGAGGCGCAGTTGGACCGGTTCATGTTCAACATCCACGTGGACTACCCGAATGCGGACGAGGAACTGGCGATCCTGAAGCAGGTGACCGGCACGTACGAGGCCGACCTGACGCCGACTCTCAGCGGCGAGGACATCGGGCGGCTCCAGGGCATCGTCCGGCGCGTGCCGGTAGCCGACCACGTGTTCCAGTACGCCCGCGACCTGGCCCGCGCGACCAGGCCCGCAACGCCCGAGGCGCCGGACTTCATCAACGAACTGGTCAACTGGGGCGCCGGGCCCCGCGCGGGGATCTACCTGACGCTGGCCGCCAAGGCCCGCGCCATCCTCCACGGACGGTTCCACGCGACGACCGAAGACATCCGCGCGGTGGCCCTGCCGGTCCTGCGACACCGCGTGATTACAACCTTTAACGCCGAGGCGGCGGGCATTACCTCCGACGAGGTCGTCGCCCGACTGCTCGAGGAAGTCAAGCCCGCCGTCGAGGGCGCACTGGCCTAGCTGCAATCATCCGGCGAAACGAACGCCATGAACAGACGACCGCCCATCAGACCTGGCCTGGCCATACCGCGGGCCCTGACTGCCTGCTCCGAACCTCCCCTGCCCTCGTGGGGACGCATCGTGGGGCTGGCCCTGCTGAATGTGCCTCTCTGGGCCCTGCTGCACGCCTCGCTCTATGCGGGCGACGCCAAGTACCAGACGGTGATGTGGTGCGGCATCGGCCTGGTGGCGGCGGCGGGGATTGCGGTCTTCGTCTTCCAGGCCCGGTCGGCCGGGCGGTCGGCAAGGCAGGTGCTGCGGTCGAGTCCGGCCTACCCGCCGCGATGGGTCTCGCTGCTGCTGGTGACGATCGTCTCGATGGTCCTGAACCCGACGTTGTTCGTGCTGTCAGCCGTCCTGGTAACCGTCCTATGAGTGCAGAACACCGAAGTCAACCGGCGTACATGGACCTGCTGGACCCGGACGCGCTGGCGAAGATCCATCGCCTGGAGTTCATCGCTCGCGGCGTGGTCGAGGGCTTCGTCGCCGGGCGCCACCAGAGCCCGTACAAGGGCTTCAGCGTCGAGTTCGCCGAGCATCGCCAGTACACCCCGGGCGACAACATTCGCGACCTGGACTGGCGGGTGTTCGGCAAGTCGGACAGGTACTACATCAAGCAGTACATCGAGGAGACCAACCTGCGGGCGACGATCCTGCTGGACGGGTCCGGCTCGATGAAGTACACCGGCGACGAGGCGTCGAGCAGGAACGGCAAGCCGCTGAGCAAGTTCGCCTACGGGCGCTACGTCGCGGCCTCGCTGGCGCACCTGATGATCCACCAGCAGGACGCGGTGGGCCTGGTGACGTTCGACACGGAAATCCGCCGCTACATCCCCCCGCGCAGCCGCGTGACGCACCTGCGGGCGATCCTGGAGGAACTGCACGGCACCGAAGCCGGCGGCGAGACGGCCCTGGCGCCCATCCTGCACGACATCGCCGAACGCGCCCACCGCCGCGGGCTGATCGTCCTGATCTCCGACCTGCTCGACGACGCCGAGGACATCCTCAACGCCCTGCACCACTTCCGCCATCGCAAGCACGAGGTGCTGGTTCTGCACGTGCTGGCCGAGGAAGAACTGAACTTCCCGTTCGACCACTGGAGCCAGTTCCGCGACCTGGAGATTGACAAGCACCACGTGCAACTGGACCCGCGATCGGTCAGGACGCAGTACCTCGACGAGGTCCGCAAGTTCGTCAAGCGCATCGAGCTGGGCTGCGGGAACATGAGCATCGACTACGTGCCCCTCTCGACCAAGCGCGACTTCGACGTGGCGTTGGCGCACTACCTGGCCCACCGCAAGAGCCTGCACAAGTAGGGGTTTTCGCGACGGCATGAGGCGGCCGGCAAGACGGGGAGTTGCCGGCCGCCGCGTTGTCCCGATTGTGATTAATGAATGCGCCTCGTGCGCCGACTGATACGGATTCTGATTGAGACTCGTGCAGAGCGGAGAAAGAGGGAACCGTCAAACGACGGTGCCCCCCCCCAAAGCCCCCTCCCGATCCCGATGTACATCGGGATCGGGAGGGGCTTTCGTCTATTCAAGAATAGACGCACAAGTTCCATTCAGAATCCGACTGATTCTCCATTGGAGTGTTCGGGACCTTCGGTCCCGTGCTGGCCACTGAAGTGGCCAGCCCCAGTGTGCGCTGAGTTGCGGAGACCTCCTTCTTCCACTCGTGAGCGCACCTGCCAATCACACTCGGCATCATATGCTCCCGCACGTGCCATGGCCGTCTCGGCCATGATTGCTCTGTACCATGGCAATCATAGCCACGAATCACGGGCAGGATGCCCGTGCCACGTCAGACCGCGCGTCACGCCAGACCGAGTTCCTTCAAGAGCATCTCGCGCGGGGCGGGGAAGGTCTGGCCGTCGGGGCCGGGCGGGTCGGGGATCGAGCGGACCGCGGCGGCGACCTTGTCGCGGAGGGCCGGGTCCCGGGCGGCCTGGCGCGGCGTCTTGCCGCCGAATATGGGCAGGGGCTTGTCCGGCCAGGCGATGTAATGCCCCATCAGCATGTCCCTGACCGCCTGGGGGACCTCGTCGGGCGACTCGACAGGGATGTCCTGTTCGATGTGATTCCGGCGTCCGCCCGACGGACCTCCCGGACAGGGCATCTCGTCAACCATGACGCCCTCGAACGTCACGCCGGGGATTCTCTCCAGCCATTTCCGCGACACCGTGTGTCGCTTCTCGGAATTGGTTGCAACGAGCAGTTCATCGCCCTCCAATCGCAGGCGGCCGAGAAGCGTTACATTGCCCGCCATGGGCTGGACGACGCCCTCACGGAACCAGATGAAGCAGTCTTCGTTCTCGTCCCAATCGACGAACGGGTGGTCCTCAAGGGCCCGTCGCAGGGCGGCGAGGTCGGCTACCGCGAACGTCGCGGTGTGGAGGATCACCGGGTCCCCGTCGGTGTTGCACAAGGCCGGGGCCGGGGCATCGGCAAGTTCCCGATCGTACCAGTCCCACAGCCATCCGAGCACGTGGGCCGAAGCGTTCAGGGCCTCGGGGGTCAGTTCGACCTGCTGCGCCGCGAGGAACTCCATGACGTCGGTGAAGTAGATGTCCGCAATGATCGGTCCCGCCGGGGCGAGGAAGTGGAAGTCCCCGGCGGAGATGATGCGTGCCGGGAGGACGAAGCCGGGCTCGGCGCAAGCGGCCAGCGCCGCATCGGAGACCGTGCGGTCCGGCCCGCCGAGCACATCGTGAAACACGACCGTTCCGCCGTCGATGTCCACTTGGGCGACGCGATAGAAGCTCGGCGGCGTCTCGGCGCGGGCGGCCAGAAGGGCGCGCACCGCCGGCGGAACACCGGGTTCCTCCCGCCACTTCTCGGCCAGCGTCTTGCTCTTCCGTGTGGGGCGATAACTCGTCACCAGCCACTCGCAGTAGGCGTCGACGGACAGCATGTCCTGATATTCCTCGAGGAGATACTCCACATCGGCATCGGTGCCAAAGTAGCGATTCCGCGCTCGAGAACTGTCGAACCACTCATCGAACTCGGCATCCGCGTCCGTTCGCAGCCTGATCAGGCGGTCAATCTCCTTCCAGGCGGCCAGGTCGTCGGCGGCGGGCTCGGTGTCCAGCCATCGTTCGGCTGCCTCTTCGGCGTCCGGGTCGTCCAGGCCGAACAGAACGCCTTCCAGCGTGTCCAGCATCGTCCGGAAGCTGGAATCGTCGTCCTCGAGCGTACACGAGACGTTCAGCGGCGCCAGCGCTTCACGGGCGAGGTTGTAAAGGTCCTCATCCATGATCCGCAGCGACTGAGGCAGTCCGGGGGCGGGGGGCGTGCTGTCCTCGAACGCCTCGGGAAGGCCGCCTTCGCCGCGGAAGACGCCGACCAGCGCTTCCCAGATCGCCTCGGCGTCGCTGGTGTCGACCGGGACGATACCGACCGGCCCGGTCTCGACGTCGACGATCACCAGCATCACGCCCTGGGCGGACTCCTCCGGCTCCTCGCCGATGACCGGAGAGAGGATCACGCCCACCATCCAGACGGCCGGCAGCCTGGGCAGGGCGGCCAACCCGAACGTCGAGCCGCGGGCGACCTGTCCGTCGCGCGGCGGGGACGGAACGTCCGCGTCACCGGACCCGCCGACAGGGACGTACCGAACCGACACGGTCGGCTGATCGACCTCGCCGCCGACCTGGAGCGTGAAGTGCTCGCCGCTCAAGTCAACGTGGCTGGGGGCAAAACTGCCGTCCTTGACGCACTGAATGACGCCGCGGACCGCGTAGAGCAGCATGCGGACGTCGCGGTCGTCGGGCTGGCGCGGGCGCTTGCCCGGCTCGATGATCAGGAAGTCCGGATAGAGTTGCCCGCGCCGAAGGCGGCAGTTGGCCTTCTTGAGCCACTTGCGCCCCTCGATCTCGATCTCACCGGCCGGGAGCATCTCATAGCCCATCAGATGGAGTTGTCGCCTGATCTGGCGGTACCCGTCGGGAGATTTGCAGATCTGGCGGTACTGGTCGAACCCGCCCGGACCACAGAAGAGGTTCAGCCCGTAGGCCCCCCCGCCGTTGCCCATGACCGTCCCGGTCACCGGCTCGGCCACGCCGGGCAGGTCCAACTGGACGTAGTGCAGGTTGTCGTAGATCTCATGCAGCGCCAGCGCGTGAAGATCCTGCGTCGCCCGGATCAGCATGGTTCCGTAATAAGGATACTTCAACGCCATCGTACGTCCCTCAACGGCAATCTGCGATGAATCGTGACTCCAACTGGGCATCCCACGTCCGAGCCCAGCCACCGACCTGAACTATAGGACGTCGCCGCTTCCGGCACAAGGCCGTGGCCGAACGATTTGCCCGGTAGCGGCGATCCGCACTCAGTGTTCCGTCTTCGCGCCGGGCTTCTTGCGCTTTTTCGGGCGGGTCCAGGGACGCCATTCGAACGTCTCGCCGGAGAACCGTGGACGCAGGTTGCCCGCCTTGATGCCCATGCCCTGGGGAGCGAACGTCTTGGGGTGCTGCTTGCGGAACTCGGCCAGCACGGCGGCGCTGGCGGGCTTGGCGGCCAGGTTGTGATGCTCGGCCGGGTCGGTCGTCAGGTCGTACAACTCTTCCTCGCCCGAGGCGTAGTGGATGTAGCGCCACCGCTGGTTGATCAGGCTGAAGTCTTTCCGATCGCGGGTCTGGACGACCGTGCGGTCCTTCGCGGTCTTCGGATCGCGCAGGACGGATGCCAGCGAGACGCCCTCGGCGTCCTTGTTGGCGGGCAGGCCGGCCAGTTCGACCAGCGTCGGATACGTGTCGGGCAGGCTGACGGTGGTATCGACGACGGCGCCTTTCGCCACGCCGGGCCCCGCCCAGACAAACGGCACGCTGGAGGTGCGTTCCCACAGCGTGTGCTTGGCCCAGGCGAACTTCTCGCCGAGGTGATACCCGTTGTCGCTCCAGAGGACGACGAGGGTGTTCTCAGCGTGGGGCCCGGCAGCCAGGGCGTCGAGCACGCGGCCGACCATGGCGTCGGCGTAAGACAGGGCCGCGAGATAGCCCCGGACGGCCTGCTTGCGGGCCTTGACGGCCACCACGTGGTCGTGGACCCGCTTCTTGCGCGCCAGGGCCCGCTTTCTCGCCCCCGTCGGCAGGTCGTCCAGGTCGCCCGCCAGCGGCTTGGGCGCCTTGACGTCCGCCAGCGGATACAGGTCGAAATACTTCTGCGGGGCGTAGTTGGGCTTGTGCGGGGCATAGAGGCCGAAGCCCAGGAAGAATGGCTTTGCCTGCGGCTTGCGAAGGAACGCGCACGCCCAGTCGGTGCAGATCGTGTCGGCCATCTTCGGCTCGTCCGCGTCAGCCAGCGGGCCCCATTCCATGTGGGAGTCCACCTTGGGGCGCTCGGCGGCGGTGGCCGTCTCGACCGGCTTGACGCCCGTGATGTGCCGAACCACGGGGCTGTACGGCACGCGGGGCGGCAGCGGCGCGGGAGCCTCCCACGAGGCGAGACCCCACCCCTTCTTCTTGCAGGCCGGGTTCCAGTGGAAATACTCGTGCCACCCCCGCATGTCGATGTAGCCGGGCATGTGGTGGTAGATCTTGCCCCCGCCGGCCACGTGATACCCGTGACGCCGGAACCAGTGCGGCAGGTCGATCAGTTCGGGATGGTTCTGCTTGGCGAAGTGCGGCTCGTCGTGGTAGCAGCCGGTGGTAAACGGCTGGCGTCCGGTCATCAGGCTCGTCCGCGAGGGGGCGCAGTACACCGCGTTGGTGTGCGCGTTGCGAAACGTCACTCCGCGCCGCGCCAGGCGATCCAGGTTCGGCGTCTTCGCCTGATTGCCCCCATGACACCCCACCCAGTCGTTCCAGTCATCGACCGAAACAAACAGCACGTTAGGCCGCCGGGCCGCCCCCGACACCTCCGCCCCCGCAAGCCGCGCAGCGACCACCCCCACCGCGCCAACCCCCGCCGCCCGCAGAAAGCCTCGTCGTGAAATCATCTTCATCCGTAGTGTCCTCGCCACCCTCGCCCAGCCGAATCGCCAACCCCTCGGCCACGCATCATGCCAGTATCTCCCATTCGCATGCAAGGCCAATCCTCCCCCTTGACGGCAGAGGCCCTCTGATCGCGCAACGTGGGGCCAGCCACCTGAGAGGCGGGTTTCACGAGCTTTCAAGCCGGTACATGGTTTACAGTCTGGTCCATGAACATCCTTTACACTTT
>CAZVEV010000296.1:0-7552 GCA_964625865.1 uncultured Planctomycetaceae bacterium | reverse complement strand
GGGCTGCGGAGCGAAGCGGAGCAACCACGTAACGTTCCTACGCGCAATACGTGGTTGCTCCGCTTCGCTCTGCAGCCCACGGCACCCCTGGATCTCCAATTGGACACGGGAAATCAAGAACGTCGTCGCTTCCATTCGAGGATGACGTCTTCGGGCCTGTCGGGGAAGCCGCGGACGCCGCGCGAGGTGTCGAACTGGTAGATGCGCGAACTCAGATCGGCGGGCTTGTGGGGCAGGGCCTTGAGTTGGCCGTCTTCCAATGCATCGGCTGCGCCGGGGACATCGCACGCCTCAGTCGCGGCGGCCCGTAGGCGAGCGACGACGTCCGTGTTGTCGGCTGCGACATTACGCAACTCGTGCGGATCGGCGGCCATGTCGAACAACTGCTCCTGTCCGCCGTTGGCGAGGTAGATGTACTTCCATCGCGGCGTGCGGATCATGACCTTGAAGTCGTGCGTGCCGGGCAGGGCGTAGCAGCCGAACAGCGTCTCGCGCGGGGCCGCCGTGCCGTCGATGACGCCCAGCACGTCGATGCCCTCTCGCGTGTCGATTTCGCCGGCGGCGCTCGTCGCCATGCCGAACAGGTCCGTCAGACAGACCAACTCGTCTCGCTGCTGATCGGCCGGCAGGCGGGCGGGCCAACTGACCAGGAACGGCACGCGGCAGGCGGCGTCGAAGAACGACTCCTTCTGCCACGCGTGATGGTCGCCCATGTGGTCGCCGTGATCGGCAACGAACGCGATCAGCGTGTCCTCGGCGTCGTTGCGGGCTTCGACGGCGTCGAGGATTCGTCCGAGGCAATCGTCGATGAAGCTGATCTCCCCGTAGTATCGGGCCTTCAGCACGCGTGCCCGCTCGTCGCTGATATCGTCGGCCCAGATCATCCGGTTCATCGAGGGGATTTCCTGGTCCATGTGGTCGGTCTCGATCTCGCCGCAGACGGGGTCCGGCATGCGGTCGGGGTCGTACATGCGGTTAAACGGCACGGGCGGGGCCAGCGGCGGGTGCGGGCCCACGAACGAGACGAAGCCGAAGTACGGTCGCCCATCGTCGGCGTCGATCAACTCGACTGTCCGATCGGCAGCCCAGCTTTCGACGGTGCACTCCGGCGGCAGGGGGGAGGCCTGCGGCATGTAGTACATCTCCGTGCGCTCGCCCATGAGCGTCTCGACGTAGTCGTACTCCGGGTGCTCGCGCTGGAGCCACCCGGCAAAGCCGTCGCCCGATCGCTGCTCGGGCGTGCCGTACAACTCCTCGCTGTGCAGTTGCACCTCGTAGCCGACGTCCTTGTTCCAGGGCTTGGTGTGGAACTTGCCCACGCCGAACGTCCTGTAGCCCAGGCGCCCCATCCGCGCCGCCAAGTACTCGCCGCACCGGTCCTCGATGGTTGGTGCCTGCCCGGGCGCCGCATCGAAGCGGCGGTTGGTGAACGCTCGCGTGGTCGGCGGCTCGCAGCCGGTGCGAATCGTCACCCGGGCCGCCACGCAGACCGGACACGTGGAGTAGCCCTGTGTGAACGCCAATCCGCGGCGAACCAGGCGGTCCATGTTGGGTGTGTAGATGTGGGCGTTGCCCAGTGCGGCGATCGTGTCGAACCGCTGCTGGTCGCACATGATCAGCAGCACGTTAGGTCTCTCGGCCATAGGGTGCCTCGGTATTCGATGGAAGGTCGTTCGACGCGATTCTACGCGATACGTTCTTCACGTGCCACACCGCCTCCGGTCAGGCACACATCTCCAGACGCAATCGGTGGATGCATCGACGCGATCGGACGCCATGACTCGCCGATCGATGCAAAGGGCTCGATTTGGATGGAGAGGAATCACCTCGCTGACCGATAGGGGATTATGCTACAGAAGGTATCCGGCGAGCCCGACGGCCATAGATGTTGGGGCTGGGCAGGCCGGGCCGGCCGCACGAAGGACGCTGGACAAGCACGTGCGGGCCGGATGAAAAAAAACTGATGTTCTTCTTGCCGTTCGGCCGATGTTAGGTTAAGATTCGTCCGAACAAAGCCCGAATATGCGGCACCGCGTTGACCAATGCTGGGTTGGAAGCAGATGCGGAAGCCGGCCCGGCGAGGCCTCGCGGCGGCGCACAGCGTTGCGGCGGGCTTTCATGGCGGCCGGCGACGTTGTGACGAGAAAGGCAGTAGGCGTATGACCAACCCACCACTGTGTCAGTTTGGCCCCGGCGGCGACTACGCCCGTCCGTGGCCCGGCGATTGCGAGCCGGTCCCGGCCGATCTGTTACCCGCCGACGTGGCGGTCGAGGCGCGAAAGCTCGGCATCGAGCCGGAACTGCTGAGCCTCGGTCGCGACGGGATCCGCTGGCGCAAGGCGCCATCGCGGGTGGCCGGTGCGGTCAGGACCATCGTGCGGGCCATCTTCGGCGGGACGTCGAGCGAGGCGGCGGCCCCGGCGGAGATCGAGTCGGCGGTCGTGGCCGAGAACTCGGCCCCGCTGGCGGACGTGGCCATGACGGCCGCGGGGGGCGCCAAAGTGGTTGTCGCAAGAGGCTACGCCGTGGTGGCGCAGCGATCGGGCGTCAAGGAGAACAGCAATGCCGCAGTCAACAGTGACGCCCCGGAAGTTGGAGGTCCTGCAGTTCATTCGCGATTTCCGCAGGACCAACGGCTATTCCCCGACGATGCAGGAGATTGGCGACCACCTGCAGTTGACCAAGGTCACCGTGTTCGAGCACGTCGGAGCACTCGAAAGAAGCGGCATTCTCACCCGCGGGCCGAAGCACACTGCCCGCTCTTTACGGATATCGCCTGACTTCGAGTTTCCCGACGAGCGCCCCACACTGCTGCCGCTGGTGGGGCAGATTGCCGCCGGCATGCCCATCGAAGCCGTTGAAGACCGCGAGAGCCTCGACCTCGAAGGGCTCTTCCCGCCCGGGGCGGAAACCTTCGCCCTCCGCGTCCGCGGAAACAGCATGATCGACGAGCAGATACGCGACGGTGACTATGTTGTCTGCGAACGCCGCACCGAGGCCTACCAGGGCGAAACGGTGGTCGCTCTTCTCGACGACGGCGAGGCCACGCTCAAGAAGTTCTACCGGGAAGACGGCCGCATACGCCTCCAGCCCGCAAACGCCGACTTCGACCCCCTCTACGTCGACAACGTCACCATCCAGGGCATCGTCGTCGGCGTGATTCGCACGATGTGACCAGAGACGGGAGGCTATCGGGACGCGCCGACCGGGTGAAGTGGGGGGCTATCTCCTTCGCCGCCTCAGGGCGGCCAGGCCCCCGAGGGCCAGCCCCGATGTCCATCGGGATTTCAGCCTCGGCTGCGCCGACGCTTCAACAGAGCAGGAAGGCCTGCGGCCATCACGATAAAAACCGTAGCCGGGTCCGGCACGTTGCGGGCGACGAGGGTGTACTGGAAGTCCATTCCGTCTCCGCCCAGCAGCGTGCCTTCGTCGGTCATGATCGTCAGGACGGCCGTCTTCTCGCCAAGCGGGGCGCTGGCGGTGAATCGGATCTCGAGCGACAGCCCGTCGCCCTTGTGGACGAGCGTGCCGTCGGTGAACGCGATGATCTCGTAGTCCTCCGCGTCCGGGCCCGTGATCGTGATGTCGTTCAGCGTCAGATCGGTCCGTGCCGGCTGACCGCCGCCCGAGTCCGGCGTGACGTCCTGGATCAGCAGTGAAAGGCCTGCGGTGTTCCCGTCGTTGGCCGGACCGGGGGCCGGCGTGTCCTCCGGCATGGTGTTGCTGTTCGTGCCGCCGGGGTCCTCGCCGGGCCCGTTCCCGAACGGACCGGCAAAGCCGAAACTGTCGACGTCTTCCGTGGGCGTACTGGCGGCCTGGGCGGGCGAGGCGAGGATCCCGCAGACGACCAGCGTTACGGCAATGACGGCGAGGATTCCAGCGTCTTTCATCGCCATTTCTCCTTAACAGCCTGCATGTCCCATGACGGGCGTCAGTTCTCCGCCGCGTACACAGCGGTCCCGAGCGAAGGCACGGAACGTCACGCCGGTCATGATCAGGCGGTCCGGTTGATTGAGCGGGACCGCCACGAGCGCAGAAGAGTATACGCGCGTCCGAAGAGAGTGCAAGAGGAAAACTGAAAGATTTTGCCCGCCCGTTGCTTCGGCCTGCGGGGGGCAGGGCCGGGGACTACTGGGAATCCGTCGGTCCGTCGGGGCCTGCTTGCGGCTCAACGCGGGGCCCCTGGCGGCGCCTTGTGGCGATCCAGGCCATTCCAGGCGACGCTCAACGGCGGCGGGGCTGGCCCAGGACGGCTGCGTCTACGGGGACACTCTCGCTGCCAGCACGAGCATCGCGAGGCTGCAGAGCCATGCCACGGCGGCATCGGTGACGATCAGCCAGTAGAACGGCTGATTGCTGTGCGGCGCGAGAATGGCCACCACCACCATGCCGAGCGCCAACCAGGTCACCGCGATATAGCGAATCACGGCGAGGTACTTGCGCACGTCGCACGAGAGCAGCCAGAGCAGCCCGCCGACGACCGCGTAGAAGGCCGACAGCGTCCGGGCAAGGTACTCCACGAGCACCCCGCCGGCCAACTCGCCCAGGCCCAGTTGACGGTGGGCTGACGCGATCCACGACCGCGGCATGACGACGGCAATCAGGGCAGGGAGCAGGAACGCACCGACGACCCGCAAGACGATCTTGAGCCACCGCTCGGCGGCCGGCTCCGGCGCCTGCGGCGTCTCGGGCACATCTGTCGATATCTCGTCAGCCATGCCACAATCGTAAAGTCCTCGCCGCGCCCTGACAAGCGAGATCGCGATGGGCCGGCTTTTCGCTTCACGGGTCCGGCGGGGTCTGTAATAATCGCTGTCCGGCAGACCGGAGCACGTGGTCACCTGAAAGGAACTCGACATGGCCCTGACGAACACTCCCGCGGTGAACCTCGGTGTGGTGGGCGTATCACGCGACTGTTTTCCGATATCGCTGACGCGCAAGCGTCTGACGAAGCTGATGGCCGCGCTGAAGCGGCGGGGCGTGGCGGCCCGGCGGTGCGCGGTGGTCATCGAGAACGAGACCGACGCGCTGCGTGCGGTGGCCGACCTGGTCAAAAAAGGCTGCAACGCCGCGGTGGTCTTCCTGGGCAACTTCGGGCCTGAAGGCCCGGCGACGATCTTCATCGAGCGCTTCGGCGGGCCGGTAATGGTCTGCGCGGCGGCCGAGGAGAGCAGGGCGGTGCTGGCCTCCGATCGGGGCGATGCGCTGTGCGGCCTGCTCAACACGTCGTACAGCCTGAACCTCCGCCGCCTGCCGGCCTACATCCCGCAGTATCCCGTGGGCCTGCCGGGCCAACTGGCGCCTCTTATCGCGGACTTCGAGAACATCGCCCGCGTGATCATCGGCGTGGCGAACCTGAAGATCTTCGGCTTCGGCCCGCGCCCGCAGGACTTCTTCGCCTGCAACGCGCCCATCCAGCCGTTCTACGACATGGGCGTCGAGGTGATGGAGAACTCCGAGCTGGACCTGCTGCGGATCTACGAAGCCGCCGGGTCGAAGAAGAAGGAGATCCGCTCCGTGGCGGCCGACATGCGGAAGCAACTCGGCCGCAAGGCGTGTACGTACCCGGACCTCCTGCCGAAGCTGGCGCAGTTCGAGATCGCGCTGGTGGACTTCATGGCCGAGAACCTCGGCGCCAGTCAGTTCGGCATCTTCGCCAACAAGTGCTGGCCCAGCTTCGAGCCGGCCTTCGGGTTCGTCCCGTGCTTCGTCAACGGTCGGCTCGCCGGGCGAGGCATTCCCGTCGCGTGCGAGGTCGACCTGTACGGGGCGCTGTCGGAGTACATCGCCCAACTGGCCGCCCTGACCCCCGCGACGCTGCTGGACATCAACAACTCCGTGCCCGACGACGTCGTGCCCAAGGGCGCGGACCTGGCCGGGGCGGCCATGCGGGACCTGTTCATGGGCTTCCACTGCGGCAACACGTGTGCCGAGTGCATGGCCGACTGCACGATGAAGTATCAGTTGATCATGCACCGCCTGATGGAAGGCGACGCCGAGCCGAACATCACGCGCGGCACGCTGGAAGGGCCCCTGCGCCCGGGCGAGATCACGCTGTTCCGCCTCCAGAGCACCCCCGACGGCGAGCTGCGGTCCTACATCGCCGAGGGCGAGATCCTCGACGTCGATCCGTGCAGCTTCGGCGGAATCGGCGTGTTCGCGATACAGGGGTTCGCGAGGTTCTACCGTCACGTGCTGATCGGCGGACACTTTCCGCACCACGGGGCGGTGGCGTTCGGCAAGGCGGGCAAGGTCCTGTACGAAGCGGTCGCGCTGCTCGGCGTGGACGAGATTGCCTCGCCTCTGCCCGACCACCTGCCCTACGCCGAAGAGAACCCGTTCGAGCTGTTCGGAACGCCTGGTTGACTGGTGGACTGGTGGATTGGTAGGGCGTGCAACTCGTTTGCACGCGGAAGGGACAGTGAAGTCATTCCGCGTGCAACGAGTTGCACGCCCTACTCGCGCATGACCCCTTCGCACGCAGCGTTTAGCGGTCGATCGCAAGATCGACGTTTTCCCGACGCGATGCAACGCCATCGTACACCACCTCGCCCCCCGTCCCGCGTTGCGTCGATTCGGTGCGTATCGTACGTTTCTCTCAGGGCGGCAAGCAGCGCCGCGGGCAGGGGCGTTCCCTGCGCAGGGGTCGGACTTGGAGGAGCGTCGAGTGTTTCAGCGAATGGCGTCGTCGTCATGGGCGAGGCACGTAGTCAGGCCCGTTGCGCTATGCGTTACGGGCATCGTGATCTCCGCCGGCACGCTCGTGCTGACCGGGTGGCAGACCACGACGCTCGTCCTCGGCGGCCTGCTGGTGATGATCACCTGCGTCATGGTCCTGCGCCTGTGGTGGGCGATGGGGCACCTTGCCGAGATGTTCTCTTCCGCCCGTTCGACGGTCGTCGAGTCCGAGGACCACTACGTCTCGGTGCTCCGACGGATCATGAAGTTCGTCGAGGCCCGCGAGAAGCTTGGCTGCGGACACAGCGACCGCGTGGGCACGCTGGCGAGCAAGCTGGCCGCTCATCTGGGCATGGACGACGAGCGGTGCAAGCTGCTGGGGCTGGCCGGCGAGTTGCACGACATCGGCCTGCTGGCGATACCTGAGGGCATGCTGAACCAGCACTCGCGTATCGGCGTGGCCGAGTTCAGGACCATCCAGAAGCACAGCGAGGTCTCGTACGAGATCCTCAAGCCGCTCGCATCGCTCCGCGCGGTCCTGCCGGCGATCAGGCACCATCACGAACGCATGAACGGCACGGGGTATCCCCTGGGCATCAGGGAGCAGGCGATCCCGCTGGGCGCACGAATCCTCGCGGTAGCCGACGCCTACGACGCGATGACCCACGACCGCCCACACCGCGCGGCCATGACGCCGCTGGCCGCCATGAAGGAACTCGACCGCTGCACGCCCGCCGGCTACGACCGCCAATGCGTCGGCGCCCTGGCCCACGTCATGCACCTGCCCCAACTAACCGCCACCGCCGCCCCAGCCATGGGGTCAGAGCGCCATTAGTACGACAGCGCTACTTAAGCACGAAGCACGAAATCCGAG
>CAZVEV010000295.1:0-7585 GCA_964625865.1 uncultured Planctomycetaceae bacterium | reverse complement strand
GGCCAGGTCGTCGGCAAGGTAGTCGAAGGCATAGGCGCTGTCGGGGCTGTTGTGGTAAGCCTCAATGTACTTCTTCTGTCCGATCATGGCATCGAGGTAGACCGACGTATAGGCCTTCTGTTCTCTCCTGTCCGTGATCTTCGCGATCACGGGGAAGATCATACGCACGGCGGCATCGTACTGCTTGCGACTGGTGAGCACTCGGGCCATGTAGTACTGGTAGCGGGTGTCCTTGGGTGCCAACGGGCGATACGCCGTCATCAGCGCTTCGAGGGCCGGCATGTCCCATCGGCGCAGTATCGCCTGGGCCAGGGGGTTGATATCCTCCCGCGGCTTGCGCAGTTTCGCCAGGTAGGGCGCAATCTGCGACTTGTCCTTCTCCGGAAGGGCCAACGCCAACCCTAGAAGATTCCCTCGGGAATCCGGATCATCTTCGAGACCTTCCTTGAAGGCTCTGACAGCCTCGGTGTTCTTCTCCAGTGCCAGCAATGTATCGCCCAATACTCGACACGAAGCGGCAGTAGTTCCGAGGATTGCCTGATACTTGTGAACGTCCGCCAGCGCCTCGGTGTGTCTCCAAAGCTCATTGTAGGCTTGAGCCCGCAAGAGGAACAAGATGGGCATGTCTGCACCGCGCCCTAAGACTTCGCTGCAGATCTCCAGAGCCTCCTTGGGCTTGTCCAGTTCCAGTTTTGTCGCCGCAGTCATCATCAGCAGGCCAAACTCCAACTGTCTTGGCAAGTCGCGTTTGAGGAACTTGGCCAGCGCCAACTCAGCCTGCTCAGGATGCTCGTTTTGAAAAGCCAAAGCGACCGCCACATACTCTCTCAGCTTCTTGAGAGCTTTGCGGGTATCGCCTGCTGACCGTGCCGAGCCAAAGAATGAGACCATGATGGTCGACTGGCGCATGGCGCCGTCAAGATCCTCCCAGTCATAAACACGCCATTCCCCCTCGTCAGATCGTTTCAGCCACCAACGCATGCAGGCGAGGCTATGCTCACTCCAGTGCCTTGCGTAGGCTACGATTTCGTCGGGTTGGTCCGTCTGGCGAATACATCGGACCTCGATACGGTCCCAGGAGAATCCAGTCGCAAAATCGCGCAACCCCGACTGGAGTCCACTCCGAAACCCAGCGGCTAATGACCTTGGACTCTCGGTCGAACGCCTTCCTGTCACTCGACCGTACTCCTGCAGCATCCGGCGAAAGTCAAACGCGTTGACGATGCCGTCTATCTCACCGGTCCGCACGTGTCGTGACAGGCGCATCAGGGTGTCCTCGATCTCCCGGGCCTGGGCTTCGGTGGGTCTGGCGCCCTTGCCGACAAACGCGTTGGAGACCTCGCGGTACTTATCCTCCCTGCTTTGCTCCCGGCGCGGGGGCAGGTCGTGGTCCTCAGAGTCCAGGATGACCCCTTTCAGGAACGCGGCGGCTGCGACGACAAGAATCACCCAGAGCACTGTGCTCCACTTCGATGACTTGTCTTTCTCGTTCGCCGGCCTGAGCGGCGGGGGAATCGGTTCGCCGGAAACTCCGCCGGTGTAAGGATCCTGATTCATCGGTCACGCCCCTTTCGTGGTGCTTGTGCCCGCTTCAGTCTACGGGCGCGTGGCAGGAAGTACAGCGAAACCTCATCGGCGCCGCGACACGGGCGGGGTGATCATCGCCCGGAAGGGGACGGCTTGCCTGCACGCTGGATCGTTCGCCGGTATGCCGCGTGGTCCACGCGGAATCCGCCGGGGCCGGGCTTGTAGATGCCCCACTTGAAGTACGGGCCCAGCGCGTCGTTCTTTCCGACATTCCCGCGCCATGAGGCGACCTTCGTCCCGTTCATCCAGACCTCCACCGCCCCGGGCGAGAGTACCTTGTCGGCGTCGGGAGCGTATCGCGAGTACCGGATCCGCACCTTGAACGCGATCCACTCGTTTATCGGCACGCGGGCCAGGGGCAACTTCCAGACGAGCGACGCTTCCTTGTGGCCCTTGCTCATGCGGCAGCCGATCGCGCGCGTGGGCTTCGGCTTGAGCTTCACGTCGCTCGTCGACAGTCGCGACGCATCGGATCGGGCCAGCAGGACCATGTATCCCTGGCCGATCTTGAACGCCCCGATCGGTCCCCCGGCGGCCCCGTCGACGCGGTAGCGCGACCTGGCTCCCGTGGATCGGTCGTATCCCCATCCGCCATCCCGAAACTCCACGGTCCGGATCAACTGGACGAACTCCTTGATCGTCCAGTGGCGCAGCGCCGCCCCGTCGTGCACCAGCGTGCGGTCCGGGCGGCCGTGCCATTGGGCGAAGATCGCCCGACTGGCGGCGTCCAGCTTCCGTGGGAAGCGGGTGGACCACTCGTAGGTCACCGTATCGCCGTACCGTCCGGCATCTGCGCGGGCGTAGGCGTCCTTGATGGCCAGCAGGTCCGCAATCTCCTTCTCGGACAGGCCCTTGAGGTTCTCGGCCGAGCCGTAGGCCTCGGAGAACTCGATACGGTTGACTTTCTCGTCGGCCGCCTCGAACCGATAGACGGGGCGTCCCTTGTGCGGGTTGTCCGTGTCGCGAACGACGCGTCCCCCCGCCTTCTGACTGTTGCCGATCACAATCCATCGCCCGTCGACGATCTCGGCCGGCGGGGCTACCTCCTTCTGGGCGGACGTGCGGAACTTCAGCGGTTTGACCTCCGCGGCGGCGGCACAGCAGACCGCCCCCAGGACACCCACCCACACTGTAAACCAACACTGTCTCATGGTAATCCTTCGCGCGAGACCTCCGACCTCGACACAGACACTACCGCAATGGATCGGTCCCGCCAAGAAGCAAGCGGCATCGTCAAGTCCTCCGCACGATGTTACAGGGCAATTCGCGCGGAGACGACGCAAGAGCGCCCCATCGATTACCCACGCGCCCGCTCGACGCCGCTTGCTTCTTGGCGTCTTCCAACGCCCCCCCCTCACCGCGATCGTCATTGGCGCGAAGCGACGCAGCGAGGTATCATTAAGAGTTGGTACGATGCGATATCGAGGTGACACAATGAGCAGGACGATGGTGGTAGCGGTGTGTGTGGGCGTCGTTTGCGCGGTGACCGTCCTGGCGGCGGGGGACCTGCTGCCCGGGCCTCCGAAGGTCGACAAGACCGGCCCCCTGGCGAACTGGCCCGGATGGCGCGGGGCGAGCCGGGACGGCAAGAGTCCGGACACGGGTCTGCTGAAGGCCTGGCCCGAGGGCGGGCCCAAGCGGCTGTGGTCCATCTCGGGGCTCGGGCATGGGTATTCGAACGTCGCGGTGGTGGGCAAGAGCATCTACACCACGGGCATCATCGGCAAGACGCTTCACATGTTCCGCTTCGCCGACGGCGGCGAGGAGCGGTGGCGGGTCAAGATCGGACCCGGCTTCATCAAGAGCTACGGTGGCTCGCGGGCGACGCCCACGTACGACCAGAACAGGCTGTATCTCGAGTCCGGCAACGGGCTGGTGGGCTGCTACGAGTCCAGAAACGGCAAGGTCGTCTGGACGCGGAAGCTCAGCGAGTTCGGCGGGCGCACGCCGGGCTGGGGGTTCGCCGAATCGGTCCTGATCACCGGCGACCTTGCCGTCGTCACGCCGGGGGGCAAGAGCTGTATCGTGGCGCTGGACAAGACGACGGGCAAGACGGTGTGGCAGTCGCCTCCGTTCGGCGGGGCGCAATACAGCTCGCCGATCACCGTCAAGCATCGCGGGCATGAGATCATCATCAACGGTACGCACAAGGGCCTGATCTGCGTCGACGCCAAGACCGGCAAGCTGAAGTGGACCAAGACGTTCGCGTCGGGCAACACGGCCAACTGCCCCACGCCCGCGTTTGAAGACGGCAAGGTCTTCTGGGCGACGGGGTACGGCAAGGGCGGGATCTGTCTGTCGATCGAGCTGGGCCTGGCGGGCATGATCGGCGAGGAGATCTGGCGCACCCGCGACATGGACTGCAAGCACGGGGGGTATGTCATCGTGGGGCGCTACATTTACGGCAACGACGGCAGCGGCTGGGCGTGCATCGACCTGAAGACGGGCGAGACCAAGTGGACCGAGCGCGGCATCGGGCGCGGGTCGATCTGCTATGCCGACGGCATGCTGTACCTCTACGCCGAGAAACGCGGCGCCGTGGCGCTGGTCAAGGCCTCGCCGGAAGGCTACACGCAGACCGGCACGTTCCGCGTGCACGGGGCCGGGCCCAGTTGGGCCCACCCGGTGGTCATCGGCGGCAAGCTGTATCTGCGCTACGACGAACAACTGTACTGTTACGACGTCCGCGACAAGAGCGCCGCGGCATCGAAGCGGTGAGCCGCTCTTGCGTCGTCCGCGCGCGGATAGTGATGCGCGTTCGAAAGACGCCAAGAAGCAAGCTGCGCCGCGCGGTGCGTGGAAAGGCGGAAGGACGCTCTTGCGTCGTCTGCGCGCGGGACCCCCTGTGACATCTCGCGAGGGACTTTACGTTGCAGCTTGCTTCTCAGGCGTTTGCGCGCGAGACGGGGCGCGTCTTCCGAATACGCAGGAGTCTCTCGCGCCGACGCCTCAAGATCGCCTCCTCGATTTCCCCTGCGCCCGCGCGATGCAGCTTGCTTCTTGGCGTCTTCCGAATACGCACCCCGTCTCTCGCGCAGACCGCGACAATCGCCGATTGTGATCCCAGGGTCGGCGGGATACCATGACCGCATGACTGCGATCCACACATTCAGGCGTCGGGGCATGGTGGGGAGGGTTCTGTCGGCGATCGTCGCAACGCTGCTCTGTGCGGGGTCAGCGGGGGTGGCGCAGACCGTCGTCACAGTCGACGATTCCGGCGGGGCGATGGGGCGAACGGGTTCGCCCGTATCCGCGAGCGTCTCGCTGACCGACGCCGCTATGGCGACCGCGGCGCGCGAGGGCAGGCTCGGCCTGCTCGACATGAGCCTTGCGCCGGAGCGACAGAAACTGATCCCCGCGCAGTTTTCCCCCGGTGCGCCCGGAACCGGCGGCGGGACGCTGCACTGGCTCATGCCGCCCGGGCCCGCGGGCAAGCGGCGGTTCAAGCTGATGGCAATCCTGAAGGCCTCCGCGCCGCTACTGACGGTCAGTCACGACAAGAGTGCGGGAACCTACACGGTCCTCGACGGCAAGGCGCCCGTGCTGCGGTACAACTTCGGCACGGTACCGGTGCCCCCGGGCGTCAAGGGCAAGTACGCTGTCGCACGCAGCAACTACGTGCATCCGCTGTACGGGCCCGGCGGCGAGGAACTGACCAAGGACTTCTCGCCCGACCACCCGCACCACCGGGGGATCTACTGGGCCTGGCCCGAGGTGTACTACAAGGGCTCCAAGCGCGACCTGCACGCGCTGCAGGGCGTTTTCGCCCGCCCGGTGGGCATGGCGCCGGTCCAGCGCGGAGCGGTCTTCGCCCAACTGGAGGCCGTCAACCAGTGGAAGTGGGGCGACGCCGAGCCCATCGTCAAGGAAACCGCGATCATCCGCGCCTACGCGGCCGGGCCCGGCGGGCGGTGCGTGGACTTCGAGTTCCGCTTCCTGGCGCTGGTCAAGGGCGTGTCGGTCGCGCGCCGCGGGCAGAAGGCCTATGGCGGGCTCAACCTCCGCTGCTCGTCGCGAACGGGCCAGAAGATCGCCTTCCACACCGACCCGGTCGGCACGGCGGTGCGCCGGGCGTGGGCGCAGATCGTCGGCGTCCCGCCCAAGGGCCAGACGCCGGTGGGCATTACGATATTGCAGCACGCGTCGAATCCGGAGTATCCGGGCGACTGGCAGCCGTACCCGAAGATCGACTGGCTCCAGCCGACCTTCCCCTCCAAGGGGACGAAGTACACGTTGAGCACGGACAAGCCCCTCGTGCTGAAGTTCCGCCTCGTCGTCGGCGCCGGCGAATTCGACAACACGATGCTGGCGGACCTCTGGTCTGCGTATAACGCCAAGAAGCAAGCTGCCGCGGGCAAGGCGGCGACTGCAGCAAAGGTCAAAGTGATCCTGACCGGGCCGCGGAAGGGCGGGGACGCGGCGACGGTGGCCGCTGACGGGGCCGCGACGGTCATCGGGATTCGCAGCACGTTCGGCATCGGGCGGGCGGAGATCAGGCGCGTGGGCAAGGACTGGCCCGAGCGGGTCGTCCTGCGATTGCACACCAAGGCCCTCGAGGGCTTCAGCGCCACCGACGGGACGCGGAAGTTCACGCATTCCGTGCGGCATTCGGAGGTGACCAAGGGCAAGCCGATCGATGTCGCACTGCCCGAGGCGCTGCTGGACAGCACGTCGGAGACCATCCGGATCCAGTGGGTGGACTTCTATCGCTGAGAGACGTGTTGCGAGCGATTTGCGGTGTTGTCGCAAGACGTGCCACGGGCATCTTGCCCGTGTCTGGAGGCGTCGAAAACGGTTCATTTGTCGTCGGTTTCACGGGCAAGATGCCCGTGACACGCAACATCGGAAATGGCTTGTTACAGCGCCGCCTTGATCAGGGCGAGCATCTTTTTGTATCGCAGGTCGTCGGTGGTCTTCCAGCCGTTGGCGATCTGGCCCCAGCCGCCGGCGGAGACCGGCAGGGGGGCCTTGAGGATCCGGCTTTCGTCGATCTGCGAGACGTTGACCAGGGCCTGGATCGGCTGGGCGGCGAGTTTGGCGCCGAAGTGCTCGGCGATGTACGCACGCAGGGCCTTTTCGCCGGGCTTGCTGAGCCGGCGTCCTGACGTATGGCCGCCGCGGTAATCACCGTAGCGAATTGCGTTCATGTCCAGCCAGTCGACGATGCGCTGGAAGCTGACGGGGTCGAGTTTGAGCTTGGCTTTGCCATGCCCCTTCATCAGCATCGGCGCCAGCTTGCTCGCGTGGGCGAAGTAGTCCTTCGGGCGGCTGTTGACCGTTTCGCTGTCGACCCCGCCGTTGCCCTTTCGCAACGCCATTTTTATCAGACCCGGGCGCGTCGTCAGCGACGAGTACGCGTCGGTGTTGTCGAATCGGGGTTTCACGGGCATGCCGTTGATCCTGCTGTCGCGGCCGTAGTTGCTCAGCAGATTCACCTTGCCCTCGGTCTTGCCCAGCCCGTGGCAGCGGATGCAGTAGCGGTCGAGCACGGGCTGGACCGTTCGGTGGAAGCTGAGGCCGCCCGGATACCTCGGCCCGACCGGGGGTGTAAGCTCACGCGGCTGCTGACCCCGCGCCGCGAACTGCGCCAGCGGGGCCGTGCCGACCTTCTCGTGACACCCCACGCAACTGCGGACCTCGCCGGGCATGAGGTGGAACAGGCTCCGCTCGGTCAGCAGGGCCATCCCGTTGGCGTCGAGTGCCTGAATGTGGATCGCGGTCTTGGCGGGCACTTTGAAGATGGCCGATCCGTCGGGGTTGACCGGCACGGTGCCGAGGATCCTCCGCGCGAAGTCCTCTCGCGAGCCGGCCGCCGTCGCGCCGGGCCTCGCCTGGGGAATGATCTCGTTGATGCGGAGGGCCTTGATGTCGCCTGGCTTGATGAGGCCTTCGGGATCGTTCCGCGTGAGGTAGACGTTCTGGACGATCAGCGTGCCGGTGTTGTCGGCCGGCTTTTCCGGCAGGAGCGACGGGATAATCGGCGGGACCTTGCGCGGCA
>CAZVEV010000294.1:0-7636 GCA_964625865.1 uncultured Planctomycetaceae bacterium | reverse complement strand
GAGGATCAAGCGAGCGTCGAACGCTCGGCCTCTCGGCAAACCCCTCACCCCCGGCCTGCCCTGCACAGCTCGCAGAGCGACGCAGGGGCCACCGACGCACGGTCACGCGGGAGATTCCCTATCAATCAGCCGTTTCAGACGGAGTACAGATCATGAGAGTTCTTCCTTGCTTCCTTGTTCCTCTCGTTCTCTTTGCGACGCTGCTCGCCTCGGTGCAGACGACAGAGGCTGCCCTGATCGCTTCCGATTCATTTTGGACCACACTGACCGGCGGTAGTTACACCGAGGGGGGTCTCAATGGGCAGAACGCCGTGGCCGGAACGACGGGGTTCAGCACGGCGTGGTCATCCAACACAGGGACGATTGTTGTCGACGATGACGTCCTGTCTGCGGATTCGGGCGGGCTGACGCACAGTAGCCTCGCCGGCGTCGAAAGGGCCGGCGCCGTGAACTTCAAGGTGTCCCATCCCCGAAACGCCCACCGTGACGTCAGCGCCGTGGTCCCGCTTGTCTCCGCTTACTACTTGAGCGGCTTGGTACGGGCCAACTCCGCCAATCCATTCACCGTAGACCTCGACTACTTCTCGATGGGGTTCCTCGACGAAGGCGCCTCGTTTGGGCAGAGCACCATCAACATTGACTCAGGTCTCCATCTGGGCATACGTCGCAATGACGGCCTCGGCGGACTGCGATTGACCGCTTTCGGCGGCGGCCAGGTCTTTGATCTCGGCCCGGCGAGCACCGACACGAATTACATGATCGCCCTCGAACTTCAGGCCGATACCGGCGGCGCGGAGACCCTCAACGCCTGGACCGCCGCGGACGGTGTATCGTTGAGCCAGGTCTTGACGGGACAATCGGTCGAAACGTTCTCCGGGGTCGGCGATCTCGGTCGGTTTGTTGTTCAGCAGACGCAGGGTAACACGAATCAGGCTTCGCGTGCGTGGGGAGACGAAATTCGCCTGGGCACGGCCTTTGCCGACGTTGCCGACACCGGCGGCAGTGTGACCATCAGCTTCCAGGAGGGCGTCAGCCCGAGCGAAGCTTATGTCGCCGACAACACCTACATCCGCAGCGGCAGTCATGCGGATTCACCCAAGGACGACGATCCACAAGACGAAGTCATCGTCGGGTTTTCGGGTACCGAGATGAGACCCATGTTCGAGTTTGAGCTCACCCAGATCGAAACCATCGCCGCGGGCAGCCCTTTCACGATCGATTCGGTTCAGCTTGTGTTGACGTCGCGTGGTGAAAACCAGGGCACAACGACGCTGAACCTGGATCTCCACGAATATGACTTCGCGTTCGATGAGGCGGATGCGACCTGGAACGATCCCGACGGCGACGGCAGTGCCGGAACCGGCGATACCACGGCGGGAGGCACGCTGGGAACAACACTTTCGAGCCTCGCCGTAGCGAATCCGTCGGCCGTCCTCCTCGGTGATACGCTGACATTTGCTGACAGCGCGGCGTTCCAGACGGCCGTCGAAAACGCCCTCGCCGCGGGCGACAACACGTTGCGATTGCTGCTGAAGGGCGACGCGACATCCGGCGCCAAGTTCATCCGTATTTACGACGAGACATTTGCCACCGCCGGTTTGCGACCCGAACTCCTGGTTGAGTTTACCGTAATCCCCGAGCCGGCCACCCTCGCCCTGGCCGCGGTCGGCCTGCTGGGCCTGCGACGTCGCAGACGCGCATAGCGGCAAAGCCGCAACTACACCACAGACGTACCACGAAATAGGGGACGAAGCCGTCGAAGACTACGCAAGTTCACACAGAAGAGAACGCCTATAGTGAAAATGAGACAAATGCTTCTTGCCGCGATTGCGGCAGTGATGATCCTCAATATTCAGGTCTGGGGGGCGGACACCTTTACGCCATACAAGGCCGGCGACGTGCCGCAGAGTGTGACCGGTCTCTGGAAGGATTATGATCCCCGCAAAGAGGACCTGGAGGTCAAGGTCATCAAGGAATGGAAGGACGGCGGGGTGGTCTCGCGGTATGTCACCTTCAAGGTCGGCACGTTCAGGGGGACCGACGCCAGGATCGCCGCCTACTACAGCTTCCCCGACAACGGAAAGAAGAACCCCGCTTTCGTCTGGAGCCATGGGGGTGGGCAGAGAGCCGACAGACAGCGGGGACTCTACTTCGCCAGGCAGGGGTTTGCCGTGTTAGATATCAACTGGCTCGGCAGGCCCATGGAAAAGGACATTGCCCAGAATACCGACTGGGGAAAGGTCGACCCGACCCAGGGGCCCCGTTTCTACTCCAAGGCTCTGAGAAAGCAGTGGAAACGCTCGCTTAAGCCGGATGAATTCACGATCGACCCGGTTGTCAGTCCGCGAAACAACAACTGGTTCCTTCTGGCGGTGGCTGCAAGGCGAGCGATCACCTTCCTGGAGCGGCAGGCTGAAGTCAATGCCGACAGGATCGGCTTTTCCGGATTCTCGATGGGCGGGATGATTACGGCGCTGACGGCGATAGACTCCCGGCTGAAAGCCGTTGTGCCGTTTGTCGGCGGTTCGGCATTCAAGCATGTGGATTTCCCCGGATATCCGGGAACCGGCCTGGCCGGGCATTACAGGGAAGACGTCGGGTTATATAAGAACACCATGGATCCATGTTCGTACTGGCCGCTGGTGAAATGCCCGGTTATGTTCATCAGTTCCAGCAATGATTTCCACTCGGCCCTTGACCGTATTTATAAGGCAATGGCGCTGTTGAAACACAAGGCCTGGCGGGTGACTACCAATATTCATGAGAACCACGGTCCCGGAAAGGAGCAGTGGGTTCTCCTCGACAAGTGGTTCACTCTGCACCTGAAGCGTATCGATCAGAAGATTCCTGTAACGCCGCCCTCTACATTAGTTGTCCAGGGGCAGAGGGCGACCTTTACCGTAACTCCCGCCGACCGCCACAACCGGCTGCTTGATACGGAGATCTATTACAGCTACGACCCCAATGCCTGCACCCGCTTCTGGAACCGCGCCGAGGCGCGGAAGGGCTCGGCCGGCGGAAACTGGACGGTGGAACTGGAGGTTTACAAGGATCTTCCTCTATATGTGTTTGCCCTCTGCCGGTATAAACTGGACAGAGAGACCGATACGATGTACGGGAAGACCTCAACTCTCACCGTCAATTCGCTGCTGCAGTCGGTCGTGCCCGAGCGTGTCGACCTGAAGGCGCTGGCGGCCCTGAAAAACACGCAGAGCGTCATTGATGACTTCAAGAACGGTTTGCAGGACTGGGCTTCGAGGGGCGGTCGGACCATCAGGACCTACAAGTTCCGGAGTCCCCGGATTGACTTGAATGACAACAAGAAGCTCTGCATTGCCATCGATCCGAAGGGGCGGACTCTCTCCCTGCGCCTGAATGTGGAAAGCCGATTCCTGGGAGCGGGGAAGGATCTTGGCACGTTCAGTTATGCCGCCAAGGTCAGCGGAACCGGGATCAAGACTGTGATTGTCGGCAGGCAGGACTTCAGAGGTGATCCCAAGAAGAACAAGAAGCTCTCCTGGAATAGAATCACACGGTTCGGTATTACCATTGTCGACCTGAAAACAAGGAGCCCCATTGACCTCACCGCGAAGGAGGAGCGGGAGACCCTGAAGCTGATTGAGATGCGGCATGATGATGGTAAGTAAACTCAGCGCCCGGTGATCTGGATACGTCAGGCGACAAAGATGAAAGATGATGGACAATGGAGTGTGATCGCGCCTCGCCGCTCGGTCGGCACGCTGACGAGGTCTCATCTTTTCATAATGCTCTTCTTTTCGCTTTCGGCGATAGGGAGCTTCCGGGTTTGCGCGGCTGAAGCCCCCTCGTATCACACCTATGATTCCCTGTTGAGCGAATTGCGCCGGTTGGAGAAGGCCCATCCGAAAACAGGGAAGCTGCATGACTTGGGGGTCAGCTCGGACGGGCGCACGCGCGTGTGGGCGTTTAAGATATCTGACCATGTTGAAAAAGAAGAGGACGAGCCCAACGTACTCCTGACAGGAGGTATCCACGGCAACGAGCGCGTTGCGTCGGAAATGGCGCTCTTCACGATCCGGCGGCTTCTTTCGGAGGAGTCCCGCCGCGCCCTGATCGACAAGACACAGATCTGGGTGATCCCGATTCTCAATCCGGCAGGCTATAAGGCCAACAACTCCCATAACAACGCCAACCGGGTCGATCTGAATCGGAACTTCCCCACCGATTGGACAAGCGACGATCTGGACGGGGTCCAAATAGAGTTACAAAACCTGATCAAGAATTTTCATCTCCGCCGCGATCACGTCGTGGCCGGAATCGATCTCCACACTTACGGGCGGGCCTACCTCCTTCCCTGGGCCCACACCCGCAAGAAACCAGCCGACTGGGATGCGATGAAGGACCTGGCCGATAGAATGGCGAAGACCTCCGGGTACAGGGCGCTGCAACTAACCGAGTATTTGCGTCGAACGGTCCCGGGGGGAGGGGCAGACTACTGGTACGGGCGGTACGGAACGTTCTACTATGGGCTGGAACTGGGAACGTCCCACGCGCCTTCGGCCGGGCAGCTCGGACGCCTCTGTCGGAAGACTCTTCCCGGCATCATGATCATGATCAGCCGGGTCCACACCTCAACGCTCACCGGGCACGTGAGGCGAAACGGCAAGCCGGTATCTGCGGTCGTGGACGTGGACGGGATCGACAGACCGGCCAATCTTCGCAGGCCCTACATGAGCGACACCACCTTCGGACGCTACTACCGGCTATTGCTGCCCGGAACCTACACGGTCCGCTTCACGTTTGAGGGAAAGAGAATAGTCAAGGAAAACGTGATCATCGTGGACGACCGCCAGACAGTCTTGGATATCACGTTTCCGTAATACGGAGCGAAAAAGGTGGAGTCGGAACGGGTCAAATCGGACGGGGTTTGGGTTTAATCGGACGGTTACCCTTTTGGGCTCATCCGGATAATGCGCAGGTCGCCATGTGCTCTTCTTCTCTTCTGTTCTCTGTGCCTCTGTGTTGAAGACGACCTGAAGACAGGCATTGGGTTCCGGCCAGCGGCCGGGCTGCGACATCTGCGGCTAAGCCGCTGGGTGTTTCTTCTGTTGTTTTGATCTGTATTCCGTCTTGTTTTGCGCCCTGGATGCGTAAGCCCGGGAAAACGGCGTGGTTCCGGCGCAATCCGTGCGTACAATACCGCAGGATGCCGATGCGGCGCCAGAGGGCCCGAACGGCAGACGGTGAGTTCAGAGATCGCCATGCACTACATACTGCTTTCATTGGGTCAGAGCGTGGGGGTGGTTCTGTTGGCGGGGGCGGGGGTCTTTCTTGGGCGGTGGTTCTCTCGGCTCAAGAACCGGGCGTGGACCATCGGATACACTGTCGGGCTGCTGCTCGCCGCCGCCATCGCGGCCCCCAGGTGGGCTCCCCGCATCGAGGCGGTCTTCCCGTTCAGTTGGCTGATGGCCGGGCGGACGGAGTTTGCGGCGATGGCGGTGATCTGCACGGCCCTGCTGACGATCCCGCTGGTGCGGCTTCCCCAGCGGCGCCAGCGGGTGGCGGTTTCGATCTTCATGGTGCTCTTTGCGGTCTACTTCTCCGTCCTGCCGTTTCTGGCGCCGGCCTTTTCGTACGCCGGCCTGTCGAGGCTGGAGACCACCATCGACGGCAACGGCATCTGCATCCAGAGCAACGGGTACACGTGCGGCCCGGCGGCTGCGGTCACCGTGCTCCGCCATGCCGGCGTGCAGGCCGAGGAAGGGGCCCTGGCCATCCGCGCACACACCACGCCGTTCGCCGGGACCCCCGCCGACGCCCTCTGCGGGGCCATCGGCGACGAATACGGCGTCCCCTGCCGTACCGTCTACCACGACACGATAGCCGAACTCCGGGGCCACACTCCGTTCATCGCGGTCATCAAGGCCGGCTTCATGGTCGACCATTACGTCGCCGTGCTCAGCGTCACGGAGGACAAAGTGGTCCTTGGCGATCCCGTGAGGGGACGCCGCACGTACACGCATGAGGCGTTCATGGCCAAGTGGCGCAGGTGTGCGATCATACTGGCGCGGACCGCGGAATGACGTCCCAGCCGTCGTACTCCCTGCTGGGTCGAGATGTCCGGGGCTGGACCGACCGATGATGCGCCGTCACAGACCAGGGCGCGTCAGACGGTTGTCCGGCCCGTCGTGGCGGGTCCGCCACCGTCCGGGCCGGGCAGAGGCGGGGCCTGATTGCACGTTCGCAGGAGGTCGCGCAGTTCGTCGATGGCCGCCTGGCGCGAGGACCGCCCGCTGAGGTCCGCTTCGTCGATGAAGTCCTCGAAGTCGTCGTCGAACTCCCGCATCCGCGCCAGGACTGTCGGCGCGTGCCACGTGAACGTCGTCTGACGATACCCGCCGCCGTAGTAGGGAGCGACGGCCTCGGCGAGGAACAGGTCGCCGACAAGCACCAGGCTGCCCCGCAGCCCTCCCCGGCGGATCACGACGCGGACCATCTGGTCGTCCATGCTCTCGAGGAACTCCAGCAGGACCTCCAGCCGCACCGCCAGCGCGTCCGAGCCGATCGGCCCCTCGTGGTCCGGTCCCGGCGGGCGGAGCATGACGTACGGATCCAACACCAGGTCGCAGCCGGCCTGGCGGGCATGGTCCTCCATGGCCCGCCGTTCATCGCGGAGCAGCCGCCCCATCTCGGAGTCCATGGCAGGGTTTCTGCGTTGCCACGTCGCATGCTTCGGCCCGCGTGCGGGCAGAGAGAACGAACTGAATGCCGACGACTGGCGGATCCTGACCGCCCCGTGGGAATCCAGGACGTCGCGTGAATGAGTCACCAGCGTGCGCGTCCGCTGCGTGATCTTGCGGGCCGTCTCAAACCGCGCCAGCCCCGCTTCCTGCGACTGGCGAACCACAAAGTCCAACCGGCGACGGTCGAGACGCTCAGCCAGGTCGCTCAGGTCCGCCCTGACGCTCATCGCATGGATGTGCTCGGCCATCCCTTTCGGAAGTTCGTCCAGCGCCAGCGGCATGATCGGAACGCCCATGCCCATGGCATAGCCGATCTCCTGGTGGACCCAGGGCCTGTCCTTTGAGGCGGCCGTCATCAGCGGAATGAAGACGTGCGCACACGAGATTCGTCGCTTGATCTCCGTGGCATACGGGGCCCCGGGGGGCAGGTTCACGTCTGACATGGGCTGGGCGTTGATCGTCTTCAGGTGCTCCCGCACGATGTCGGCCTTGGCCGCGTCATCGCGTGAGTAGCTCACGAACACCCGATACGTGTAGTCGTCCATGTCGAATCTCCCGTGCATGTCATGCCGATCTGCTGACGGTGAGTATACCGGCCAGCGCATGCGATGGATACCCGCCGCCCGTCCGGATACCCGCAGCTACCCGTCCAATATTCCCCGAGAAAAACCGCCCTTTCGCCCGATTTTTCCCTTGCGTTCTCCCGGAGATGTGGTATGGTTATAGTGAGTTTACATACTCAAGCGGCGGGAGGGCCGCGGCTTGGCGTGTTTACACGCCCGAGACTGCTCATCTCGATTGGACGGTATTTGACGTGCTCACAGGGCGCTTGGCGTTTGGCTCTTGCCCTACGGGTGCGGCAGATGATAGCTGAATCAAGTGATCCGGTACTTTGTGAGAAGGAGCAGGATGAT
>CAZVEV010000293.1:0-7706 GCA_964625865.1 uncultured Planctomycetaceae bacterium | reverse complement strand
CAGGGCTCCGCGTGGTTGCTCCGCCGCGCTCCGCAGCCCACGGCACCGGCCCTGTTGCGCTCGGCGTGGTTGCCGCTTCGCGTCAGCCCATGGCACCCGCCCTATGCAGTGCTCAGCCAGACCCTCCAGCACGCCCGAGGCCGCGGCCTAAGCGACGATCGGACCGTTCGGAGGGTCACGGGTCGGTTTCGCCTCCGGAAGGCGGCCTGAGGGGTCTGGCCGGACTTGGCCCTGTACGACGCTCCGGTGCACGTCCTGACCTTCAACGTTCAACCTTGGGCCTCGACCCGTTTCACCAATACATCTCCGCGCCGTTGATGGTGATGCGGTGTTCAATCTCGGCCCCGTCGGTCCAGGTCACGCTGCCGTCGATATTGCCCACGTGCGAGCCTTCGGGCCAATAGCCCAGCGCCGGGTCGCCGAGGTAGTACAGGTGGTTGGCGCCCCAGCGGTTGGGGTCGCCCGGGGTGACCCAGTAGTCCATCGGGCCGGAGGGCCACTGGCGATTCAGGTCCGTCCAGAGCATCTTGAACGTCGAGTCGCGCCAGATGTGCGTTGGAAACAGGGAGATGCCCGGATCGTAAGGCCCGCCGGGCAGGGCGTTCCGCACGGCGTCGGAACTCATCTTGGTCTTCGAGCCGAAGTAGAACCGCCCCATGACCATATACGTGGCGGTGTCGGGGTCCGAGCCGTTCCAGCCCCAGTAGTAGAACCGGTCGAGCCCCCACTTGGGATTCGACAGGCTGTACCACTGGCGGTGAGTGATGCCGTATTGGCCCTCGAAGCGGCGCCGCCAGTGCGGCCAGGTCCAGTACGGCGCGGCGCCCAGTACGCGGCCGGTCTCGGGATTCAGCGAGAAGTCGGGCGTCCAGCCCTTGTTGTCCGTGCCGTAAGCCAGCGTGGCCTCGACGAGTTGGCCGATGTCCGAGGCGCAGATGGTCTCCTTCGCATACGTCTTGAGGTGGGTCAACATGGGGGCCAGCATCGCCGCCAGCAGCGAGATGATGGCGATGACGACCAGCAGTTCCAGCAGCGTGAAGGCCCGCCGCGGAGGTCGGTCCGTCGAATTGGCGATGTGCCCAGTGGTCACGGCTCTGTCGTCTCACACGTGCCGCGCGCCCGCGCGGCCTACATTATCCTGTCGGCTTGGCAGGCGCTTTCGGCTTGGGATAATCCGCGCGAAAGGCCTGCACGGTCTCCCAGGCGCTCTTCTGAAGCATCACAGCGGTTGCGGGGGGGATCGCCGCCAGCGTCCGCGTCTTGCCCTTGCCTTCGGCCGTGAGCTTCGCGGGCAGGCCCACGGGGCTTCGCCCGGTCAGCACGGCATGAAAAACGCAGGCCGCAAGGTACGTCCCCGCCTTGCCGGGATGGCTGCCGTCGCGGGAGTGCAGGGCCAGGTCGGGCTTGGCCTTGCGAACCGCTGCCCACGCCAGTCCCACCGGGGCCACGTCGGCCTGCCCCGTCTTGCCGGCCCGGGTATACGCCTGGGCCAGCGCCGCCTGCATCACTTTCGGCGACATGGCCGGCCTCCCCCCGCCGCGCGGATCGGCCATGTCGCCGCGCCTGGCCCAGGTCATGAACATCACGGGCATCGCCCCGCGCGCCCGGGCCGCACCGCACAGCAGCGCGGCGTACTTGACCGTCACGTCGGGGGCCACCGCGGGCATCTGGCTTTGCTCCTGGATGATCACGACGTCGAAGGCGCCCTTCTCGATGACCGTCCGCGCGCAGGAGCGCACGGGCTTGCCCCCGCGTCCCTTGCCCGTCCAGTGCCACTGCAACTGCGCCCCGCCGGCCAGCACGCGGTCGATGGTGATCGGCCTCGCTCGGCGGTCGGCAGCCGCCATCGCCTGGATCATCGCCGGCAGGTCGTTGACGTACGTGTAGCTGTTGCCCACGAACAGGACCCGAAGCGGCTTGGCCGACGCCGCGGCCTGGGCGGATGACAGGGATACCGAAAGCACGAGAAGCACGAAGATCGCTGCGGTTTTCATGTCATCCATTGTACCGTAAACGTGAGGCGAATGCATCGGGGGATTGGTTAGCGCGGAACGAGGGGGGGGCGATCCCGCGCACAGACAACCCCTGCTGGATCGCTGAAGCGACCAGCCCGATCTCTGCGATCAACGGGTCAACTACTCAACCCGTCGGTAGGGCGTGCAACTCGTTGCACGCGGAACGGATTGCCTGTTCATCCCGCGTGCAACGAATTGTACGCCCTGCCCGTCACCCCGCGCCGCCTACTTCCCGGACTTCGGCGCGCCGGGGCCGAGCTTCTTCGTCAGCGGGGCGACCCAGATGTTGCGATACCTGACCGGGCTGCCGTGGGCCTGCAGCGAGATCGGGCCCTTGGGCGGGTGAGGGGTGTACTTGGCCAGCCTGCGCCAGACCGACGGGCCCTGGTACATCGCGTTGTCGTGGATCAGCACGCCGTTGAGATACACCGTCACGTAGGCGCCGCTGACGAGCTTGCCGTCCTTGAACACCGGGGCCTTGAAGTGGATGTCGTAGGCCTGCCACTGGCCCGGTTTGCGACAGGCGTTGACCATCGGCGGATACTGCCCGTACATCGCCCCGGTCATGCCGTCAGGATACGTGCGGTTGTTGTAGCAGTTCAGGACCTGGATCTCGTACTTGGCCATCACGTACACGCCGCTGTTGCCCTGCTTCTGGCATCCGCCGGGCAGGCCCTCGGGGACCAGCCACTCGACGTGAAGATGCATGTCGCCGAACTGCTCGACGCTGACCTGGCTCTTCTTGGTCACCTGCATCGCCCCGTCGACGAGCTTCCACTGCTTGTTGCGCCACTTGTCGAGGCTCTTGCCGTCGAACAGCACTTTCGCGCCGGCCGGTGCGGGCACGGGCTTGCCGTCATATTTCGGCTGAACGTACTTCGGCTGCGGGCGGTTCGGGTCGTGGACGTGCCACTTGGTCCCCGGAAGCACCGGGGTATTGGTGTAGCCCTTGATGGCGTTGGTCGGCTCGGGCCTTTCCTCGGCCATGCCCACGCCCCACGCCAGCGCCACCACCGCCACGCACGTCCATATGGTCAGTCGTCCAGTCATCATGTTTCTCCACTAATCGGTTTGCCGGAAAGCCCATATCTTACATGCATCGCTCCCGCCGCTCAACGAGTAGTTCCCGCGTGCAGTGGCGGAGGACCCGGCCAGGACATCGAGAAGCCCCCTGGCATTGCGCCTAGCCGCATCGGCCGCCGCAGAGGGGGTAAGAGGTCCCTTGTAGGTCGAAAGGGCGGCCAGGGGGCGGCCTGGGCGTCTGGCCGGGTGCGGTGACGCTCGGGTCGCGCCTCAACGAGAACGGCTCATCATGTGTCGTCGCGGCGGAGAGATTCTCTGACTTGCAGCAGGATGCGGACGTCTTCCTGGTGGCGCGGATTGTCGATGCCCTGTTTGGCGCGGATGAGCGAATCGAGATCGATCCAGTTGGTCTCTACCTGGCCGTACACGTCGCGTATTCGCTTGTCCCAGGCATCGGCGAAGTCAACGCTCTGGATCTGCTGAAGCACGTCGATTCGGTTCGGGGGCATGCCGATCTGCACGATCTGCTCCGGATCGTCCTCGAGCAGCCACGGACTTCCGAACTCGGCGAGGGCCTTGTTCGCGCGAAGGCGATTGTCCTCAACAGGATCGACGAGGACGTCAATGTCCTTGGTGTAGCGAGGTTTGGCGTGGTAGATGAAGGCCAACCCGCCCACGATGATGTAACGGACATCGTGCTGTTCAAGCAGCGTCAGCAAGTCCTCGAAATCGGAGTGTGATTCCATGGTCTTCCCGTCTGACGGCAAGGTCCTATCGCCGGCGTCCCTTGACCTTCTCGATATCTCGAAGGATTTCCCTGTAGGCCGCCAATCGCATCTGGGGCGTCTGTCTCTGCCAGAACTCCAGATCCCAGCGCTCGGCGTCGGCGAACCCGCGAGCCCTGTGCCCGACCATTCGCCTGCGACGTTCCTCGGACCGCCTGGCCAAGTCCATAGCATGCCTTTCGCGCTCAAACATGTCCCACACAACCCATGATACCAGAAAACGCCCCAAACGGCACGCCGGGAATGCTCTCCTCGCCGAGGGCAGATGTTCGCCATCGAGGAAACTCCACCAACCTGGCCGCAAGAAACGGTATCATTGTGCGTAATGCCTTTCTATATGAGCGCGGAAGGAGATCCAGTGCACAAGCGACGTGAGTTTCTGAAGGCTGCCGGTGTGGCTGGCGCGGCGTTTGCCGTCGGGCCCCTGCGCGGTGCGGCGGCCAGGGCGACGGGGCGGCCTAACGTGCTGCTGCTGTTCAGCGATCAGCACCATGCGGGGGTGATGGGCTGTGCGGGGCACCCGACGGTGCGGACGCCGCACCTGGACGGCCTGGCGGCCGAGGGGGTGCGGTTCTCGCGGGCGTACTGTCCCGACGGCGTCTGCGTCCCGTCGCGGACGGCGATGTTCACGGGGCTGTACCCGCGAACTACCGGCGTGCTCTACAACGCCGACGCCCCACCTCGGACCGACGGGCTGCTTCCGCTGCACAAGCTGATGCGGGCGAGCGGCTATCGCACGGGGGCGTTCGGCAAGATGCACCTGGCCCGCGGGATTCGCGAGAACGGCTGGGACCGTTCGGCGACGACGATATCGCCCAAGCAGGACCCGTCGGACGAGAATTACGGCGACTGGGTTCGCCAGCGCGGCCAGTACGAATCGCACGTGCGCGACTTCACGGGCTCGCGCAAGGCGTCGCTGATGGCGCATGTCTCGCAGACCAGGGCGGAAAACCGCACGACGGCGTATGCGGCGGGCAAGACGATCGAGTTCCTGCGGCAGTGCAAGGCCGCGGAGGCGCCGTTCTTCTGCTGGTGCTCGTTCATCTATCCCCACCAGCCGTACACGCCCCTGGCACGGTGGGCCAAGCTCTACGACGTCGACAAGATCACCCTGCCCGCCAACGTCTCCGAGCCGCCGGACAACCTGCCGCCGGCCCTGCGGAACTGGCGCCAGAAGACCACCCCGCCGTGGAACTGCGGAACCGCGGCCAAGGACCACGCGATCTATCGGCGCTACGTGGCCTACTACTACGCGCTGGTCAGCGAGATCGACCATCACATCGGGGCCGTGCTTGCCGAACTGAAACGCCTCGGGCTCGACGAGAATACGATCGTGATCTACGCGTCGGACCACGGCGACTTCGTAGCCGGACACGGAATGGTCGAGAAGTGCGCCGTCGGCCACAATGTCTACGAAGACACCCTCCGCGTGCCGCTGATTGTCCGCTGGCCCGGGCGGATCAAGGCCGGCCGCGTGCGGGACGACCTGGCCTCGCTGCTGGACCTGTATCCGACGATCCTGGACCTGACGGGCGTCAAGAGGCCGGCCGGGGCGGGGGCGCTGGACGGGCTGAGCCTGGGCCCGACGCTGCAAGCGGACAAACCGCTGGACAGGACGTACGTCGTCTCGGAGAACTGGTCGCAGATCGCTGTCATCGGGCGGCGGTACACGCTGGGCGTCTGGCAGGACCCGGGCAAGCGATACGCTCGGTGGGACTTCCGCACCCACGGCGACATGCTGTTTGATCGCAAGACCGACCCGCTGCAGACGAAGAACCTGGTCGGCAAGTCGGCGGCGACCGGCGTGGAGAAGCAGATGCGGGCGTTCCTGGCCCGATGGCTGCGAGAGACCGATGCGGCAGGCCGCAACCAGATAGCGAAGATGCCCCCGGTGGCCAAGCCCCCGCGAAAGACGAAACGCAAATAGCATGGAGTAACCGATGGATCTGACAAGAATGACAAGGCGAGGCCTCCTCCGTGCGACCGGTGTGGCGTCGGTCGCAGCGTCAGGGCTGCAAGGCCTGGCCGGGCCGCCGGCCGCATCGAACCGACCGATCAACCTGCTGTTCATCATGACCGATCAGCAGCGGTTCGACGCGCTGGGGCGGGCGGGCAACCCCGTGCTCAAGACGCCCCACCTGGATGCGCTGGCCCGCGACGGGGTGTACTTCGAAAACGCCTACAGCAACTGCGCCATCTGCGTGCCCGCCCGGGCGGTCATCCTGACGGGCAAGAGCATCACGTCGGTCGGCGTGCTGGGCAACGGCGACTGCGAGCACGACTCGGGCGCCGACGTGCCGACGTTCGACAACCTGCTTGCCGCCGCGGGCTACCACACGGAGTACTACGGCAAGTGGCACACGCCGTTCAAGTTCGCCTCGACGTACAAGAACCCGGTCCGCCAGACGGGCAAGCACTCGCGCGACGCCAAGGTGCCCGGCCAGGCTGCGGCGTACAAGGCTTACGTCGAAAAGCACGTCAAGCCCCGCGCGCCGAGCAAGGGCGAACTGCTGGACAACGGCTCGGGCAGGCCCTACAGGCCCGACCCGCTGGACTGGCGATACGGGATGGACGCGGGCAAGCTTGACAGGCGCCTTCGCGAGGCCAAGCAGGCCGCCCGGCGGGCGGGAAAGGACCCCAAGAAGGTCAAGGGCTCGAAATTGGGCAGCCAGGCCGGAAGTTACGGCTGTCTCGACGTGCCGGCCGCCCACTCGCGAACGGCGTTCGTGGCCGGGGAGGTCCTGGCCGCCCTGGATCGCGTCAAGGACAAGCCCTTCTCGCTGACCTGCTCGTTCGGCCCGCCGCACCCGCCGATGGTCCTGCCCGAGCCGTACTACGGGATGTACCCGGCCAAGGACATCGACCCGCCGGCGAGCATCGCCGACCCGATGCGCAACACCCCCTACGCCGCCCGGGCCGCCCAGGATGAGATGAAGCGCTACCGCAACAAGGTCCACGTCCGCCAGATGCGGTCGAACTACTACGGCATGGTGGCCGAGATCGACCACTGGGTGGGGCAGATCCTGGCGAGGCTCAAGAAGCATGGCCTCGACAAGAACACGCTGGTGATCTTCACGAGCGATCACGGCGAGATGCTGGGCGACCACGGGCTGCACTCGAAGATGGTCTTCTACGAGGGCTCGGCCCACATCCCGCTGCTGATGCGCCTGCCCGGTGCGATTCGGGGCGGATCGACCGTCGCGGCGCCGGTCTCGCACGTGGACCTGTTCGCGACGATCCTGGACTACCTCAGTCACAAGCCCCGCCCGTCCGACGGGCGCAGCCTGCGGGGGCTGATTGACGGCAAGGCCGACGACAAGCGCGACTACTGCGTGGCCGAGTGGGGCGGGCGCAGCGGGCCGACCATGATGGTTCGCACTGCCGGCTGGAAGTACATCACCTCACACGATCCGAAGTCCCGCGCCGTCGACGCCCTGTACGACCTGACGAAGGACCCGCACGAGATGAATAACCTGATCGGCCAGAACCCTCGCAAGGCCGACCACGTTAAACAGGCTCAGGCGATGAAGCGTCGTCTGGTGGACTGGCTGACCCGTACTCGCTCGCCGCGCCTGGCGGGCGTCAAAGAACGGAAGATATGAAGAAGAAAAAGGGGTCAGGAACCTTTTCTGGTTCCGGTGAGACTACCGATGGCGCGGGGGAGGGTACGAAGAAAAGGTTCCTGACCCCTTTTTCTTCCGTCGTGGTGGCGATCTGTGCGATAGCGGGGGGGTGTGCGTCCGAGCCGGAGGGCTGTTCCTGCCGAACCGGGTGCGAAGCCGCAAGCGGCGCCGCGAGCGGGGACGTGGCGCAGGGCGGGGGGTGGGTCAAGCTGACCGCGGCGGCCGAAGCCGAGATGACCCGGCTCGCCGCCAGCGCGCCG
>CAZVEV010000292.1:0-7715 GCA_964625865.1 uncultured Planctomycetaceae bacterium | reverse complement strand
AATGACTCGACTGGTTCCCGTGGCATCGAGGAAGATCCCTTTCTCCAAGTACCTATTCGGGCCGCGTGCGGCCGTATCTGTCGCAGCTTGGCCGTACAATCCGCTGGCTTCCAGCCATGTCAGCTTTGACAGCAGATGCCGCGCCGGGTACCATCTCAGTTGCCCGTCTCACGGCGTCGGCGGGGGGAGGGACTTCGCAGAGGTCCTGGGTGCGACATCTGCTGCCTCACTGGCCAAAGCCTATGACGACATTGCCAAGCCAATACCTGACAAAGTACATGTGCTTATGCAACAGAACCAGAGACTCCAGGAAGCCCGTGACCTTCTACTGCCGCGGCTGATGTCAGGGGAGATTTCGGTATGACAGGCGAAGGCCAGGAACTCGATCACAAGTCCATTCGATATGTGTTGGGCAAGAAGAAGGATGTGTCCGCCCTGGCTGCGGATTGCGTCGGGTTCGCCAACGCTTCGGGTGGCGTAGTTCTTCTTGGCATAGAGGACGGCCACGTCGAGCCGCCGGTCGGACAGAAGGTGGATGCATCGCTGGCCGAGCACCTGTGCAAACGCATCTCCCAGGTAACGGTGAACGTGGGTGTCGTCACATCCACCCAGACGGCCACCAACGGAGGCCAGTTCGTCGAGATTCGGGTGCATGGGAACCAGCAGAGCGTGGCGTCGACATCGAACGGGCGGTTCTTTATCCGCGTCTCGGACGAAACGCAGCCGGTTCGTGGCGACGACCTGACCCGGTTGATGGCTGATCGTAACTCATTCGTCTGGGAACTCCAGCCCGTTGGCCGTGTTCCCGCGGGCCGCCACGATCTCGGCAAGCTCGCCGCATTCGTTGGACAAGTGCGAGCGTCGGATCGGGTGTCTGACTTCATCAAGAGCAAGTCCGATGCAGAACTTCTGGATCACTACTTCATGGTTCGGGACGGCAAGCTGACACACCTTGGCGTCCTGTGGATAGGTCTCCGCGATGACCGGGCGGGGCTGCTCTACGCCCCCTCAGTTCAGTGCATCAAGTACGACGATCAGGGCCGTAAGGTCCGGAAACTGGTGTGGGATGGATACGATCTGAACCCGATGGAACTGATTTCGGCCGTATGGGACGAGGTGCCTGACTGGCGTGAAAGCTACGAGATACCCGCCGGGCTCTTCCGCAAGACCGTGCCGCACTATGAAGAGGTGGTTGTCCGTGAGCTACTGGCCAATGCCCTGGTGCATCGGCCTTACACGCAGCGCGGCGACATCTTCATCAATCTGCATCCCGATCGGCTGGAGGTCCACAACCCGGGGTTGCTGCCGATCGGCGTAACCCCACGAAACATCCTGCATGTAAGCAGCCAGCGTAACCCGCACTTGGCCAAGGTATTCTACGACCTCAAGCTCATGGAGCGCGAGGGCAGCGGATTCGACCGGATGTACGAGACGTTGCTTTCGACGGGCCGCCCGCTGCCAAAGGTGACCGAGGGCGACGATCGCGTGGTGGTCACCGTCAGGAAGCAGATCATGAAGCCGGAGATCGTGGACTTCATGGTCAAGGTGGACCGGACGTTCCAGCCGACGCAGAAGGAGTTGATCACGCTGGGGCTGATCGCACAACACGAAACGGTCACTGCGCTCGACCTGGAGCGGGAACTTGCCCTCCGCAGTGCAGAGGACCTGAAGAACTGGCTGGGCAATCTGCGCAACTGGGGCTTGGTCAGCACGCGGGGCAAGACCAAGGGCATGGAGTACCTTGTGGACCCCAAGGTGTTACGCCGCCTGGAGTTCAAGGGCACTACCACGCTGAAGGGCATCGAGAAGCATCGACTTCGAGAGTTACTTCTCAGGGACCTGGAAATCTACGGCAGATCAAGCCGGAGCGAGATTCACGTGAGGATCGGGCAGGAGATTCCCGTAGCCAAGGTGCGGCGTGCGATCCGAGAGCTGATGGCGGACGGTCTTGTCTTGCCGGAAGGTGAGACGAAGGGACGGAGGTACTTATTGGCCAGAATTGAGCCGAAAACGCCTTCTCCGATCAATAACTCCGATCGATAAAGGCGCACCATGGCCCTTAAGTGCATATATAATAATCGCTTGCAATTTGATTTCTTGACGGCGAATCCGAAACAGATCGCTGTCGACATGCGCGAAATATCGGACTTCCGAGTGCCCCGGGCCCTATGAGCACGGACATTAACAGCGAAGACCACCTAGCTCAGACGACGCTTACTGGGCGCCTGCACGACATGCCGGGGTGGGAGAACGTCTACGCACGGGACCAAGAGACCTTCGGTGTTGGTGGAGCCCTGAGTGTGATTGGCGAGCGGGACGTGGTGCCGGTTGCCGCGCGATCACGAAGATGTTTGACAACGAAACGCCAGCGGTTGCACGCCTGTGCCGGCTGGCTGATGCGCACGGGCAACACGAAATGAGTAAGAACCACCTATGTCACATCCGCGTCACCGCCGATGGCACCAAACCGCCGACCTGGCGGCGGGTGGCGGGAGCGACGTCATGATCAGGGCTTACGATCAAGAGGATGACGGCCACAAGGGTGTCGATTTCATGGACCCCTGGTTCCAGGATACGCCTGAGAGTCGCGCAATCCTCGGCTTGCTGCGGAGACTCACCGAGAGGTTCCAGGATCTGCCGGCGGAAACGACCGATATCGACTGGACGGCCTTTCGTGCATTGGCCAAGGCTGGTGCGGCCGAGGGGATCATTCGGAACACGTGCACTTATGCCGATGCCGACGAACCATGCACGGAGTACTTTCACGTACGCGGGGACTATCCGTCCGTTGCGCCGTCCAAGCCGATTCTGACCACGGAACCGTACGAATGCACGCTTGTCAGGGCAAGGCTTACGACAACGGGCATCCGTTGGGCCGAGTACCTGGCGCGTGAAGACACTCAGCCGCCCGAGAAGGTGCGTGCGGCCGTGCTTCATCTGCTGTGGGACGCCCAGGCACAGCCCGGCAGCGTGCAGCGCGTACCGCCGCCAGTGAAGAGTGATGCGATGTCCGCCCCTGCTGCTGTCTCCGACTCCTGTGACCGGGAAAAGGACTCCCAGTCCAAATTGTCGTCGGACGATCATGGCCGGGGCGACGAGTCCATTGACACTGGCGAGATGGAGTTCGGTCTGCCTGAAGAGGACCTGTATGAACGGAGGGCCGTCAATTGGCTGGGCAAGCGACTGTACCTGGGCTATGACACCCAGATCAGTCGTGTATTCTGGCTTCTTGTCAAACATCTGGGCCGCCCGCAGGACCTTGGGGCGATGCAGCGAGCCGTCGATGGGTTCGAAACGTCGCGCAAGGAAGATGGCGAAGAAGCGTTCAAGAAGGCCATGCAACGGCTTCGCAAGGCCATCTCCAAACTCAGGAACCGCTTGCAGGAGCACGACCTCGACGACCACGTGATCATCCTCAAGGAAGGCCCCAACGATTGGCCGAGCTACACAATGATCTGCCGATTCGACAAGCCCTAATGGGGCTGCACGCCGTTCCCGCCTGAATTCCCTGCAATTCCCCCGAATTCCCGCAAGAAGGTCACACGATTCCCTCGTTTTGGTCACAGAGTCGCCCCCTCTACTAATGTAGGGCGGGCGTGTGGCTCGCCCCAGTTGACCTCCTTCTTGCCGTGTTCATGAGGTGTGCGAATGGTTGCCACCACCGCCGCTACCGTCGAGCGAATCGACGGCCGGGATGCAGGCCCCGGCGAAATGCCTGCACTGCTCAACGTCCAGAATGTGGCCCGGATGCTGGACTGTTCGGCCAGGACTGTGTACCGCCTGACCGACTCGGGGCGGATGCCCCGCCCGGTCAAGCTCGGAGCCATGGTTCGTTGGCCCCGCGAGGTCGTCGAGGCTTGGATTGGCGAGGGCTGCCCCAAGGCTGAAGAGATGGAGGTGATCCTATGACCGATAACCAAGGCCCTCGCATCGAGGTCAAACACAACGGTCGTGCGACGAATGACCCCTGCGCCTTGTGTGGGCACCGGACGGACTCAGTGGTTGGTCTGGAGGTGTTCCTGGAGGGCACGCGCGATGTGGTCTGCCGCGAGTGTGCTGGCAAGATCGATCCGGCCAAGCTTCGCTGGCGGGACTGGGCCGAGGCGGCGACGGCTCAGGCTGCGGGACCGCCGGCAGCCTACCCGACAGGGCATCGAACACTCGACTTTTGCAGGCTCGGTCCCATGGAACAGCCGGTGCGCTGCCCAGTTTGCCGGGGACAGGAAGTCCAATTCGCATCACTGATGTGCGTCATGCCGAACCGGCAGATCATGTACCTGGACCACCTCGGTCTGCAGTTCTACGGCAGTAACATGCCTGATGGATTCATGCCCGGCGCCACGCTCGTCTTCCGCTGCGCTGAGAATCACGTGTTCTTTCGCCACTATCACGCCCACGGAACGTGTACGCAGGAGACGGGGCTGGCGGCGCATGCGGGTCCCGGCGTGCTAGACGAACTGCGGCCTATCTGGGGGACCGCTTCACGGGTAGAGGGCAATCCTCAGGGCCAAGGGAGGGCGGCCGAATGAGTGTTCAGGTGGCGACACTTCTTGATGCGGCTATTGAGTACGCCCGGATGGGGTGGCAGGTATTTCCCTGCCATCCCACGGGGCACCAGCCGCTGGTGCAACATGGGTTCTACGATGCGACGACCGACGTCGACGCGATTCGGTCCTGGTGGACTCGCTGGCCTGACGCGGCCATTGGCCTGCGAACCGGCAAAGCCTCCGGCGTGTTCGCGGTGGACATCGATCCCCGTCACGACGGGGATGTGTCGCTGGAGTGCCTGGAAACTGAACACGGTCGACTGCCTGAGACGGTCGAGAGTCAGACCGGTGGCGGCGGTCGGCATGTGTTCTTCAAGTGGCCCCACCGGCAAATCAAATGCAGCACCGGCAGGATCGGTGCGGGGATCGATATCAAGGGCGATGGCGGATATGTCATCCTGCCGCCGAGCGATCACGAGTCCGGGCGACAGTACTGCTGGCTGATCGGCCAGCAGCCGGGCGAGCACGAGATTGTCGACGCGCCGGCGTGGTTGCTGGAGATGATCGACGACGCTTCGGGCTCGGGGCAGCCCGCGCCTGACGCCGCTGGGATTGATGAGGCGATTCCCAAGGGTTGCCGTAACAAGACCCTCGCCAGCCAGGCCGGGCACATGCGGCAGATCGGCATGACACCGGCGGAGATCGCCCCCGCGCTGCTGGCGATCAACACTCGTCGCTGCAAACCGCCTTTGGATACCAGGGAGGTAGAACAGATAGCCCGGAGCATCGGGCGCTACGACCCGGACACATCCCGCCAAGCCATGGTGGAGCACTGGCCGGACCGCTACCTCGGTGATGGCAATGACTGGCCCTTGCCTCAGCCGATCCCCGATGACCTGCCGGCGGTGAAGGCCTTCGACCCCGGGCTGCTACCCGCGACTGTCCGGCCGTGGGTGGTGGACATCGCCGAGCGAATGCAGTGCCCGATCGAGTTCCCGGCTGCTTCAGCCATGGTAGCGCTGGCGGGCATGATCGGGCGCAGGGCTTCCATTCGGCCTCTGCAGTACGACGACTGGACGGAGTACCCGAATCTGTGGGGCATGCTGATCGGTCGGCCGAGCCTGATGAAGAGCCCGCCGATGAAACAGGTGTTGATGCCAATCCAGAGCCTGACGGCCGCCGCTCGTGACGAACACAAGGCCGCGATGAAGGTTTACGGTCGGCAAGTCGAACTGGCTGGCATCGAGGCCAAGCAGGCCAAGCGGCAGGTCGAAGACGCCATGGCCAAGGGCGGGGACGTCGAGGCCCTCAGTGACAGACTCGTGCCCGACCAGCCCGAGAGGCCCAGGCGCAGGCGTTACACCGTCAACGACACGACGGTCGAGGCCCTTGCCGAGATCCTGGCCGACAATCCCCATGGCGTGCTGGTGGAGCGCGATGAGATGATGGGCTTCCTCCAGTCGCTCGATCGGCCCGGGCAAGACGGGGCTCGCGCGTTCTACCTGGAGACATGGGCTGGCAACGGGAAGTTCGAGTCCGACCGGATTGCGCGCGGCAACACGTTCATCACGGGTGCCTGCACGTCAATTCTGGGTACGATCCAGCCGGGGCCGTTGGGGATGTACCTGCACGGGGCTATCCGTGGCGGTAGGGGCGACGATGGTCTGATGCAGCGGTTCCAACTGTCGGTCTGGCCGGACGATCCGGGGGTATGGAGAGTTGTGGATCGCCTTCCCGACAAGGAGGCACGCCAGACTGTGTTCGACGTCTTCCGCCGGCTGGAGGATCTCAACGCCATAGCCATCGGGGCCGAGATAGACATCTTCGACGAGTCCGGTGTGCCGTTCTTCCGCTTCGACCCTGTTGCCCAGGAGCGGTTCAACGACTGGATGACCGTCCGCGAGAATTGTCTGCGGCGCGGGGGAGAGCATCCGGCCATGGAGAGCCACCTGACCAAGTACCGCAAGCTGATTCCCGCGGTGTCCCTGATCGCCCACCTGGCCGAGGGGCACCAGGGCCCGGTCCGGGATGACGCCCTCGTTCGGGCCATCGGCTGGGGTGAGGTGCTCGAAAGTCATGCGCGGCGCGTCTACTCGTGCGGCATCGATCCCGGCGTCGCCCATGCACGGGCCCTGGCCAAGCGGATCATCTCCGGCGAGGTCACTGACGGCTTCACCGAGCGGGATGTGTACATCAAGCACTGGTCGATGCTCAGCGACAAGCACCAGGTGCAACTGGCGGTGGCCGAACTGATCGAACTGGACTGGCTGCGGGCTGAGACGAAGGCAACCCGAGGCCGGCCCAAAGTGGTCCACCGCATCAACCCCGCGGCTCTGACGATGTCCGCGTGAATACGCGGGCCTGGGGCGCGCAGTGCCAAAAGTATCAAAAGGGTCTCCGAGTGGAACTCTGGGCACTTTGGGCAATCTGGTGCCCTGGTTGGAGGCGGAAGAATCTCGCCGGAAAGCCCTTGCTGTGTGCGGCGAGTGACCGCTCAGTGTGACACGAACGACAAGATTGGGCGGGGCAGTGCCCTGGCCGCAATGGAAAGGACGCAGATGGCAACGATCTACAAGAAAAAGTACCCGATCCCGATGCCCGACGGGGCGGAGATCATCACGCGGCGCGGCAGGAAGCTGGCCCGATGGGCCAGCGGGAAGGGGCAGGTCCGTATAGCCCCTCTCCTGGACGATGGGCGTGTCCAGTTCGTCTCTGACTGTTGGTACGTCCGGTATCGCGATGCCTCGCGGCGGATGCGGCGAAAGTCGACGGGGTGTCGCGACAGGCAGGCGGCGGAGAAGGTGCTGGCCGACATCCTGGCCGACGTCGAGAAGGTCAAGGCCGGTGTCATGAGTCGTGAGGAGATCACGGCGGCAAGCCATCTCGACACGCCCCTCGGCAAGCACACAAAGGCCTATCTGGCCGAACTGGCGGTCAAGACTGTTCGGGGCAGGCGGGTCTCGGCCAGGCATGTGCGGCATGTTCGAGACTATCTCGGACGCGTGGTCAGCGAATGTCGGTTCGGCAGGCTCAAGGACATCCATCGACAGGTCGTTCAGCGCTGGATGGACAAGCTTGCCCGAATGCCCCGCAACCCGGAAGACCCGGAGTCCGAGCCCCTGTCGCCACGCACGATCAACATGCACCGGGCGGCCATTGTCGCCTTCTGCAACTGGTGTCAGCGCCGGTGTGAAAATGGGGTAAATCGGGCGGTTTGAAGATGCGCGG
>CAZVEV010000291.1:0-7823 GCA_964625865.1 uncultured Planctomycetaceae bacterium | reverse complement strand
CGCTGCCCCGCCAGAGAAACATCACAGGCCCGAATGGGCCTGAACGGTTACCGATTCTCATACTGTCACCCTCTAAAGAAACTGATAGGACACTTGATTCCGCCTGACGGTGCGTGGGTGGCTCGGGGGTGAGGGGCTTGGCACAAGCCGAGCGTTCGATGCTCGTTTGGTCCTCTGTGCCAACGATCCTACGCACCTGATGCCTCCGGCAGGCTCATCGCGAATATGCTGCCGCCCAGAGACCATCCCTGGGCCGACTGAACGTAATATACCCCCCCGATCCCGGACTTGTCAAGGCTTATCTGAAAAGAACCTTCGTCTGAGAATGAAACGAGGCGACCCGACGACCGGCCGCCCCGTGGTGCGTCTGTATTGCCGTTCGACAGGCTCACGACCTGCGGCGATGGCGTCTATGCGCGCTGTCTGCGACGTCGCAGCCCCAGCAGGCCGACCGCGGCCAGGAAGAACGTAGCCGGTTCGGGGATCACGTCGGCCAGCGACTCGCCGAGCCTGATCTCATCCAGCACGCCCTCATGGTTGTTTCCCGATCGAAAATGAACGTAGTCGCCGAGTGTGTAACTGCCACTGGCCACCGCAACTTCGCTGTCTGCGGTCCCGATCGTTCCCTCCGTTTCCGTCAGCGCGATGTTGAACCACATCTCCAGGTTGCCGTCTCCCACTGCGTCGAAAGCAATCTTGCCGACGACGAAGATGACGTTCCCGTCGGTCACGCCCATGGTCGAACCACGCGAGTTACTCAGTTCTGCACTGATCTGACCATCGGGGTTGACCAGGCTGTTGTCCGTGCCGAACCCGCTGGTAACCTCGCGGGGCCCGGCGGCGGCTTCGAACTTCACCCTCTCATAAAGGGACTTATTGGGCTGCAGGAGATAGCTGAACCAGAACGTCTCATCAAGACCATCGATCGTACTGGCAACTACGAGCCGGCGCGAATGTCGATCACCATCACCTGACCGATCGACAATGGCACCACCGGAGACTGGCAGGGCTCCGCCGTTCGTGTAGGTCAAACCGGTTGAGGTGAAGACGTGTGCAGGATCATCCGGGCCTGCCGCCCATGCACCATTCCACGCACCGGTGCCACCATTGGCCCCTGCGATGGACGCGCCATTGCTGAGTGAATAGTCGAAGCCTTCGTACAGAAGAACCGCTCCCGAAGCGCTGCCACAAGCCAGAAACAGGACACACACCAGAACCGAAAACGACAAAGCTGTCTTAATGATGCATCGCATGGTCAAACTCCACAGGAATCGACAGGACATCTGATGTCGCCTGACTGCACGTCGGCGGCCTCGGGATGAGGGTTCGCGCATGGAAAGCACAGGACGCTCGTGTGACCCTCTGCGTGGGTGATGCTCACCACCAGTAACCTCCGCCAGACTCATGGCGCGGATTCGCTCAGGCCCAGGGACCGTCCCCGGGCCGACGGACGACACTATACCCGCCCGACCCCGGCCATGTCAAGGACTAACCGAGAAGAATCTCCGCCTGCCAATGAAACGGGGCGACCTGATAACCGGCCGCCCCGTAGTGCGTCTGTATTGCGATGGTGACCTATGCACGCCTGCCCTTCGACGCGCTCAGGCTCTGCGCCGCCGTCGCAGCCCCAGCAGGCCGCTCAGGCCAAACAGCGCCAGCGAGGTCGGCTCGGGGATGACTCCGACGCCGGAGAGCGTCGTGTCGAAGCGGATCTCATCAAAATCACCAACCTGCCTCGAACCCAACGCAAGGGTGTCAAACAAGGTCTGGTCCACATCGAAGGTCATCGTCGCGAACTCGGTGGGCAGCGGCGCGTTGACGTCAGCGATGTTGTACAGGGTCAGCGTGTCGTTGGTGCCGTTGGGTTTCCAATCGAGCTTGCCGACGATCAGGTAAGTGGTCAGAGTTCCCAGGTCGCCATCGTCAAGGAAGCCGGTGCTGAAAGAACTCACCCCGCCGTCCACCACAACGCCTCGAACCGCAAGCGTGCCCTTGTTAAACGAGACTCCGACGGCTTCACCCCCGGCAAGCGCCACCGGGTCGGTCGACGGGTCGGTGATCGCACCGGTCCCGAAGAGCATCGCGCCATTGGCGTTGCCACTCGAGTATTGATCATCGCGCATCAGAACACTGAAGTAGATGGTCGTGTTGTCCGCAGTCAAGGCGCTGATCGCCGGGGCGGTCACGGCGCGGCTCGTCTCAGCGTTGCCTGACGCGCCGGGTTGGCCGCTACCTCGGCTGGCATGATTGCCCGTCGTGCTCAAGCCGGTGAAAACCAGCCCGCCGGACACGACATCCCAGTCCGCTTGTGCACCCCCGCCGCTCCATGCGCCGGTCAGACCGGTGCCGCCGGCCTGGCTGGAGCCGTCCATCGCACCTGCGGAGTAATCAAACGGCTCGTAGATCGCAGCCGCGTTGGCTGCGCCCAACGTAAGAAACAGTGTGGCCACGGCTGCGAACGACCTCGTTGCTCTGCCAGTCATTTCAAAGCTCCTTTGCTGATGGGAAAGTCTCAGCGCCTGGCCCGTCCGTTCAATGTGCCTCGGGAGTCGATTGACGCACAGAGACTCTCGCTGGGCCGACTGCAAATAATATACCGTCCGATCCCGGCCATGTCAAGGACGATCTGCGAAGAATCTCCCTCTGATCGTGACACGAGGCGACCCGCCAACCGGCCGCCCCGCAGTGCGTCTGTATTGCCGTTCGACCCCTTCGACAAGCTCAGGGCAAGCAGGCTCACGACCTGCGGCGATGGCTGTGCGCGTCTGCTCTTCGACACGCTCCCTTCGACAAGCTCCCTTCGACAAGCTCAGGGTCTACCGACAGGATCTATGACAGGCTCTACGACGCCGTCGCAGCCCCAGCAGGCCGACCGCGGCCAGACAGAGGGTCGCCGGTTCGGGGATGAGTTGTACGGTCGTCGCATCGGCGATGGCGTACGTGTCTTTGCCCGTGCCGTCATTGTCGCGCACTTCGACGGTGAGAGACCCGGTGGTGACGCTGACCGTCGCAAGGCTCTGGAACGGGAAAGTGAGCGTGCCGGCGCCATTTGCATCGTCAATCAGTAGGTCCGATGCCGGGGCGTTACGTTGGTTGATCCCGTCAACTACAACGTCTACGCCCCCGTATCCCGTAATGGTGTATTCAACATCTGTCGAGCGATTGTTCTGCTGGCGCCATTGGGCGTACACGGTGTACGGACCGTTGGGCAACACGTAAGCGTAGACTGCGGCGGCCGTGCCTCCATCATTGACGTATTGCTGATCTCCGTCAAACTCGCCACCGGATGTGTAGGTCGTCCAACCGCCGCCGCTGCTGTACTCCGTGTCGCCATCGTCGATCACGATCGGAGCAGCATACGCGCCGGTCGACATGAACAGCATGGCGAAAGCCAAGCAGATGCTACCTGGTGTACGTCTCATCAGCTATCTCCTCTGACAGAATGTGATCTGCCTGATAAGAAACCTGACTCCGCGTGACGCCGCGTCGGTAAGCCGGGGGCGAGGGGTCTGGACAAAGGCGGAGCATTCGGCGCTCAATTCATCCTCTGTGCCTGCGGCTCTCAGCATCTGACCCGTCCGTTCGGCTCACCTCGCGAATCAGTTGACGCCCAGGGACCTTCCCTGAGCCAACTACCCTATAGTGTAGCCCTGCGACGCGGATTATGTCAAGGGCGATCTGAAGAAAGAACCGCGTGATAACGATACGGGGCGACCCGACGAAGGACCGCCTAAGCGGCCAACGCCCCTGGCCGCCCTCGGCCGCAGAACCCCCCCCGGACCCCTCGGTCGGTCCGATCGTCGCTCAGGCCGCGGCCTCGTGCGTGCCAGGGGGTCCGGCTGAGCATCGGGTCGTCGGCCCCGGCGGGGTCCTGTATTCGCCCGTACCGGGAATCGCGGGTATCGCCCTTGTCCAACGGGGCAAACCGGCTACAATTCGAGTGGGGCCCCCGGGAAGGCGGCCTCAGGCGATGTCGGACGTGCCGAACCGCTGTTGTCTCGCCCCGGCGGGCGAGGCGCTGCAGAAGGAGCGACCCATGTCGAAGAGTCGGCTGCGAGCAGTTCTGGCCGGTGGCGTGCTTCTGACGGCGTTGGCCGGAGCGCTGAGGTGCCCGATCGTCGCCGCGGCCAACGGCGCAGTGGGGCCGTCCGGAACCCGCGGGCCCTCACGGGCCGAACGCCTCAAGCTGGCCGTGAACCACCTGACCGGCGAGCAGATCAAGCAACTCCGCAGTTCGGACTGGATATCGCGCTGCGTGGCGATGGTGGGCCTCAGCCAGATGCCCACCGACGAAGCCACCGAAGCACTCGTGGCGCAGTTGCTCCGGGAGCGTCACCCGATAGGGCAGCTCGTGGCGTGGCAGGCGGTGTTGGCGCGGGCCGACCGGCTGAGCGACAAGCAGTACGCCTCGTTCAAGGGCGCCACGTGGCGGATGGCCAAGAGCGACGTGTTCCATGGCGACCTCCGGATCGGCCTGCTCGAGGTGATCTCGTCCGCACCGGTCACCTACGACGGGCGGGCGGTGTTCAAGAAGTACTTCGCCAGGACCAGCAGCCTCGACTCGTCCGACATCCCCACGCTGATCGCCATGGGCCGCGCCCTGCGGGCCTGGGGCGATCGCTCGCTGGCGGAGTATGTCATCGGGATGCTGGGCAGTCCGAACACGGCCGTGCGGGCGGAGCTTGTCCTCCAGGCCGCCGGCGCCTCGGTGCCCTGGAACCGCACGCCCAAGGCGAAACAGGCCTACACCGACTGGTGGAGGAAGGCGAGGGCAAAGTTCACCGCCCGCAAGCCGGGCGCCGGGGCGTGGAAGAAGCTCAAGCCGCAGTTCATCGCGGCGCCGCGGAAGATGTCGAGCTTCGATCCCGATGACCGGACGCTGCTCCAGCAACTGGAACTGGGGAGGCTTCACCTGAACCGGCTGGATTTCGCCATCGCCCTGGACTGCAGCCGCTCGATGCGGGCGGAGATCCTGCGGCTGAAGCGTGACATCCGGATCATGTTCAGTGCGTTCAAGCTGATCGCCCGGGAGGTCGGCGTGGGGGTCACGCTGTTCGCACCGGGCGGCATGGTGGAGCACTTGCCCCTGACGAGCAGTTTCAGCAGGTTGACCGCCTACATCAATGCCGTCGATATCATGGGCCCGGCCGGCGAGGAAGAGTGGGCCGGGGCGCTCGAGAAGGCGATGAAGGGCAGCCGCTGGGGGGGGCAGGGCAAGTACAGCCGGCGGGCGATCGTGCTGATCAGCGACGAACCGATCACCGCCGCCCAGTTCGCCCGGGCCATGCCGCTGGCCCAGGCCGGCGCCAAGGCCGGCTTCCGCATCTACGGGGTGAAGATCCGCAGTTTGACGAATGTGGCGAACAACCCCCTGAGCGTCCCGTTCGACCGGACGATGGGCGACAGCGTGTTTGCCGGCGGCGGCGCGGGGGGCGGACGCGGTGGACGCGGGGGAGGATGGGGCCACTACGAGACGCTGGCCAAAGCCACCGGCGGGCGGGCCATCGACGTCGCCGTGCCGCAGGGCGGACTGGGCGTGGCGCACACGCCGGCCGCCGGAGGCAAGGGCGGCAAGAAGGGCCGAGCCAAGAAGCGCGGCGGCGGGAAGAAACCCCCTGCCGGCAATACCGACCCGATGGCGATCGCCCCGGTCTATCCCGGCGGCGGGCCGACAAACCAGGTGCTGACCCTCGTCCTGACCGACGCCATTCATCCGCTGTACGGCGACCGCGTCGAGCCGTTCGTCAAGATCCTCGTCTCCTACTGCCAGAAGGCCGCCCTCCACACCCCCGAAAAGCGCACCTGGGCGCCCCCCGGCCCGATGGAACCCAACCGCTGACCACCGGCGGGAACGCCGCAGCGGAGCGACGAGGCCCAGGGACAGCCCCTGAGCCGGTTGTCGAAAATGCCCCCCCCCGATCCCGGCCATGCCAAGGCCGAAGACCGACCAGAGCCCCAACGCCTCCCCGACGTCAATACCGGCTATTGGAGCGACCGTGCCGGATTGGGCGGCACGCCCTACTTCACCTTCCCCGCCGGGCGGGCGCCGGTGCGCATCTCCTCCTGGAACAGGATCACCATGCCGCGGAGCTTGCGGATGATCTTGCCGTTGCGAACCGGCGTGCGCTCGCCAGGGTCTTTGGCCAGGTCGAACAACTGCAGGCTGGGGTTGAGAGTGAGCTTCCACTGCTTCCAACGCACCGCGGCCAACGCGCCCTGGCTGCCGTGGTAGAAGAACGCGTCGTGGTATTCCTGTTGGGTGATCACGTCCTTCCACTCGCCGGGCGGCTCCCACGGCCGGCGGAGCGGCACGGCGGCGTTGCGCGAGAGCCTGTCAGTCAGGCGGGGCACGCCGTTGCACCGCCCGGTCAGCAGCGGGAGGATATCGCGCCCGTCAATGACGCGTCCGGCGGGCACGTCCGCCCCGGCCAGCGAGGCCAGCGTGGGGTACCAGTCCATCGCGCGGACCACGTCGCTGCAGGTGTGCTTCGCGCGCACGCCCAGGCCCGGGCCCCACGCGATGCACGGCACGCGGATGCCGGCTTCGTACGTAGAGAGCTTGCGGCCCCGAAGCGGCTGATCCGGCCTGCGCCCGGGCCCGCGCCCGTTGTCCGACGCGTAGATCACCACCGTGTTGCGGTCCAGACCGAGACGCTTCAGGGCGTCGGTCAGCCGCCCCACGTGATGGTCCAGTTCCTGGATCGCATCGCCGTACAGCCCCCACTTGGACTTGCCTCGGAACGCCTCGCTGACGCCCAGCGGCACGTGGAGCATGGTGTGGGGCAGGTACAGGAAGAAGGGCTTGCCCTTGCACGACTCGATGAACGCGATGGCCTCGTCAGTGTAGCGGCGGGTCAGCTCGTCCGCCCGGGCCGGACGCTGGACGACCTTCGAGCCGCGCATCAGCGGCACGCCGCCTTTGTCCTTGAAGTAGACGACCTCGACCGGGTCGAGATTGTGGAGCAGGCCGAAGTAGTGGTCGAACCCCTGCTGCTGCGGCAGGAACGGCTTGCGGAAGCCCAGATGCCACTTGCCGACACACGCCGTCGCATACCCGCGAGATTTGAGCAGTTCGGCCAGCGTCACCTCGTCGGCGTGCAGGCCGATGCGGGAGTCGGCGCGCTGGACCCAGGTGGCCAGTCCGACGCGGCGCGGGTAACAGCCCGTCAGCAGGCCGGCGCGCGAAGGACTGCAGATCGGTGCGGCGGCGTAGTAGTCGGTGAACCGAATGCCGCCCGCCGCCAACGCGTCGATGTGGGGGGTCTTGACCTCTGTCGCGCCGTAGCAGCCCAGGTCGTAGTAGCCCTGGTCGTCGACAAAGATCAGTACGATGTTCGGCCGGCCGCCCGCAGGCTCACCGGCGCGGACCCGTGCCGAGACCGCAGCCAGCCCCCCCGCCAACGACGCGCCACGGACCGCCTGTCCCAGAAACGCCCGGCGCGACAACCTTCGTGTACTCATCACTAACACCTCCGCGTGATGGCCTGCGGCAACCAGCAGATAGAAAACGCGATCCCGCGCGGGCCACACATGCCAGCCCGGAACATGGTACGATACGTAAGCGATCCCCCCAGCCCTGTCAACCTCCGGAAACAAGGAATGCTCGCAATGAAAGTCGCATCCTCATCCGCCAGGCTCATAGCGGCTCTGTTGATCCTGCCCGCCTGTGGTTCGTTGAGCGGGGCCGCGGATCAGACCGGTGCGTTGAAGATCGTTCCCCACATCAGCCGACCTGGCGAGGGAATAGCGGAATACCGAGGGCGGAGCAGAATGGCACTAAGATAAGCCTTTGGGGCCGGGCAACGCACAAAGGCGTCGGGCGG
>CAZVEV010000290.1:0-7835 GCA_964625865.1 uncultured Planctomycetaceae bacterium | reverse complement strand
ACCAGTGACCTTGCGGGTGTGATCCGCACGCTCTAGCCAACTGAGCTAATCGCCCGTCCGTCACGGCCGAGGGTCACTCGGCGAGATCGGGCTTCGTATTATACGTGCGCGAGAGCATCCTGCAAGGGGTGTAGGGCGGTTTTTAGCGAGAATTCTTGCTATCGCGGCGGTCGGCAATGACCGTGCGATCACGCCGTTTTCGCTGTCGCCTCCGACGGTCCCCGCGTATGCTTTCGCCCATGACGCCGCGGGAAAGGCTTATCGAGACACTGACGTTCGGCACGCCCGACAAGGTGCCTTTCGCGCCCGGCGGGCCGAGGGAGTCGACCCTTGCGCGGTGGCATGGCGAGGGGTTGAGCCCTGACGTCAGATGGATGGACGCCCTTGTCGAGACGCTGGGCATCGAGGCGGATCCCCCGGCCGGCCCGCGGATCGACCTCGGCGCCGACTTCCGCATGATCCCGCAGTTCACCGAGGAGGTCATCGAGCACGCCGACGGCCACACCATCTGTCGCGACTGGAAGGGCAATGTCTGCGAGATCTCCGACCAGTTCGACGTGACGTATCTGCGGTTTGCGAAGGACTTCGTCACGCGGCGGTGGATTTCGTGTCCCGTCGCGGGGCGCGACGACTGGCTGGAGATGAGCCGCCGATACGACGTCGACGCGCCGGGCCGCTTGCCGGACGACTTCGCCCGGCGCTGCGCCCGGGCCCGCGACCGTGACTGGATACTCGACGTGAGTTTCCCGGGGCCGTTCTGGCAGATGAGGGAATGGTGCGGCTTCGAGGGCCTCTGCATGATGATGGTCGACCAGCCGGACCTTGTCGACGAGATGGCCGCGTTCTGGACGGACTTCGTCTCGGCCGTGCTGGCGAAGATACTCGACCACGTCGTGCCCGACCGCGTCCTGATCAGCGAGGACATGGCCTACAAGGCCAAGGCCATGATCTCCCCCGCAATGACGCGCCGCTTCTGCATGCCGAGTTGGTCGCGTTGGAGCACGCAACTGCGCGAGGCCGGCGTGGGGCTGATCGACATGGACAGCGACGGCTTCGTCGGAGAACTGATTCCGCTGTGGATCGAGTCCGGCATCAACGTCTGCGATCCGCTGGAGGTGGCGGCCGGCAATGACATCGTCGCCCTGCGCCGCGAGTTCGGCGACAGCATCGCGTTCCGCCAGGGCATCGACAAGCGCGCGATCGCCGCCGGCGGGCACGTGATGAGGGACGAGCTTAAGCGCATCGAACCCGTCCTGGCCTCGGGCGGTTACATCCCCGGCTGCGACCACGGCGTGCCGTCGGACATCTCCTGGCCGAACTTCGTGGACTACTCCCGCCGCCTGGCCGAGATGACCGGCTGGCTGTAGGGGCCGTGAACGGCCCCAAGACGGGCAATCCGTTTACGCCCTCACCGTTACCCATATCTTCCATGCGGGGCCGCGGGATGGCCGTACAGCCCAACGGGCTGAGAGCCGAAAGCCCGGGGCAGAGCCGATCCTGCGGAGCCCGAAGGGCGAAGCAGGGAGCGCCGCCCTGGGTTAGCGTGCCCATGAATCCCCAAGCACCAACGGTGCGCCACTGAACGCCACGATTCCCGGGTGGCGCCCCGGTGGGGCTTGGGGTCTTGGCGCACGACTACCCGGGGCGGCGCTCCCTGCTTCGCCCTTCGGGCTACGCAGAACAGGTCGCTCTGCCCCGGGCTTTCGACTGTGAGCCCTTCGGGCTCGTCGGCACCGAAAGATGTGGGTAAAGGGGAAGGGTTCAGGCCCCGGGCTTGACAGCCTGGTGGGCGAAGGCGGCCAGGAACGGGTCGCACGCGCAGAGGTCGCCGCAGCAGACTTCCGCGGCGGCCTTGCAGCCACCGAGGCATTCGTCGGCCAGTGAGCAATCGTCGCAAAAGGACGGGCGAGCGGCCATGAAGTCAGCCATCGCGCGGGAATCGACCATCTCCCAGAAACCCGTCTCACGGATGTTGCCCAAGATCGTCGTCGAGTGATTGCACGGGCGGATGTTGCCCAGCGGGTCCAGCGTGTAGTACGCCCGGTCCGTGCCCGCCGCGCAGAAGCCGAACGTCAGCTTCGGGTACCGCTCGACGTCGAACAGGCACGGCGGCATGGCGATCGAGCAACTGATGGGAAACTCGTACTGTTCGGAGATCTCGTTGGCGACGGCCAGCGCGCCCGCCAACTCGTCCGGCGAGGCCTGGAGGCGATCGATATTGCGCCCCCCCTCGCCGCCGGGGTTGAAGCGATTCAGCATGACGCCGTCAGCCCCCAGCGCGATGGCCATCTCCGCCGTGTCGCGCCAGGTGGCCAGGTTCAGCTTCGTCGCGACGAACACGCAGACGACCCGCTGGCCGGCGGCCTTGAGGTTCGCCACCGCCAACGTCACGTCGTCGAACGCCCCGCGCCGCCCGCTGAGCAGGTCGTGGATCTCCCGGTGGGCCGACAGGAGAGGCAACTCGAAGATGCTGATCTTGTCCGGCGAAAGACGGGCGATGGCGTCCTCATCCAGCAGCGACCCGTTGGAGATGAGGTTCACCGTCACGCCGCGGGCGATGAGGAAGTCGACAATCTCGACGATGTCCGCCCGGAGCATCGGCTCGCCGCCGGTCAGGCTCACCAGCGACGCGCCGGTCTCGTCCAGCAGTTTGCCCGCCATGGCCAGCGTCTCGTCGGTGGACAGCTCGCCGGCGGGATAGTCCACGGGGTTCTTCCAGGCGTTGTAGCAGTGCGGACACGCGTGGTTGCAGCGCTGGGTGACCTCAAAGACGAACGACTCCTGCCGTCGCGACTGTTCCCCGTCCGAGCCGAAACCAGAAATCACTTGCCCGCCCCCGTCGCAGCCAGTTGCTTCTCGATGGCCGCCAGTACGGGGACCACCTGCTTGCGGACCGCCTCGGCCTCGGCGCGAGACGTGCGAAGCTTGGCCAGTTCCTTCTCGCTGCTGAGCAACTCCATGTCGGCGCGGACGGTGGGCAGGATCTTGCCCAGGACGGCCGCGTTGAGCCGGCCCGACTCGGCCAGCTTCTTCAGGATCGCCACCCGCCCCTTAAGCCGCAGGAAGCTCTGTCGTACGGGCGGATTGTAGGCCATCTTGTAACACGAGACGCGCATGTCCGTCGGCGGGTAGCGGTAGACGCTGGTGCGCACGCGATCCAGTTCGCCCTTGATCAGCGACGACTCGCCCTCGGTCATCGCGCCGGTCTTGGCCAGTGACGTCAGAGCCGTAGCGGCCGCGGTGTACTTGGCCTGGAACTGCTTCCGCTGGGCCGTCGTGTTGCGCTGGCCGATCTTGGTCCCGAACGCCATCGCGTCGTTGACCGTCTTCCATCCGGCCGTCTGGCCCAACCGCTCGGACACGACGCGACGCTTGATCTGCGCCACCAGCGAACCCACCTCCTTCCGCAGCGCCTCGGCGGCGGCCTTGCGGTTGGCGGGCAGGTGTTTGGTCTGCTTCGGATCGGCGAGGATCGCAAGGTCGGCCTCGATCGCCCCGGTCACCTTGTCCAGCGCCGCGGGGGCGAGGGTGCGGGCGGCGAGAATGGTCTTGAGCAGCGTCACCTGCGTCTCGATGCGCTTCAGGCTCGACTGGGCGGGCGGGATGAACATCATGTCGTAGCACGTCCCCCGAAAGTCGGTCGGCGGGTTGCGGTAGATCTCGGTCCGCAGGCGGGCGGCGTCTATCGTCAGCAGGCCCGCCTCCGCTGCGCTCAGCAGGCCCGCCTGGGTCAGCGCCGCCGTTGACGTCGCCGCCGCCTTGAGCTTCGCATCGGCGTCCTTGCGCTGAGCGCTTGTGCTCTTGCCCGTCTCGGCCAGCGGACCGGCGAAACGCCACGCGTCCACGACAACCTGCCACTGCGGCGACCTGGCCAGGTCCGTCGTGCCGACCGGCACCAGGGCGCGGGCGACGGGCACGCGTGTTTCAGCCAGCTTCAGCAACCGCGCCGCCTCGGCCTGCCCCTTCGGGGTGAGCGTGGCGACGTTCCCCTGCTTCCGCAGGACGGCCGCCAGGGAGTCTATCGTGTCGGCTGTTTCGGTTACGGCCGGGCCATCAACGTCGCGTGCGGCGGTCAGCTTCTCCAGTTCGTCCAGCTTGGTCCGCATGCGGAACAGCGCGAGCACGACCTCGCTGGCGTCGTCGGACCGTGCGGCAGGTTCGACCTCCGTCGCCGCTGTCGGCTCGCGAGCCTCGCCCGCCGAGGGGGCCAAGCCAAGGACGGTCAGCACGGCCAGGCCCGCGCCGAGCAGCTTGCGCTTCAGGCGCCCTCCCTGCCTCGAAGCCGCCCGCACGTCCCGCCCGCACAGCGCCCAGACCCCCACCGCTGCCACGCCAAGGACCCCCACCAGAACCCACCACGCACCGATTATTCGCTGAGGCATTGCATTGCTCCATGCGGTGTATTGGTCGTCACATCGACCGGTCATTCAGTCTACCACCTTTTCGACGCGCCGCGCAGGGCGAAGTTCCCCATGATGACGGGCGGCGTCCCGTGGAGGCATGTCCCGCAGGAATGGTCCCCGCGAGCCCCACCCTTCGGGTCGTGTTCGCCGCTGGCGCGCGGATGTCCCCCCAGCGTCCCGGCTAAGGGGTCTGGCAGTCCGCTGGCCGCACTTGGCCGGAAAAAACGACCCTGCCCCCCACCATCAAGCCCAAACGCGGCCAAAGGCATCGGCCGGACGTCTACGGGAGATGGGGTCGAAAATGGGGACTGGCTCGGTAGCGCAGCGAAGCGAAGCGAACGTGCCTGTCCCCATTTTCGTCGCTCCGCGGGTGAGTGCCCGCTCATGAAGGACTGTACCTGCTTTCCGGGACGACTGAACCAGACGAAGATGCTTTTCCAAAGAAAAACAGAAACGACCTTGACTTGGCCGGGGCCTGGTGGTATGTTATCCCTTGTCGGCTCAGGGATAGTCCCTGGGCGTCAACGGATTCCCGCGACGAGCCTACGCGGAGGGTCACGTGCCGAGAGCCACGGACACAGAGGATCACGCGAGCGTCGAACGCTCGGCCTGTCCCCAAACCCCTCACCCCCGGCTTGTCCTGTCGCAGACCCTGAGCCTGTCGAAGGGAGCGAAGTCGAAGGGCCCACAGACGCACCGTCACGCGGAATCAAATGTCCTATCAGTTAAGGAGAGTCTCATGTTTACAAGAAACCGAACCACGATCGCCTTGACGCTCGCCGCCGTGGCGATGGTAACCCTCCTCCTCACGACCACCTCGGCCAACGCCGGTTTCATCGCAACGGTGCAAAGTGACTGGGGTGCTGAGATTGGCGGGAGCGGTTATACGCATGCAGTTAACTTTTCTAATCTGAATAACTCCGCACCAAACATCGTAAATGTGAACGGCGTTGTCTTTGAAAACAGCACTGGTAGTTTTTCGGGTGGAAACACCACATACAGTAATTTGATCGGCAACAACGACACGAACAACATCACCAATTCCAATGGTCTAAACTTGAGATTCAAGCACGATGGCGATACCACCGCATCGGTCACCCTCGATGCCGGGTCGCTCACAGCGGGCAATCCGTACGAACTAAAACTGTTCTTCGTCGGCTGGGACAGCAACCCTCGTGAAACGACGATTACGGACGATCTAACCAATGACAGTATTACTTTTGATCTGGACGGCGCTGGGAATGACGAGGGGCTCGTCGTCACGTATAACTACACCGCCCAGGCAAGCGGCGGCTTGAATCTTAGTTTCGTCTTTACGGTCAATAACAGCTCGGCTCACTTTTATGCGCTGACAAACCAAGTCGTCCCCGAACCGGCCACCCTCGCCCTGGCCGCGGTCGGTCTGCTTGGGCTGCGACGGCGGAGGCGACGCGCGTAACCGCAAGACAAGAAACAGGTACGCCGCGGGGCGGCCCGTCGCCGGGTCGCCCCGCTTGTTTTGATTGACACACGCGAACTCGCCGGACAACCGCCTTACTGGAAATGGGGGACATGCCCGCCTGCGGCCGCAACCAAAGAGGGGATGCTATCGGCATCAGCAGGCTGTGACCGCAGAGTTCCTTCGTGAAAGGAATCATGCGCAAGAAGAAGGCGTCATCCGGGTAATCGCTATGTCCTGCCCTCGAACGCCTGACGTAGCTTGCGGCAAACAGTTGTCCAGCTACACCGTTCCTCGATTCGCCGCACCATGGCCCTCCTTTTCTCGCTATCTTGAAAGTCGAGTGCAGCCAAGATGTTCTCCTTCATCACGGGAAGACGCCGTTGCAGATCCATGGGGATCTTCATCCGTGCCGTTACATCGGAACCAAACAGCCCGTCGAGCTGCCCGAAGCCGTCGCGGAGCCCGCCAAAATCAGATCCCGTGGGAAAGACGCCCGTGCCCATGGCTTCGAGCAGGGCCAGCGGATAGGCTTCCTTCACGATGGACGGAAATACGGCGACATCGCTGAGGCACAGCAGGTAGCGCAGCGCGGGGTGTTTGAGATAACCGGCAAACACAACGCGGTCCGCCCAGTCGAACGAGGCGGCGTCCTGGAAGTACTTCTCGCCCGAGGTGTGCTCGAAGAAGCTCGCAATGAAACGGTAGGGATCGTCGAACGCCTCGGCGCTCTGGCGATTGTCCTCGTCCATCGCCGCCTGAAACCCGTGATAGTCACCGGCCTGAATCAGGGCCACGAACTGGGCGAACTTCTCGCGATGCGGCCCGTCGCCGGCAATGACGATACGCACGTTCGGGCGCTCATTCAGCAGAAGGGGCGCCAATACGAGCAGGTCCTGTACGCCTTTGGCAGGGATGAGCTTGCCGAAGTTGACGATGATCCGCTCTTTCTCGAAGTCGATCCGTTCCAGAGCCCCAAGAAACCCGGGGCTCACGGCATTGATGTTGCTTTGCTCTCCTGCCTGCTGCCGCTCCACTTCGCCAGCGAGCTCAACAACGCGTTGGGGCACGCTCATCTTCAGCGGCGCGGCAAAATGGTCTACGTCCACGCCCACGGAGATGAGATGATATTTGTGGGAAAAGGAACCCGCTTCCTCGAAGTGCCCGTTGATCCGATCGATCATCTCCCGGCTGCCCGAGACGATTCCCGCGGCGTGCTCCAGCGTCTCGACGGCCAGGTCGTGATACCTGCGATCCTTCTTGATCAAGTATTCGATCTCGCTGCCATGGGGAATCAGGAAATAGCGCATGTCGGGTCGCTCCCGGCAGGCGCGCAAGGCGATATAGGGGGCCATCACAATATGGTTGGCAAAGATCGTATCCACATCGAACCGGTCAGCGGCTTCCAGCACGGCCTTCACATTGGTTTCGATATAGCTTTCGAGTTCAGCATCGCTGAGTTCGTAGAACGGTTTGACATTCTCGAATCCGGGAAACTGCCCCCCCACGAAAACCGGAAGCAATCCGTCGCGGAGAAACGGACGGACATAGACCACCTTGCCCTCATACCCGGTCTCACGCTTGAAAAGCGGCCGCATTGTCCCATCCGCTTCACACTGATAGGCTTCGGACACGAAATCGTACGCTTCGATCTCAGGCTCCTGGCAGAGCAGGACCACCGTAACGCCCTGCCGCGCCGACTCGCGCACGATATTCTGCACGTAGACACAACTCCCTGATCCGTCGAGATGATAACCATGCAGGACCATGAGGGATTCAGTACCGGGCATCTCAAACCTACCGATCCGGGGTTTCCTGGATAACGTCTCGCCGACGACCACCGTCGGCCTTTCTGGCAAGTCTATCACCGATCGTGGGATCGGCAAGCATTGTCGTTGACCGATTGGGATAGATAACACCTCACTGACGTGCAATGACCGTAGCGTCACCACGGGGCTTGCCCCCGTGGGACGGTGATTCGCCACTAGCCCGGG
>CAZVEV010000289.1:0-7845 GCA_964625865.1 uncultured Planctomycetaceae bacterium | reverse complement strand
CGTGGAACGTTGATTCGCCACTAGCCGCCGGGCCCCTCGACTCCCCCTCTTCCCCGCCCCGCCTGCGGCGGGGCGGGGAAGAGGGGATACTGGCCGAAGATGCTCGGCTAGTGACGAATCAGCGCTCCACCGGGGCAAGCCCGGTGGTGGCTTCGCGCTTGGGCGCCGGTAAGACCGGATCGCACGCGAGCAATCTCGTGCTGTGTGCCGCAATCGCGGCAACCGTCTTTCTGGCGGCGGGTGCGGCCCGCGCCGATTCGCTGTGGGCCAAGGCCCCCCACCGCACGCGAAGCCTCATCGCCGACGACACCGCCCGCGACGTGGGCGACACGCTGACGATCATCATCAACGAGCAGAGCAGCGTGGAGAATGAGACCGAGCGCGAACTCGAGCGCAAGAGCACGCGGGACGCGTCGATGAGCGGCAATGCGGACCTGAAGGACCTGGTCAGCGCCGTCCGCGGGGCGACGGCGTTTCGGTTCCCGTCGATCACGTATGCCCAGGACGCCTCGACGAAGTTCGGGGGCACGGCGGATTTCGAAGCCGACCGGAAAGTGACCGACCAGATCACGGTCCTGGTCGAGGACGTCCTGCCCAACGGGAACCTGGTGGTGCTCGGCACGCGTCATCGGGACGTGGCGGGCGAGGTCCAGACGGTGCAGGTCAGCGGCGTGGTCCGTCCCAGCGACATCAACTATTCCAACACCGTCCTGAGCGCCCGCGTGGCGGACTTCAGGCTCGTGGTGAAGGTCGAGGGCGAGGACAACCGCGTGACGAGGCCCGGCTGGTGGGACCGGTTGTGGAACGTTATTTCTCCGTTCTAGGCGACATGGGAATGAGAACAGGCAGGTGCGATCGATGATCGAATCATCCCGGCGTCAGGAACAGGTTAGAGGTGAGAGGTTAGAGGTGAGAGAAACAACGAAGAGACCGACTGCCGGCGAGCAGGGCGCGAACCATTGGGCGCTGCTGCGTGCCGGCGGGACGAAGAAAGCGCATCGCATCGATGCGCGTGTTGAGGGGGCATCGCACTGGCCGACGCCAAGCACTCTCACCTCTCACCTCTCACCTCTCACCTTGTTGAGACGTCTTGTCGTGACAAGCTTGGTGATTCTGGCGCTGACGGCGGCGGCCGGCGGCGAACGGATCAAGGACATCGTGAGCATCAAGGGCGTGCGGAGCAACCCGCTGACGGGTTTCGGCCTGGTGGTGGGGCTTAACGGCACGGGGGACGGGTCGAACCTGAGCACACAGGCGTTGAACAACTTTCTGCGCCGCCAGAACATCCGCCCCGAGACGCTGGGCGACCTGTCGAGCAAGAACATCGCCTCGGTAGTCGTCACCGCCCAGTTGGGCCCGTGGGACCGCACGGGCAGCCAGATTGACGTGATCGTCTCGGCGGTGGGCAACGCCAAGAGCCTCCAGGGCGGGACGCTGCTGGCGACGGAACTGAAGGGCCTGGACGGCCAGGTCCACGCGGTGGCCCAGGGGGCGATCACGCTGGGCGGCGGGTTCTCGGCGTCGGGCAAGTCCAGCTCGGTCACGAAGAACCACGTGACGGTCGGCACGATAGCCGGCGGCGGGCACGTGGAAAAGGAAGAACTGGCGACCTACGTCGAGGAAGGCGAGATCACGCTGCAACTGCGCAACCCGGACTTCGCCACCGCCAACGAGATCGCCAAGATCATCAACACCACGTTCGCTTCCAGCGCCCACGCCCCGGACGCGGGGGCCGTCCGGTTCGTCGTGCCCAAGGGCACGGCCAAGACCGCGATCGCCGGCGTCATCCAGAAGGTCGGCACGCTGGAGGTCACCGTCGACATGCCCGCCCTGGTCGTCATCAACGAGCGGACGGGGACGATCATCGTCGGGGCCAATGTGGGCATTTCGACGGTGGCGATCTCGCACGGCAACCTGTCGATGATCATCCAGGAGAAGGAGAACGTCTCCCAGCCGCAGCCGTTCTCGAACACCGGTTCGACGGCCAAGACCAACGAAACACGAATCGACGTCGCCGAGGACGCCTCCACCGGCGGACAGACCCTTCACGTCGTGCCGCGCCAGGTCTCGGTCGCCGAGCTGGCGCGGGCGATCAACGCGATGGGCCTGACGCCCCGCGACCTGATCAGCATCTTCGAGGCGCTCAAGCAGGCCGGTGCCCTCCAGGCACAACTGAAAATCTTCTAAGGAGCCGCAGTGTGAGTGAGATAGGGCTTGGACCCATGCCGACGACGACAGTGAACCTGGCCGACCTTCTCGGCCCGGCGCGGGGGGCGGTCTCGGACCATGCCCGCACAGCCGCACAGACGGAAAAGGCCGCGAAGGACTTCGAGTCGGTCCTCCTGTCCAAGGTGCTTACGGAGATGGAGAAGTCGATCCCGCGGTCGGGCCTGCTCGAGGGCGGGTCGATGAAGCAGGTTCGGAGCATGTTCTGGTCGTTCCTGGCCCGCGACATGGCTGACAAGGGCGGATTCGGCCTGTGGAAGCAGTTGCAGCGAGACATGCTCAAGCAGTACGCCGATTCGCCGGAGTCCCCCCCGGCGGCGCCGAAAGTGGAGGTGACCTCATGAACGCCCTGCCGCCCGGAGCACTGGCGCTGATCGACGAACTGGTCCACGTGCTCGACCGCGAGGTCGCCCTGCTGGACCTGCGGTGCATTCAACTGGCGGGGCTGTCACGCGCCAGCATCGAGCGCGACGACGAGACCATGGAAACGCTCCTGAGGGAGATCGAAACGACGCAACTGAGCCAGGAGTCGACCGACCGCGAGATCGACGCCGTCCGGCAGCGCCTGGCGAACCTGCTGGACTGGCCCGTCGACCGGACGCGACTGGGATCGCTGGTCGGCGCCCTGGAAGGCCCGCGACAACAGGCCGTCTCCCGCCGACGCGAGCAGATCATGACGCTGATGTCGCGACTGAAGCACCAGCACATGGCCACCGCGCTGGTGGTGGCTGAGTCGGCGCGGATCAACCGGATGCTGCTGGCGAGCCTGTGCCCGCAGTCGAGCGAGGTCACGACGTACGGGGTCGCCGGCGAGCGGTCGTGGCGTCCGGCTTCTCCTTTGGTGGACGTGGAGTCATAGCGCATGGCTGGATTCGACATAGCGTTGACGGGTCTGGACGCCGCGCGGCGCGCGATAGACCTCATCGGTACGAACATCGCCAACGCGACGACCGAGGGCTATCACAAGCAGGAGATCATCACCGCCCCGCTGTATGCCGGCGGGACCGACGGCGCCGACGGCGGCGTGCAGGTGGTCGACACGCGGCGCGCCATCGACATGCTCACCGAGCGCGAATACATCCTGCAGCAGCCCCTGCTCGGCCAGAACGCGCAGGAACTGAGCACGCTGAAGCTCCTGGAAAGCGCCCTGGGCGACATCGACACCCAGGGCCTGATGCTCTCGCTCGAAGGCTACTTCAACGCCATGAGCGAACTGGCCGCCCAGCCCAACAGCGCCGCACTGCGCTACCAGGGGGCCTGGGCCGCCGACAGCCTCGCCAGCCAGTTCCGCCACGTCGGCGAGTTCCTCGAGGACCTCCAGTACGAGGTCGTCACCGAGGCCCAGGGCCTGATGAACAACGCCAACGCCCTGATCCAGGAGATCGCCCTGCTGAACGACAAGGCCACCCTCCTGATCGCGCAGAACAAGAACGCCAACGCCGTCCGCGACCTCCGCGACCAGGCGGTGGCGAACCTGGCTGAACTGGTCGACGTGCAGGTGACCGGCCTGTCGGACCCGACCGGAACGATCCAGTTGTCGGTCTGGGGCACGCCGGTCGTCGGCGGGTCGCACGTGGCCCCGATGGAAGTCAACCTGACCGAAGGCGGCGAACTGGGCGTCACGCTGGAGGGGGCCTACTTCTACCAGACCGACGCTCGCGGCGGGCGCATAGGCGGGCTGATGGCCCTGCGAAACGAGATCCTGCCCCGCGTCAGCGACGCGCTGGACGCGCTGGCCCAGGAGGTCGTCACGCGGACCAACCGCTATCACGTCCAGGGCATCGGCCAGCACGGATCGCTGACCGACACCACCGGCTGGGCCGTCAGCGCCGATCCGCTGGGCGACTGGGACGCGTGGGGCACGGACGTGACGGCCGGGACGATGACCCTGCGCGTCACCGACAAGACCACCGGCGACGCCACGCTGCACCAGGTGGCCGTCGACGCCGCGAGCACGATCGCAAGCGTGGCGGCGGACTTCGACGCGCTGGCCGAGATCAAGGCCGAGGTGGCCGACATGGCGCTGCACATCGAGTCGGCCGACGCGTCGCGGTGGGCCTTCGACTTCCTGCCCGTGCCCCTCGTGGACACCGCCTCGTCGCCGTGGACGGCCAGTGTGACCCCGGCCGTCGCAGGGACCTACGAGGGCGAAACCAACGAGCTGTTCACGTTCACGGTCCTGGGCGCAGGCGCGCCGGGCTCTACGGGCACGATCGGCGTGGACCAGGACCTGCGCCTCGAGATGCGCAACGGCGCCAATGAACTGATACGCACGGTCAACATCGGGGCCGGCTATGCCGCGGGCGAGACCGTGGACCTCGGCCGGGGGCTCACGCTGAGCGTGGACAGCGGCACGGTGACCGTGGGCGAGCAGTTCACCGCGACGGGCACGGCCTGGTCGGACACCTCCGGCCTGCTGGCCGCCGCGGGCGTCAACGCGCTGTTTTCCGGCACGCACGCGGCCAACATCGCCGTCCGGTCGGACATCCTGGACGACCCGGCCCTGCTGGCGGCGTCGGTGTCCGTCGACGGGGACGACAACACGAACGTCAAGCGGATGGCGGCGCTGGCCGACACGCCGCTGGAAACGCTGGGCTACGCCACGCCAACCGACTACTTCCGCCGGATCGTCACGGGCATCGGGCAGGACATCACGTTCCGCCAGTTCAGGCAGGACAGCCTGGACAGCGCGATGGCCCAACTGGGCGCCGAGCGGGAGCGTGTCAGCGGCGTCGATATCAACGAAGAAGCGGCCAAGATGGTCATGTACGAGAAGATGTTCCAGGGCATGGCGCGGTTCATGAACACGCAGAACGACCTGCTGGAACACCTGATGGATCTGGTATGAGAACCCGAAATGGGAAACGGATAGAACGATGAGCGGCTGGGGCACGATATTCAACAACACGGTCTCGTCGATTCAGAGCCACACCTCCCGTCTGACGCGGCTGCAGGAGCAGGCCTCCACGGGGCTGCGCGTGATCCGCCCGAGCGACGACCCCACCGCGGCGGGGCGCATCCTGCGCCTGCGCACCCAGACCCGCAGCCTCGAGACGTACACCAAGAACATCAACCACGTGATCCTGAGCCTCGAGCAGGCGTCGGCGGCGCTGGACTCGGTCAACGACTCGCTGCTCCGCGTCCGCCAACTGGTCACGCAGGCGACGACCGGCACGCTCAGCCAGGCCAATCGGTCCGCCATCTCGGGCGAGATCGACGGGATCATCCAGCAGGTGGTGACCGAAGCCAACCACAAGAGCCTCGGACGGTTCATCTTCTCCGGGCGCAGCGTCTCGACGCCGCCCTACGTGCTCCAGCGGTCCGGCGAGACGACCGTGGGCGTGACCTACCAGGGCGCCGAGACCGGCCTGAAGGTCCCCGTCGCACCGGGCGTGGAGTACTCGGGCCTGCTGGTCGGCGAGGAGGTCTTCCGCTCGCACGACCGCAGCGATCCGGTCTTCCTGGGCAACACGGGGGCCGCCAATGGAACGGGCACCTCCAGCGTCACCGGCGACGTGTACCTGAGCCTCGAACACGACGCGACGGTCTTCCAGGCCCCCGCCCACGGGCTGGCAAAGGCCGCGGCCTCCGACAACAGCGACACGATTGTCGGGATCCACGCGCTGACGATAGAGTCCACGGGGCCGGGGGCAGGCAGGCTCAGCCTGGACGGCGGGCCGCCGGCGGCGTTCAGCGTCGGGGCCACCGACGTGACGGTGACCACCGAACATGGCGACGTGATGCACGTGGACGTCTCGGGATGGGACGGCACGGACGCGACGATCGACGTTGTCGGCGAGGCTGTCGCGTCCATCGACGACGGGCAGACGACTACCGCGATAACCGACTTCACCGCCGACATCGCAATAGCCGACGCGGACGGCAAGATCCTGCGGGTCGACCCGTCGGGGATAAGGCGAAGCGGCACCGAGCCGATCCGCGTGCCGGGCACGTACGACCTGTTCGGCACGCTGATCACGATTCGGGACCTGATGGCCAACACGCGAGGCCTGTCCGACAGCGAACAGATGACCCTGCTGCTGGGGGCCACCGAGTCCCTGGACGAGGTGCACAACGGCATTGCCCACGCCTCGACCGCCACCGGCGCCAAGCTCCAGGCCATGGACTCGCTCAAGACCAGCCTCGACGAGGTCCACTTCGCCACCAAGACCGAAGCCGACTCCACGCAGGAAGCCGACATCGTGATGGTGGCCACCGAACTGTCGCGGACGCAGACCCTGTACGAAATGACCCTGGCGGCCTCGTCGAAGCTGCTGTCGATGTCACTGCTGGATTTCCTGAGGTAGCCACACCGGAGAAAGCCCCCACGATGCGAGCGACCCAGCCAACCGAACAGCATTACCCCGCCGCGGGCCCGGGCCACGCACGCCGGGACGAGTCCGGCGGACGGCAAGGCCTCGGCGCGACGCCCGGCAGTCTGGCCACCGTCCATCAGCGGTACCGGCGCCTGAAGGACCTCGGCGACTGTCACGCCGCGGTAGGCGACGACGACCGGGCCCGCGCCTGCTACGACGCCGCCTGCGACCTGGCGCCCGAGGAGAGCGGCCCCTACGTGGGCCTGGGCGTGCTGGCCCTGAACGCCGGCCGCCTCGCACACGCCAAACGCTGGTTCAACATCGCCCGCCACCTGGACCCGGCCTGCGGACAGGCCTACGGCGGACTGGCCATGGTCCACCACCAGAGCGAAGACTACCCCGCCGCCTTCGAGATGTACCTCAAGTGCCTCGAACTCGACACGAACAACCTGGCCGCCCTGCTGGGCCTGTTCCAGACCTCCTGCCAGATGGGCACCTTCGCCAAGATCATCCACTATCTCGAACTGTTCCTCGAGACCTACCCGGACGACTCAGCCGTCCTGTTTTGCCTCGCGACCCTCCACGCGCGCGACGGGCGGTACGAACAGGCCGGGCGGGCCCTCCGCGCAGTGCTCAAGCTCGAGCCGGACAAGATCGAAGCCGCCCGCCTGCTGGCCGAAGTGACCGACAGCCTCGCACGAAGCCGCCCCCGACAACAGGTGTGCGCATGAAAACGACCGCCGAACACCCCGCCCCGTCCGCCGCCGACGCCGCTGAGCTTCCCCGCGGGCTGGCCGACCTGCTGGCCGGGCTGGAACGGGCGACGGGCGAGCAACTCGACCTGACCCGCACCGGCCAACTCGCCGCCGCCTGCGACCTCTCGCCCCTGATCGACGCCCTGCTCGACGCCATCGGCGCCCACGGGCCCGACGCCCTGGCCGCCCACGCCGGGCCCATCACTCGCATCCGCACCCTCCACCGCACCCTCGACCTGACCCTCGCCCAGCGCAAGGACGAATACACCCGCCGCCGCGCCGAAGTGCAGCAAGGCAGGAAGCTCCTCCGCACCTACGCCCCCCCCGCCCCCGCTGTCCGCGGGGCGATGTAGCGCCCCCCGTACCACGGGCGTCTCGCCCGTGATACACCATTCGCGCCACTCCGCAATCCGCCCTTCGACCGGACGCAGGGCAAGCAATCCACAATCCGCAATCCAATTCCCTCCCGCAACACGAGTGCCGAACAGGATTGAGCCTGCTACGAAAATACACGCCTACGCAGCGGTGGTGGCTGCATGTAACTCAAC
>CAZVEV010000288.1:0-7968 GCA_964625865.1 uncultured Planctomycetaceae bacterium | reverse complement strand
GCTGGGACGCGGACAAGGACGGCAAGATGAGCAAGGAAGAGACCGCCGCCATGGAAGCTCATCAGGCGGAGATGAAGGCCCGCGCCGAGCAGTACCGCAAGGAATACCAGGCGATGCGCGACAAGCACGACACCGACGGCGACGGGCAGCTCAACGAGACCGAGCGCAAGGCCTACTATGAAGCAATGCGGCGCCGGGCACAGTTACGCTACTGGGACAAGGACGCTGACGGACAACTCAGCGCCGAAGAGACCGCCGCCATGGAGGACCACCAGGCCAAGGCCAAGGCCCGCGCCGAGCAGTACCGAAAGGAGCAGGCCGAACTGCGCAAGAAGCACGACGCCGACGGCGACGGACAGCTCAACGCCGAAGAGCGCAAGGGCTACTACGAGGAGATGCGGCAGCGGTGGCAGCTCCGCCGCTGGGACAAGAACTCCGACGGCAAACTGGACGAGGCCGAGCGCAAGACCATGGAGACCGAACGGGCCGGCTGGCGACAGCCCCGCGGCGCAGTGGTCGGGCCCGGCGCGGGCGGCGTCGCACCGAGAGCGAAGATCATCCGCCGCGGCCAGTAGCCCGGTGCCACGGTCCTACGTGCAGTAGCAGTAGGGCGTGCAACTCGTTGCACGCGGAAAGGACAGGTTGTCGCTTCCGCGTGCAACACAGTTGCACGCCCTACACGCTTAGTCTACTGCCCCGGGATCAGTCGATCTTGACCCACTGACCGGCGGCGGCGCTTTCCAGGACGGCGGCGCAGACCTTCTGGGTTTCCAGTGCGTCGCGGAAGGTCGGGCCGCACGGGGCGCCGGCGGCCATCGCGGTCAGGAAGTCGGCCGCCTGGTGAACGAAGCTCTCGGCGTAGCCTATCTGCAGGCCGGGCACCCACCAGTGGTCCATGTACGGCTGCTCGCCGCCGCCGTCGGTCACGTGGACCGACCGCCACCCGCGGACCCTGCCCTCGTCGCCATGGTCGAAGTATTCCAACCGGTGCAGGTCGTGCAGGTCCCAGCGGATCGACGCGTGCTCGCCGTTGATCTCGAATGTGAACAGCGCCTTGTGCCCACGGGCATACCGCGTGGACTCGAAGTTGCCCAGCGAGCCGTTGGCGAAGTGGCACAGGAAGGTGCAGGCGTCGTCGATGCCGACGGGTTCTTCCTTGCCCGTCTCGGCGTGGACGCGCTGCTTGATGAACGTCTCGGTCATCGCGCTGACGTCGGTGATCGACCCGTTGTGCCAGATCGCCGTATCGATGCAGTGGGCCAGCAGGTCGCCGGTCACGCCGGACCCGGCGGCCTTGACGTCAAGACGCCACGTCGCATCGCCGCCCTGGGGCACGTCGGCGGAGATCGTCCAGTCCTGGAGGAAGTTGGCGCGGTAGTGGAAGATCTTGCCCAGCTTGCCGTCGTCGATCAGTTGCTTGGCCAGCGTCACCGCGGGCACGCGACGGTAGTTGAACGAGACCATGTTGGCCACCCCGGCGGCCTCCACGGCGTCGACCATTTCCTGGGCCTGCGCCACGTCGAGGGCCAGCGGCTTCTCGCAGAGGATCGCCTTTCCGGCCTGCGCGGCGGCGATGGCGATTTCCTTGTGCACATTGTTGGGCACGCAGATGTCGACCACGTCGATGCTCGGATCGTCGATGACGCTCCGCCAGTCGGTGGTATGCGACTCGAAGCCCCACTGGGCGGCGAAGGCTTCGGCCTCGGCGGCCCCCAGGCCGCAAATCGTCTTGAGCACGGGGCGGTACGGCACGTCGAAGAAGTTGTTGACCTTGCAGTACGCATTGGAGTGGGTCCGGCCCATAAAGCCGTACCCGATGATCCCGACGTTCAGAGGTTCCATGTGTCTGTTCCTTTCAGAATCGATTATCGATTTCCGATTGTCGATTGGCTCCCGGTGCGACAATCGACGAATTACGTGACGCGTCGCGCACATGCAACGGTCGTTACGTCACCACGGGGCTTGTCCCCGTGGAACGGTGATTCATCACTAGCTGACGACTCCGCCCCCCTCCTCCCCGCCCGCCTTCGGCGGGCGGGGAGGAGGGAAGAATGGGAATCACTCGGCTAGTGACGAATCAGTGCTCCACCGGGACAAGCCCGGTGGTGGCAGTTCTTCCAGCGAGTCTATTCCACCCAGCCGTACGCGTCGCGCACGTCAAGCATGGCGGCGAGAATGTCGTTCCACGTCTGGGGCTGTGTCATGATCTCGTTGGAGAACATGCAGCCGTCCCAGCAGAGGTGCTTGATCCGCTGTGTCGTCTCGCCGTTCCTGTCGCGCAGCCAGTATCCCGCATAGTGCGTGATGTCCAGCTTGCCCGCCGGGTCGTTGGGCAGGCAGTGCTTGCCCGTCTTGTCGTGCGAGCCGGAGCCCTTGACCGTCGCGTCGTTCTGCGCCACGTGCAGGTCAATCGTCCACGGCTGCAGTGCGCCGGTGAGCTTCTCGTAGGCCGCGTCGAGGGCCTCGGCGCTGTCCCAGGCGAAGTCGGCGGGCAGGATCGCGTCCTCGGGGGCATTGTAGCCCAGCAGGTACAGCAGCGTGTGGGCCATGTCCGCCTGGAAGCCCAGCGTGTCGGGCCGTCCGACCATATCGAGCAGTTGCACCATCCGCCGCCAACTGTGCATGCCGCCCCAGCAGATTTCGCCCTCGGCGGCCAGCATCTCGCCGTGGTCGGCCGCGATGTCGCAGGCCTGGCGGAACGTCTCGGCGATACGCTCCTGGTTGCCCTCGGGGTCCTCGGCCCACGTGCCGGGATCGACCGCCGAGTCGATCCGCACCGCGCCGTTGGGGCGCACGCCCAGATCGCGGAGGGCCTTGGCGATACGGCAGCCCTTGCGGACCTGCCCGAGAAACGCCTCCCGCTGGGACTCGTCGGCCGCCGAGCCGCCGCCCGTGGGAGGCCACACCGGCGCCACCACCGTGCCCACGTCCAGCCCGCGCCCCTGGACGTTGTCGGCCAGTGCCTTGATGTCGTCGTCGGACGCGTCGATGTCCACGTGCGGGGCGAACAGGAACAGGTCGATCCCGTCGAACTTCACGCCGTCGACTTCCGCGGCGCACGTCAGGTCGAGCATCGTGTCCAGGTCGATCGGCGGCTCGCCGCCGTCGCCCTTGCCCACCAGCCCGGGCCAGGCCGCGTTATGCAACTTCGGGTACGTGTTCGGATGATCTGCCATGAGGTATCCTTTCCGTTGTCCGTCGCCCGGGCGTCTAGCCCATGGGCATGTTGTCGTGTGCGTCGGGGCCGAAGTGCTTCAACATTACCAGCGGGTCGGCCTTGCTCGGGTTGGTGATCGTCACGCCTTCTCTCGCCGCCTGCTCGGAGACGAAGAACTCGTCATACGTCAACTGTCCGTAGCGGATCAGCGCAGGGGTCTCGATGTCCCAGACGCCCATCGTGCCGTGACCCTGCATCACAATCAACCCGTAGGCCCCGCCGTCTTTGACGGTGACCGTCGCGCCGGGCAGGATCGTCAGTTCCTTGGCGCTGAAGTCGGGGGACTTGTAGCAGACCCAGCGGTCTTCGTAGCCCTCGCCCTGCATGGCCGCCAGGTCGTCCACCGGCAGCGGCTCCATGAAGTGCTTGGCCTTGAACTCCGGATCGACGTTCGCTTCCCAGTCGATCACGTCGACGAGGTAGTCGAAGTTGTCCATCTCGTCTTCGGGGCAGTCCTTCCAGAGCAGCGGCTCGGGGATCACCACGTCGCCGGTCAGCGACTCGTACAGCGCGAACACGTCGGAGGCCTTTTGCGGCTCGTAGCTGCACAGGCTGCCCGGTGCGTGCAGGATCCCGGGGGGCAAATCCCACCCCGTGCCCGGCTTGAGGCGGTAGGCCACCGACAGATCGGTAATGCGGTTGTCGCCGGCGCCGAAGTTCTTCAGCGCCTGGCAGACTTGCTCCTTCGTCACGCCCGGGGCGATGCCGAAAAACGTGTACGGGAAGTCCCCGCCGTGGTTGTTGACCTGCGGCGGGAAGTAGTACGCCTCCGGCTTGCCGCTGGCGCGGACGCGCGCGGCGTGCTCGTCGCGGTGGTGGATGTGCAGCGGCAGGGCCGCCTGGTTGTCGAAGAACTTCGAGAACATCGGCCAGCCGCGATACGGCTCCCACAGCTTGCCGATCATCGCCTCCTGCAACTCGTCCACCGCGTCGCGGAGCAGGACCTTCTCGGTCGTGCCGCCGTCTTCGACGACGATGTAGTTAAGGCCCTCGTTCTCGCTGGTCAGCGGGCCGTTGTCCGCCGGCGTGGTCGACGCGAACCAGCGCTCGTCCAGCCCGCCGCGATTGGTCCCGAGTGCGAAGTAGTCGTCCGGATGCAGCTTGATCCGTCGCCCGGGGACGCAGAAGACCCGAGGCACCCACGCGGGGGCCAGCCGTACAATCCCGTTTCCCTGGTCCAACGCCCTTGCGGCCAGTGTCTTGTCGCTCATGTGTGTTCTCTCGCTATTACGTGGTCATGTTCGTTCGCCTTCGCAGGCGACGGGGCAGTCTGCTAGGACGACAGATCGCGGACGAGCCTGCTCGCGTCGCGACGGACCGACCGGTTCCTTGACTTCAAGAGGGCCTGGGCGGCCGCCTTCGCCTGGGCCGGATGCGACTCCCGCAACGACTGGGCGATCCGCAGCAGCGCCAGTTCGGCTTCGTCCTTGACCTCTTTGTCCTTCAGGTACGGTTTGACGGCCGCCACCGCCGTCGGGTCGGCCACGCCGGCCAGGCCCGAGAGCACCAGGCGCCGGTCCGGAGCGCGCTTGGCCGTCTTCATCAGTTCAGCCAGGATCGCCAGTTTCTCCCTGGCGGGCCGGTCGGACAGGCCGATCTGCCGCACGCAGCCTCGCAGGGCCAGCACGCGATGGACCATGGAGTCGGTCTTTCGGAAGATGCCCAGGCAAACGTCCAGCGCCTTCGCATCAGGCCAGTTCGACAGGGCACGGACGGCGGCGTCCTTGATGTCGGCATTGCTGTTCGACAGGGCCGCGACGACGGTCTTGAGCGCCTTGGCGTTTCCGATCCCGCCGAGCGTTCGCAGCAGCGAGCAGCGGACCGGCGTCGACGAGGCCTTGTTCAGCGCCACAAGGACGGCGTCGGCACGGGCGGCCTCGTTGGCGATCTTCCGGGCCACGCGCATGACGGCCCGTTCGATGCCGTCAACGTCGCCCGCGTCCTTGGGCGCAAGCAGCAGTCCCAGCACGGTCGGCAGGTCGCTCGCGGCCGCCAGTTGGCCCAGGGCCTTGACCGCCGCAGCGCGGACCGATGCGTCGGGGCCCTTGGCTTCGGCCACCAGGTCGCCCACGATGCCGTCAGCCTTGCGGATCGCCAGTGTCTCGATAAGCTCCGCGCGGGCCGGCGCGGGTGCTCGCTTCATGCATGCCAGCAGCGCGGGGTTGACCTTCTCGCCGGGCAGGACCTGCATGCTGTTGACGGCGGCCCGTTTCTCGGCGTCGCTCTTGCCCTCGACCAGGGCCTTGTAGAGCACGGGCAGGCACTCAACGCAGCCGAGCCTTGCCAGGGCCACCACCGCCGCCGTGCGGACGCTCGGGTCGGCGCTGCCGGCGGCCTTGACGATCTCCGGCCGGACGGCTGTATCGCCGCGAACCGTCAGGGCGCCGATCAGCAGGACCTGCGCCTCGGGGGGAATCTTGGCCAGTTGCCCCGCCAGGCGTTTGGCCACGCCGGTGCCCTTGAGCGAACCGGAATTGGCGATCGCCACGGCGCGGAACCCCACGTCGGACCCGCCGATGGCGGCGACGGCCATGTCGACGGCCTTGTCGCCCCCGGCCCCGAGCAGCCCCACAAAGGCGCCCAGTCGCACGTGGTCGGGCCAGTCGGCGCCCTGGAGGTCTTCGCAGATCGCCATCGCCTGCTTGGTCTGCCCCTGTTCCACGAGCAACTCCGCCGCAGTGAGGGACGCCTCGGCGGCCACGGCGCGGAGGGGGCCCTTGGCGCGGGCGCGAAGCGCATCGAGCGCCTTGGCCGCCTCGGGCGTACCGATGCGTCCCAGCGCCGCAGCCGACGCCGCCGCAACGTCCGCGTCAGCATCGCCCAGCAACTTCGTCAACTGCCCCACCGCCTGGGTGTCTCTCCGGAAGCCCAGCGACGTGATCACGCCGACCTTGGTCGCCCCCTTGGTCTTGCCCAGCGCGTCGCGCAGGACCTTGCCCACCTTGGGATACTTCATCGGCTCCAGGGCGTAACGGGCCATGTGCGAGTAGGTGTCGTCTACCAGCAGGACCGCCAGCGCATCGACGCACTTGGCCGTGCCGACCACCTGAAGTTCGCGACAGGCGGCGTCCTTGGCCGCCCGGGGGGCATCGCCCTTGATGATCTTGATCAGTTCCGCTTCACTCGCCCCCAGTCCGGGCGCGGCGGCGGCCAGCAGGACCGCGGCGAGGCAAAAGACACCGGTAACACGCATTCGTCGAGTCATATTATCTCCCTTCAGAGATCGTTTGGTGTTCGCAACCAGAAATCTAAAATCGTCCCTTCGACGTTGCTCAAGGCAAGCAATCGTAAATCTAAACTGTCTCTACAGTCGCCACGGATGGCGGTAGGCCCGCGTTCGCAGGCGGTTGGCTTCGTCGTCGCCGATGAACTCTTCCTTGACCGGGTCCCACTTGACGGGCCGACCCAGGCGGACGCAGATGTTGGCCGCGTGGCAGGCCGTGATGGACCGGTGGGCCCCCTCGGCCGGCGCGACCGGCTGCTTGCGGCTCTTGACGCAGTTGAGGAAGTCGCGCACGTGGTTGTTCTGCGGGTACCCGCCGCGGAAGCGCCGCTCGGCCATCAGGGACTTCGGATACACTTCGACCTGTCCCGAATCGCCGGTCTCGACCCAGCCTTCCTCGCCCTCGATCCGGATCGGGCACGAGCCGAACCGCAGGCCCTTGCGAATGTACAGCTTCACGCCGTTGGCGTACGTGCATTCGACGTCGTTGTTCTTGTTGTAGACACGGTAGGCCACCGGCGAGGTGTTGTCGGCGTCGTTGGCCCACTGGCAGATGTCGACGGTGTGGCTGCCCCACTCGGCGATCGACCCGCCGGAGAAGTCGCCGTGTCTCAGCCAGTACCTCCGGGAGATGTACTGGGCATTGTAGGGCCTCCACATCGCCGCGCCCAGCCAGCCGTCCCAGTCCACCACGTCGCGCGGCGGCGTGGGCTGGGAGGGCAGGACCTCGAAGTGCACGCCCGAATCGGGCCAGGCCTTCTCGGCGTGCATGGCCTTGAGCTTGCCCAGCTTGCCCGACCGCGCGAGGTTCACCGCGAACACGAAGTTGCCCACCGTCCGCCGCTGCGTGCCGCACTGGAAGACCCGCGAGAACCGGCGCATCGTGTCCGAGACGGCGCGCGACTCGGCAATCACGACGCTCATGGGCTTCTCGCAGTAGATGTCCTTGCCCGCGCGGGCCGACTCGATGGCCGCCAGCGAGTGGTTGTTGTCGCCGGTGGCGATCAGGACCGCGTCGATGTCGCGCCGGGGCAACATCTCGCGCATGTCGATGTACGTCTTGCAGTCGCTGTTGCCGTACTTGCCGTCAACCATCCCCTTGCCCGACTTGCGGCGCGAGGCTTGGCTGTCGCAGATCGCGACGGTCTGAACGTCCGCGTTGGACAGGAAGGCGCCAAGGTCGTTCCGTGCCCGTCCCCCCATGCCGATGACGCCCATGACGATGCGATTGCTCGCCGAAACGCGCCCTTCCCCGCCGAGGGCCGACGACGTGATCACGTAAGGGGCCGCCACCGCCCCCCCCACCGCTGCCGCCGTCCGACTTAGAAGCCCCCGCCGACTCAGGTGCCCTTTGCTCGTTCCGCTCATGGTCTCGTGTCCTTCCTGACATTGTCAGTCAATTGCCGCCGCGCCGCGATACCCGCGCCGACCGGATACTTAGAGAGTAGGGCGTGCAACATGTTGCACGCCGGACGAATACCCCAACCCATACCCCAGCAACACACAATCACACCCAACACCCAGTCAA
>CAZVEV010000287.1:0-8107 GCA_964625865.1 uncultured Planctomycetaceae bacterium | reverse complement strand
CCCACGGCCCCGCCCGCCGCAAAAAGACGCCTTTTCCGCACGGGCACTCGCTATGCGTTTCATGGATGGTTCTCCCTTGCGTCCGGGCCGCATCAGCACACGCCGCCTGACCCGGATCGCTCACTGCCGCCGCCGAGCATAGCACATCCCCACACGCCCTGGAAATGATTATCGCAGAAGTTGGCCCGTGACAGAGGCGTGGCGATCGGGTATAAAATAGAGTTTGTCTCGTCACCGTCGGCGAGACGGTGATCCGTATAGCGAAACTCTCGAGGACGTGAATGGCTAAGCCACGACGACGCAGGAAGATCGGTTCGAAGAAGCGCCGCGAACGACGCAACAGGCGCAAGCGCAAGTAAACCGATCCGACCACAGGCGATGCACCGCGTGTCCGCTGGACGGCCCGGGCCGTCCGGCGCGGCATGACAGGCGCTGCGCGCACAGTCCTCACTCCCCCCACACGCCCTCGATGGAGGCGCCGCACGCGCTGCATGCGCTGCCGGTCATCGCGATCCGGCGTATCGAGAAGCCGAAGCGCTCCACCGCCGCCGCTCCGCACGCGGGGCAGTACGTGCTCTCGTCGGCCTGGCCCGTCGCGTTGCCGCAGTACACGTACTTCAGGCCGGCCTCGGCGCCGAGGCGGCAGGCCGTTTCGAGCGTCTCGATGGGCGTGGCGGGCTGGCCGTTCATGTGGTAGTCGCCGTGGAACCTGCTGACGTGCCACGGCACGTGCGGGCCGAGGTCGGCGGCGATGAAGGCGGCGATCTGGCCCAGTTCGCCCGGCGAATCGTTCATGCCGGGCACGACGAGCGTGGTGACCTCCACCCAGACGCCGGCGGCAACCAGCAGGCGGAGCGACTCCAGCACGGGGGCGAGGCGCGCCTTCATGACGGTCCGGTAGGTCTCGTCGCGGAAGGCCTTCAGGTCAACGTTGATCGCATCGAGGACCGGCGCGATGGTCTCGATCGCCTGCGGGGTCATGTACCCGTTGGAGACGAAGCAGTTGGCCAGTCCGCGCCCGCGAGCCAGGCGGGCCGTCTCGTAGGCCAGCTCGAAGAAGATCGTCGGCTCGGTGTAGGTGTAGCTGATCGACGCACAGCCGCCGCTGACGGCTGCGTCAACGATCTGCTCGGGCGCAGCGGCCTGTCCGCGCAGCGCGCGATCCTCGCGCGGGGCCTGCGAGATCTGCCAGTTCTGGCAGAAGTCGCACTGGAAGTTGCAGCCGGGGGCGGCAATCGAGAGGCTCCGCGTGCCGGGCTGAAAATGGAAGAGGGGCTTTTTCTCGATGGGGTCGGCGTTGGCGGCGATGAGGGATGAGTAGTTCAGGCTCTTGAGCGCCCCGGCGACGTTCTTCCGCACGCGACAGACGCCCAGTCCACCCGGGGCGATGGTGCATCGATGGGCGCAGAGACCGCACCGCACGTTCTGATCGTTCAGGGCCTCCCAGAGCATCGCGTCGTGGTATTGCTCGCCCATGGGCGACCTCGTCATTATCTGTTCGCGTCCGTGCGGAGGGCGCGTCTCAGTGCAGTCTGACGCACCAGCCGGCCGTCCACAACGCCACCGCCAGCGCCAGCAGCACCGGCCAGAGTTCCACGCCCGTCGTTTCGCGCCGCGGGGCGGGCAGCGTCAGGGCGCTGACGGCCGCCTCCGGAGCCACCTTGACCTGCGCCGGGCGAATGCCCGTGATGTTCACCGCACCAACCGTCGCCGCCTCGCCGGTGCCGAACCGGTACGCCCCGGGCCACGGATACCGCGAATTGCGATAGGTCGGCTGATCGTCAGGCGACGGCGCCAGTCGTATCCGGTCGTCGGCAGGTCCGGCCTCAGCGGGCGAGATGGAGTCGAACGTCGCCCGCCCCTTCGCGCCGGGGGCGAGGTGTCGGACGGTGTTGGCCAGGAAGATCACGCCGGCGTCGGACATCGCGAAGGCGGTGTTCTCCGGCGAGAGGCCGAACGCCACGTACACCCGCGGCTCGATGCCCTGTGCGGTCTTCGGCTGACGGAGCATCGCCGCGTCCCCACGATATCCCGCGACGACGATCTGCGCCACCTTGGACACGTCGCTGGTGACCCACGGCCGAAGCTCCGCCACGTGAATCTTCGCCAGCGAGACGTTCTGCATCACCGGATCGTCAGCCGGCACTTCGGCGCGGGTCAGATCCGCCCCGACCACCGCCTTGCCCCGCACCCAGCCGGGCGGCAGCGTCGGCGGATCGATCACGATCGCCGCGGTGTCGTTCGGCGCATCCGTACCGTTGGCAATCACGATTTCCACGTCCGGATCCGATGCGTCGACCAGTTCCAGCGTCGTGTCGGCCCGGATGAATCGGACAAGCAACTCGCTGCCCTTGCCTGTCAACGCCACCTTCGTCCGCCTCGCCGTACGACGCACGAGATAGGCGCTGGCGTCGGGCCTGCCGGTGCCCATCGCCGCCGCCACGGCGTCCGACACGGCGTCGATGACCAGGATGTCGCTGGACGGAAGGGCCAGCAGTTCCTCGTGGCGCCGGCCGGCGCTTACGGCGACGTGGCGGTACTTGGCCGCCTGCCACTGCCACGCCACCTTGGCGGCCCCGTCGGCGGTCTCGGGCGCCGCCAGGCCGCGGCATCGTAGCGTGCCCTGCCACAGCTTCCCGCTGCCGTTGCGAAGGGCCAGGAACACCTGGGCCTTCCCGGCGGCGGTCTCCTGGCCCCCCACGGCCTCGACGATCGCCGAGTTCGCCCCGTGGGGAATCTCCACGATCTCACTGCCGGGCCCTGACCGCACGTCCGCCCCGGCGGCGGTAAACGTGTACGTCTGCTGCACGTCAGTCGGAACCGCCCAAGGCGTCAGATCGGCGGCGGCGACGGGCAAGGGGGCAAGCTCCGAGAGGGCATCGCGCGTCTGGTCAACCGTCAGGCGGCCCCTGGAGTCCGGCTTGACCGCGATGAACGACTCGCGCGGGAGGACCAGGGACACGGTATCGCGAGGCCCGAGCCGGTCGAGCAGTCGCGCCGCGGCCTGTCGCATCACGGCGAGGCCCTTTTCCGTGCCGAGTTCGGCCGACGGCAAGACGACCAGCCCCACGTGACGGGTGCGCGCGGCGGCATCGATCGCCGGGCGGGTCAGGGCGGCGACGCACGCGACGGCACCGGCCAGCAGGAGCAGCCACGACAGCGTCAGTCGTTTGGCGCGTTTGCGGGCGGCGGCGGACAGGGCGTCCTGGGCCTGTCGCCACAACTCGACGCTGCCGACAATCGTCATGCGCCTGTTGGGTCGGCGCAAGGCCCAAAGCGCCGCGACGGCGACGGCGGCGAAACCCAGAAGGCCCCATGGCTCGTGAAGAATCATCGTCAGCTCCAGTCTGCTCGCCCGTCGGGCGCTGCGCCGATCAGAACCTGCCCAGGCGGCGTTGGCGGAGGACCTTTCTCAGCAGCAGGTAGCGTCGGCCCCGGTAATACGTCGTCCGCCCGGTGACACGAAAGAGCATACCCTCTTCCGCCTGCTCCTGGGCGCGGGAGAGCATCCCGCAGGGCAAGAGGCGCATCGGGGGTTCGGCAAGCGTGTTGTCGGCCTCGAACCGCGCGGCGGTCCAGGGGCCGTCTTTCTGCGGGAGGATCCGCACGAGGCGATCGACCACGATATCGCCGCGGTCAGCCCCCACGGCCTTCCTGGCGCCTGGCGCGACGGCTTTCTCGGGAGCGCCCGCAGGCTTGTCCGTCGGGTTGGGGACCACCACGGCGCGATCGGGCGTGTCCTTGAGCAGTTCGCCCACCACGTCGTCAATGCCGGCCGGGCCGGGCTTCGCGCCCTTGCCGCCCGTCGCCGGACGCGATGCGGGCGTCTTGGGCCGGCTCGGCGCCGGGGGCGCCGCCGCGCCGGACCTGACGACCGTCACGGCCAGTGGGAGAATGTACAGGCGGTTGCGGTAGACGGTGTTCTCGCCCCAGATGCGGAAGACGGTTTTCGGCTTGGCCTGGGCGACGGTCTCCATCTGCTCGAGCAGCCGGCAGGGCAGGACGCGTCGGGGGCGGACGGGCGCCTTGCCCTCGACCGGCTCGAACCGCACCGTGCGCCACCCCTGGGCATCGGGCCTGACCAGACGACAGGCCAGATCGTTCAGTGCCGAACCGTCGGCGGGAAGGGGCGACCCGCGGCGAACAGCCGTGGCGGCGCCGCGCGATCGCGTGGCGGGCACCGGTGGATGGCTCAGTGCCAGTCGCTCCAGGTCAACCGGTTTGGTCTTGCCGGCCGGCTGTGTCGCGGGACTGTTCGGCTTGGCGGCCGGCGCATCCGCAGCCGGCGCCGATGACGGCAGACCGACCAGCGCACAGACCAACATCGCCGCCGCCACTCGTCTTGTCTTTCGGAGGAGCATCATCAGTATTGTACGGTCCGTGTCCCCCGCTTCAACTGACAAAAGCCTCACCCACGAAACGTCCCAGGTCGTCCGGGCGGGGAGCAATCGCGATGTACCGGCCGCTGGGGGCCCGTGCGGCGACCATCATGTCGACCAGCGGGCGCCAGAACTCCCCCACGCACACCAGCGGACGGCGGGGGAGGAGCTTCTTGAACATCATCTCCCATACGGTCGCCAGTTCCACCAGCGTCCCTGTCGAGCCGGGCAGACAGACATAGCCCCCCCGCCCGATCTCGATCAGCGTCGCCACGCGCTCGGCCAGGCTCGACGTGCTGATCTGTCGCGTGACGTACCGGTTCGGCTGCGACGACCAGATCGAGCACGTCACGCCGATGACCTCGCCGCCGGCCTCGGCGGCCCCGCGGGCGGAGGCCTCCATCGTGCCGCCGTACCCGCCGTTGGCCACCATGCAGCCCAGGCCCGCCAGCGTCCGCCCGACCGCTCGGGCCAGCGCGTATTCGGCGTCCCCTTCGCGCGGGTCGCCCGAGCCGAACACGCAGACCACGTTGTCGCCTTCGTCGCCCATGGGAACGCTCCTACGCGTTACGGGTATACTTCAGCAGCCCGCCGGCGGCGAGGATCGCCGTTTAGCGGCGGGGCTTGCCCCGCGTGTCCGAACAAGAAACGACTCATCCGAACACGCACACCACGTTGTTCCCTTCGTCGTCCATCACCCGACCTCTACGCGTTGCGGGTGTACTTCAGCAGGCCGCCTGCAGCGAGAATCCGACGCTGTCGCGGGGCCAGGGATACGTTGCACGTGAACTCGACGCCCTGCGTCGTATTGCGTACGGTGACGGTCTGTCCGTCGGCGATGGCAGCCGCCGTCGCGTCGATGGCCAACTCGTCGCCCACATCGATGCGGTCGTAGTCGGCGGCGTCTGCAAACGTCAGGGGCCAGATGGCGAAGTTCACGAGGTTGGCCTGGTGGATTCGCTCAATGGCCCGCGCGATGACCACCCGCACGCCGAGATACATCGGACACAGCGCCGCGTGCTCACGGCTGGAGCCCTGTCCGTAGCTGTCGCCGGCGACGATCACGCCGGCCTGCCCCGCGGCCTTGACGGCCAGGGCGCGGTCGGCGAACGTCTCAGCCCCTTCTTCATTGAAGCAGTTGAAGACGTACTTGGCGTATTCGGGCACGTTCGAGCGGTACTTCAGCAGGGCCCCGGCGGGCATGATGTGGTCGGTGGTGATCTTGTCGCCGACCTTTATCACAACCGAGCCGGCGAGCGGATCGTCCAGAACCTCGCCGCTGGGCGGCTTGACGATGGTCGATCCGCGGACGACCTCCACGTCGGCGGCTGCGTCGTCGGTCGGCGGCGTGATCATGCTGTCATCGACGCCGAACTCCGCGGGCAGATCGATCGTCGGATACTCGGCCCCGGCGGACTGGCCGAGGGTGCGCGGGTCCGTGATTTCACCTGTCAGCGCCGCGGCGACGGCTGTCTCGGGGCTCACCAAGTACACCGTGTCGCCCCGCGTGCCGGTTCGCCCGGCGAAGTTTCGGTTGAACGTCCGCAGGCTGACCGTGCCCTCGGCCGGGCTGAACCCCTGCCCGATGCACGGCCCGCACGACGACTCGAGGATCCGCGCGCCGGCGGCGACCATATCGGCCAGCGCCCCGTTGGCGGCAAGCATGTTGAGCACCTGGCGGCTGCCCGGTGCGACGCCCAATTCGACCTGCGGGTGTACGGTTCGCCCCTTGAGCACGGCGGCCGACCGCATCAGGTCCTGGTAGCTCGAGTTCGTGCACGAGCCGATGACCACCTGGTTAACGGGCGTGCCGGCCGCGTCGGTGATTCGGACGATGTTGTCCGGGCTCGGCGACAGCGAACCCATGGGCTCAACGCCCGCCAGGTCGATCGCAACGTGACCGAAGCTGACGTCGACCATGCCGTCGGCGTCCGCGTCGGAGACTTCGACGTCCGTGCAGTACGTGCGGATGTTCTCGATAGTCCCCGCGTCGCTTTCGACGTGCAGGCGCTTGGTCATGCGGTCGTAGGCGGCTCCGTCATCGGCGGCCAGCGGGGCAAACTGGTCCCCTCGTCCCTGGGCCTGGAGGAACGCCCGTGTCTGGTCGTCGGACGGAAACACGCTGGTCGTGACGCCCAGTTCGGCGCCCATGTTCGTGCACGTGGCGCGGGCGGGAACCGGCAGGGACGCTGCGCCCGCCCCGAAGTACTCCACCATGCACCCCACGTTGCCGCGCGTCGTCAGGATGCTCAGCAGGAGCAGGATGATGTCCTTGGCGGCTACCCAGGGCGCCAGTTCGCCCGTCAGTTCCACGCCGATAACGCGGGGACACGTCGTGTAGAACGCCCCGCCGCCCATCGCGACCGCAACATCAAGCCCGCCGGCGCCGATAGCCACCATGCCGATCCCCCCCCCGGTGGGCGTGTGGCTGTCCGAGCCGAGCAGCGTCCGGCCCGGCCGCCCGAACCGCTCGAGATGAACCTGGTGACAGATCCCGTTGCCCGGCCGCGAGAAGTACGCCCCCACCTTCGCCGCGATCGACTGGAGATACAGGTGGTCGTTATGGTTCTCCGGCCCGAACTGGGCCATGTTGTGGTCCACGTAGCTGACCGACAGTTCGGTTCGCACGCGCGGAATCTCCATCGCCTCGAGCAGCAGGAACGCTGTGGTCCCCGTCGCATCCTGCGTGAGGGTCTGGTCGATACGTATGCCGATCTCATCCCCCGGCGACATTTCACCGTCAACCAGGTGGTCCGAGAGTATCTTCTGAACAACGTTCCGGGCCATGGGCCTGCTCCTTCACTGCACTACGATGACATCGTTCGCAGGGCAGGACGATACCAGAAGTGCACGCCGACTCGCAAGACGCGGCGAAAGCTGCGTGCCGTGGGCTGCGGAGCGAAGCAGCGCCAAACGGATCAGGCGCCTACGGCGAGGCCCTCCAGTTCGAGCATGCGGCGTTTGAGGTCAACGCCTCCTGCGGCGGAGAATCCGCCCAGGCGTCCGTCGGCGTAGGTTACGCGGTGGCAGGGCACGACGAGGGGGATCGGGTTTCTTCCCAGGGCCGACGCGACCGCCCTGGCCGCCCGCGGATTGCCCACCCTCTCAGCCAGGGCCGCGTACCCTATCGTCTGCCCGTAGAGCAGTTCGTGGCAGGCCCAGAGGACCTTCCCCGCAAAGTGCTCTGCCGACGGCAGGGCGCAGGGGATGTCCCGAAAGTCGACGCGACAGCCCTCGAAGTACGCCCGCGTCACCTCGCGCAGGCGCGCCAGCGGGCCGTCGTCTTCGACCGCGCCGGGACAGTCTCGTTCGAGGATCTCGCGCACCTGGTCGGGCCCGCCGTGGGGCAAGACCAGTCGTGTGACGCCGTCGGGGCCCGCCGCGGCGCCCATGGCGCCCCACGCGGTTGACCACACGTCGTAACAGACGTGGGCACTTTCAGTTGCAGCCATTGCATTTCTCCGCGCCCATCGGGCGGCGTCATCTGAATCCTCGGCAACTGATGGGCGGCGTCGAGGCGGAGGGAGACCTCGACACCGCCCTGTTCCGGCGACTCCCAAAGCCCAGGCGGAGGGAGACCTGAACCTTCCCGGGGGTCGCGGACAACTCTTTCGAGTCACATATATTATACGCTTGCGACCCCGAGACGGACTGACCCTGTCGATCACTTTTTGGGCTCATCCGGATAATGCGTAGGTGCATGGGCCTGAGGCCACCACCGGGCTTGT
>CAZVEV010000286.1:0-8126 GCA_964625865.1 uncultured Planctomycetaceae bacterium | reverse complement strand
AAGAGCCATGGGAGATTTATCTTGATCTCTCGCTCTTCATAGGCGGCACCCGGCGGAGCAACCACGTTAGTGTTGACACGTGGTTGCTCCGCTTCGCTTCGCAGCCCACGGCACCCGGCCTCTACTCGCTGAGCGTCCAGAGGGGCAGGCCGGTTTCGTCATCGAAACCGCGCTGCAGGGCCTCGCCGTCGAACTCCTGGATGATGAACTCGCAGGCGAAGATCACCGTGCCGGCTACGAGATGGCCCCCGTAGGCCTTGCCCTCATCGTCGCTGAGCGTCACGTGGGCGTGGACCATCGCCTCGCCGCCGGCCAGAGAGACGTTGCCCACGAGGTTCGCGATCTCGAGGTGGCGGTCCAGTTCGAGGACCTCGTATTCGCGGCTGGTCTGGTTGTAGTAGCCCAGGCGAGCCCTCTGGACGGCCCCCAGGGCCTCGACGCGTCCCAGGGTGATCCCGGCGGCCCGACAGACGCTGGTAATCTCGTCGAGCAGGTCCTGTCCGAACCCGCCCTTGCCCATCACCATCCGGTCCGTCTGAACGCTTCTCCACACAGCCATGCCGTGCTCCTTCGCTTCAGTGGTCTCGTCAGCCTCGATACTGTACGCCCCGGCGGGCGCTATTGTCGAGTTGTTGTCCGGCGGACATTGGACTAGGATCGTGCCATGGAGCAGTTAGATCTCATGGCGACGTCGACGTTCGGCCTGGAGGCCGTCGTCGCGCGGGAACTGGGCGACCTGGGCTATGACGCCCGGATCGGTCAGGCCGGGCGGATCATGTTCCGCGGCGACGAATCGGCGATCTGCCGGTCCAACCTGTGGCTGCGATCGGCCGAGCGCGTCCTGCTGCGCGTCGCGTCGTTCGAGGCGCCGGACTTCGAGGCGCTGTTCGAGCGCACGCGCGAACTGCCCTGGGAGCGATGGCTCGGCGCCGACGCGTCGTTCCCGGTCACAGGGCGGTCGGTCAAGAGCCAACTGTCCTCCGTCCCCGCCTGCCAGCGCTGCGTCAAAAAGGCGATCGTCGAGCGACTGATGTCGGCCCATCACACGACCGTGCTGGACGAGACCGGGCCCGTGTACGCCGTCGAGGTCGCCTTGCTGAATGACACCGCCACGCTGACGATCGACACCAGCGGGGCGGGGCTCGGAAAGCGGGGGTATCGTCCGCTGGTGGGTAAGGCGCCGCTGCGGGAGACGCTGGCGGCGGCGATGGTCCAGTTGAGCTTCTGGCGCCCGGACAGGCCGATGCTCGACCCGTTCTGCGGCAGTGGGACGATTCCCATAGAGGCCGCCATGATCGGGCGGAACATCGCTCCGGGGCTTGGTCGCGAGTTCGCCGCCGAGCGCTGGCCCGGCGTGGCGGAGCCGTTGTGGCTGGCGGCGCGCGAAGACGCCCGCGAGGCGGCCAGACCCGCGCTGCCCGTGCGGATCATCGGTACGGACATCGATGACGAGGTGCTCTCGCTGGCCCGATATCACGCGAAGCGCGCGGGCGTGGCAGACGATATCCACTTCCAGCAGCGCGCGTTCGCCGACCTCCAGAGCAGCCAGGACTACGGCTGCATGATCTGCAACCCGCCGTACGGCAAGCGCCTGGGCGACGACGCGGAGGCCGAGGCCATCCACCGCCGCATGCCCGACGTGCTCCGGAGGCTGGAGACGTGGTCCCACTTCATCCTGACGGCCTACCCGGACTTCGAGGACCTGATCGGCCAGAAAGCTGACCGCCGCCGCAAGCTCTTCAGCGGGGGCGTGGAGGTGACGTACTACCAGTTCCACGGGCCCAGACCGCCCAAGGGCGGAGTCAAGGCCCCGCCGCGAACCGCGGCGCTCGAGCAGGCCGAGTCCGCGCGCGTCGAGCCGCCCGCCGCGGTGTTCGGCGGGGTGACGGCTCACGGACGCGAGCAGGCCGAGGCGTTTGCCAATCGCCTGGTCAAGCGGGCCAGGCACCTGCGGAAGTGGCCCAAGCGAGGCATCACGTGCTACCGCCTCTATGACCGCGACATCCCCGAGGTCCCGCTGGTGGTCGACCGCTACGGTCCGTGCGTTCACATGGCCGAGTACGACCGCCCGCACGACCGGACGGGGGCCCAGCATGCGGACTGGCTTGACCTGATGGTCCGCACGGCGGCCGACGCACTCGACGTGCCCGAGGCCGACGTGTTCCTCAAGCGCCGTCAGCGCCAGCGGGGCGCCGCGCAGTACGAGCGCGTCAGCGACGAGTCGCGCGTGATCGACGTTGTCGAGGGCGGCCTGACATTCAGCGTGAACCTGTCGGACTACCTGGACACGGGCCTGTTCCTGGACCATCGCATCACGCGCCGGATGGTTCGCGAGGCGGCGGGGGGCAAGCGGATGCTCAATCTGTTCGCGTATACCGGGGCGTTCAGCGTATACGCTGCCGCCGGCGGGGCGGCGACGACGACCGTCGACCTGTCGAACACGTACCTGGAGTGGGCGCGCCGCAACATGGCCGCCAACGGCTTTGCCAGTGCGGCCCACCGGTTCGTCCGGGCCGATGCGGTGGCGTACCTGGCCGATCACCCGGACGTGGAGATTTTCGACCTGGCGGTCGTGGACCCGCCGACGTTTTCGAACAGCAAGATGGCTGACGGCGTCTGGGACGTCCAGCGCGACCACGGGGCCCTGCTGGGGCGCCTGGGCAGGCTGATGGCGCCGGGCGGGGTGGTGTTTTTCTCGACGAACTTCCGCCGGTTCAAACTCGACGAGGCGTCCATCGCCTGGGGCGAGGTACGGGAGATCAGCAAACAGACCGTCCCCGAGGACTTCCGCAACAAGCGGATCCACCGCTGCTGGCGCATCGTCAAGCCCCGTGATTGAAGTTGCTCTTGTCGCACGGGGACAATCTGGTACGATACCCCACTCGGTACCTTTTGCAGGAGACTCAGGCGTATGGCAATCAAGGCGAATGACCTCCGCCGCGGCATGGCGGTGAACTACAAGGGCGGCATCTGGGTGTGCACGGAGAACACGAAGGTCGCCAAGGGCAAGGGCCAGAGCTACCAGTCGATCGCGCTGAAGAACGCCCAGACGGGCCAGTGCATCAGCGAGCGGTTCCGTACGACGGCCGAGTTCGACCAGGCCATGGTCGACCGCCGCCGTCTGCCCTACAGCTACTCCACGCAGACGAACCACGTCCTGATGGACCCCGAGACGTACGACGAAATCCTGATTCCGCTGGAACTGATCGGCGACCAGGCGGTCTATCTCATCGGGGAGATCGAGCTCGACGTGGCGTTTGTGGACGGCAAGGCCCTGACCGCTGAGTTGCCCAACACCGTCGAGTTGACGATCGTCGACACCTCGCCGCAGATCAAGGGCGCCACCGCGACCAACCAGTTGAAGGACGCCGAGTGCGAGGGCGGCGCGAAGATCCGCGTCCCTCCGTTCGTCGAGAACGGCACGGTGGTCAAGGTCGACACGCGCACGGGCGAGTATCTCGGCAGGGCGTGATCCGATTGCAGACGCCGTGTGGCGACGGTGGTTGGGGGGGGAGATCGTAGCGAATATGAGCGTGACGATTATCATTCCGGCTCGGTATGCCTCGACGCGCCTGCCGGGCAAACCGCTGCTGGCCGAGACGGGCAAGCCGCTGATCCAGCACGTCGTTGAAGCCGCCCAGGCCGCCACGCGCGCCGACGAAACGGTCGTCGCCACCGACGACGACCGCATCATGCAGGCGGTGCGCGGTTTCAACGGGCAGGCCGTCATGACCAGCCGGACCTGCCGCACGGGCACGGACCGGCTGGCCGAGGCGGCCGACAGGCTTGACCTGGCCGACGACGACATCGTCGTCAACGTTCAGGGCGACGAGCCGGATATCCCCGCCGAGTGCATCGATACGCTGGTGGCCCTGCTCGAGTCCAGCGGCGCCCCGATGGCCACTCTCACCACGCCCCTGTCCGCGGAGGAGGCCGCCGATCCGAACAAGGTCAAGGCCGTCCTGGCCACCGACGGGACCGCCCTGTACTTCTCTCGGGCGCGAATCCCCTTCGATCGGGACGACACCGGTGAGGCCCGGCACCTGCTTCACCTGGGCATCTACGCCTACCGCGTGGCGTTCCTCAAGGCGTTTGCCGCCATGGCGGCCACGCCGGCAGAACAGTGCGAGAAGCTCGAACAGCTCCGCGCCCTCGAAAACGGTCACCGCATCGTCGCGGCAGTCGTCGACTACGACGGCAACGGCATCGACACCCCCCAAGACTACGCCGCCTTCGTTGCTCGGACCAACGGAGAAGCACCCCGCACGCGGGGCGATACGTCACACGACCCTATGGGGCCGCCAACGGGTTGACGATCCGCAGATCCTCGATCGCCTGTCCATCCTGGAGGTCTTCCGTCCAGAGCACATTGCAGCCGGCCTCCTGTGCCGTGGTAACGATCAACGCGTCCCAGAACGATAACTGGTGAGTGATACTGTGGTCGATGGCCCGTTGGATGATCTGCGGAGTGATGATCACAACGTTGAAGTTCGACAGCAGAACCACCAGATCCCTCGCGGCAGCCGGTTCAACACCGAGTTTCCGTGTTGCTACGACGTAGAACTCCTGTAAGACCTGCGTCGAAACCGTGCCAGCGGCTTCGTCTTGGAGATTGCGGAGAAGCCTTCGGGCCCTGTCGCGCTTGTCTGGGGTGTGGCCATCGATGGAGTAAACGAGGATGTTCGTGTCGAGGAAGACCCTAGACATCATAGAGATCCTCGCGGTGCCACTGCCGTCCATGTGAGTCGGCTCTGGAGCGATCCATCAGCTTGAAGCATTCTTCGAGCCAGCCTTCTCGCGCGGGTGATACGCCCTGCGAGAGCACGTCGTGAACGACCTGCTCGAGCGTCATGTTGTGTCTGCGGGCATATTCCCTGTAGGCGTCGAGTGTGTCATCCTCAATAGCGATGGTCAGTTGTCGCATGGTCGGTCCTTTCCGCCTCATGGAACGTGACTGCATTATACCATATCGAATCCCCGAACATCGCGAAACGTTTTGACCAGCCACTTGCCTTCGCCCCGCGGAGATGATAGTGTGCGTCCCCATGAGCGATGCCATGGAACTGCTGCGGTCCGTCAAAGATCGCACCGACGAAACGGAATTCTACACGCCCTTACCGGAGGGCTATCACCTCGGCGATGCCAAGTACGTCTGCGTCTTCGGCACGGTCATCAGCGGGCTCGGGAAGGGGATCTTCTCGTCCTCTCTGGCCAAACTCCTGAAAGACAAGGGCTTGCGGGTCGCGCCGATCAAGCTCGAGGGCTACCTCAATATTGACTCGGGCACGCTGAACCCGATTCGTCACGGCGAGGTGTTTGTCCTGGACGACGGCATGGAAACGGACATGGACCTCGGTACGTACGAGCGGATGCTCGACCAGGACCTGACCCGCGGGAACTTTGCCACCAGCGGGCAGGTCTTCCGCACCGTGCTGGACCGCGAGCGGGCCGGCGGATACCTCGGGCGCGACGTCCAGATGATTCCGCACGTGACCGGCGAGGTGAAGATGCGCCTGCGCGAGTTGGCCGTCGAGAGCCAGGCCGACGTGGTCTTCATCGAGGTCGGCGGGACCGTGGGCGACATTGAAAACGCGTTCTACATCGAGGCCCTCCGCGAGTTGCTCTACGAGGAAGGCGAGGGCTCGGTCGTCTTCGTCGCGCTGACATATATTCTTAAGCCGCCCGCACTGGGCGAGCAGAAGTCCAAGGCGGCGCAACTGGGGATCAAGCGGCTGATGGAGTTCGGCATTCACCCGCACCTGATCGCGTGTCGCGCCGAAGAGCCGGTCGGCGAAAAGGTGCGACAGAAGATCTCAATCTACACCAACGTGCCGGTCAAGCGCGTCTTCTCCATGCACGACCTGCCGAGCATCTATCTCCTGCCCGGCCTGATGAGGGAGGACGGCATCGACAGCGAGGTCGTCCAACTGTTGAATCTCGGCGCGAAAGTCAACTCTGCCCAGGACGCTCGCAATGCGCTGGAGTGGCACGCATTTGCCGCGAAAATCGGGAATCACTCGCGGGAAGTGACGATCGGCATTACGGGCAAGTACACCGCCCTGCGCGACAGCTACGCGAGCATTCTCAAGGCGATGGAGCACGCCGGCGTGGCCAACGACGCGCGGGTCGTGCCCAAGTGGATCGACACGACCAATATCACCGATGCGAACGTGGCTGAGGCGCTGTCGGACGTGGCCGGCATCATCGTGCCGGGCGGGTTCGGCACGCGGGGGACGGAGGGCAAGATCGCGTGCATTCGGTACGCCCGCGAGAACGATCTTCCGTACCTGGGCATCTGCCTTGGGTTCCAGATGGCCGTCGTGGAGTTCGCCCGGAACGTCTGCGGCCTCGACGGGGCCGGCTCGACGGAACTGGATCCCCAGTGTCCGCACCCCGTGATCGACATCCTGCCCGAGCAGAAGCAGATCGAGGGGCTCGGCGGGAACATGCGCCTCGGCGGGCAGGACGTGGTGATCACGCCCGGTACGCTGGCGGCCGAACTGTTCGGCGGGACCACTGACATCCGCCAGCGCTTCCGCCATCGCTACGAGGTCGACCCCGAGTACATCGACCGTCTGGAAGCCGGCGGGATGATCTTCTCCGGCAGGCATCCCGAGCACCCGATCATGCAGATTCTCGAACTGTCCCGCGAAACGCACCCGTACTTCGTCGCCGGCCAGTTCCACCCCGAGCTGACCAGCCGCCCGCTGCGCCCCCAGCCGATGTTCGTCGGCCTGGTTGCCGCCGCGCTGGCCCATACCCCACAGTCACAAACCACCTGAAGGAACCGCAGACATGGCTGAAGAAGGACAAGAGACCCCCAAGATCATCATCGACGACGACTGGAAAGCCCAGGCGCAGGCCGATAAGGAAAAGCTCGCGCGCGAGATGGAAGAAAAGCCCGCTGCCGCCGAGCCGACCGCCCAGCCGGGCCAGGCCGCACCAGACGGCGCCCCGCGAGAAGTTCCCGCCGCCAGCTTCCCCATTCTCGTCAACTCCCTGTTGACGCAGATCTTCTTCGCCCTCGGCGCCATCGCCGACCCCCAGAGCGGGCAGCGATTCGTGGACCTGGCCCTGGCCAAGCACCACATCGACATGCTCGGCGTGCTCGAGGAGAAGACCAAGGGCAACCTCACCGAGGAAGAAACCAAACTGCTCGATCGCGCCGTCTACGAATCCCGAATGCAGTACGTCCAGACCGCCCAGGCAACGCAGCAGTAGCCGACCCATGCAGCCGCAGCGACCACCATCCAACCCGCCGCCAACAGAGGGGGCCAGACCATGAAATGGCGAACACTTGCCACCGTACTCTTCGCCGCCGTCGGCGTGTATGCCATCGTCGAGGCGATATGTGCGGTCCGACCTTTGGTGAGAATGGTGAACACGTTGATCTGGCGGTATGAACGACCGGTCAGTGAGATAGTAATGACGGTCGGATTGGAGTTGGTCGGCCCCGTCTTGCTCTTTAGTGTCGGTTTGTACCTGTTGTTTCGACCACCCCTGGGATTCCTCGACAAGAGGATACCGGACGATGAGACGCTCAACGATGGACGCCAACGTGTGGTGCTCCTACGCATGAGCATGATGGTCGTTGGTGTCTGGCTCATTTGCCGCGCGGTGCTCCACGGTTCTCAGTTTCTGTTCGCTCTGGCATTCTGGGCGAATCCTCACGAGTGGATACAATGGGAAGACATTATGCCTCCCGTTCTCTGCTTCTTCATAGGCGTTTACCTCTTGTTCGGCGCCCCGCATCTCGTTCGGTGGATGGCAAGACGGCTTGAACGATACGACCAGACGGACGACGATGATGACGACAAGCCCCAGTCGCGGCCGCGGGTTACGACGTGAAGGGAACGCGGGCAGGCGTTGACGTCGACAGGGCGATCAATCGCAGCGCCTCACCGACGTGCGGCGTTGCGACGGGACAGGCAAACGCCCACGGGCTCCGCCCGTGGGGTATCCGCGAGAAGACCGGCAGTCAATCCGCAGCGGAGCTCCAAACGTACCTTAGTGACCTGCAATGGAAGTAGAGACCATCTACTCCGTCGATACCCCACAGGGCGGAGCCTGTGGGAGATATTGTCAATAGTTGTGGATGGCGGACGGAGCATGTTTTCACGCGGCGA
>CAZVEV010000285.1:0-8138 GCA_964625865.1 uncultured Planctomycetaceae bacterium | reverse complement strand
GAATGTGTTCCTGAGCCTTGTACACACCGCCCGTCAAGTCATGGAAGCTGGTAGCGCCCGAAGTCGCCACATTTCAGTGGTGCCGAAGGTGAGATCGGTGACTGGGACTAAGTCGTAACAAGGTAGCCGTAGGGGAACCTGCGGCTGGATCACCTCCTTTCTAGAGGATCATCTAGACACCGGTGGCGGACCCCCTTCCAAGGGGATAACCCCCGCCTGCAGAGCGATCTGCCCGGTGAATACTAAAGTCAGCGCTGCCTCGTCCCGCTTGCGGGATAATCGTGCGGCAACGTGCGACCAAGACGGCCTTCACTGTTCAATATTCGACGCCCCGATGCGCTCACGCGTGTCGGGGCGTTCTTTTTTTGCGCGCGGTGGTACTCCCGCTGGTGCTCGCCGCGCACACAGAGAGGACCAACGTCGAACGTCGAGCGATGCTCGACCGCTAAACGATGCGTCCGGGCGAAATGGCGCATCCGGTTTGCACGCAACGTGTAGCGGCGGGGTATCGCCCCGTGTTTCTCGCTGAACGGCGCATCGCCGAACTCGACAGCGGCGCCGGCGGATGATACCATTCGCCCCACACAGAACAACGCCCCATCGGACCCCCTTGCGTGAGGTGCAGCCATGGCGCAGACAGACAAGATCGACCTTTTCAAGGAGCACAAGGCCGACTACACCGCTTCGGCCAAGACGGCCGCGATCATCGAACCGGCCGCCGGGACGTACCTGGCCACCGACGGCGCCGGCGCGCCGGAGAGCGAGCAGTTCCAGGCGAGAATCGGCGCGATGTACTCGGTGGCCTATACCGTCAAGATGGCCAGCAAGTTCGCGGGACAGGACTACAAGGTCGCCCCGCTGGAAGGGGTCTGGTGGCACGCGGGAGACGAGTTGGACTTCTCGACCGTCCCGCGGGAGCAGTGGCAGTGGAAGCTGCTCATCCGCACGCCGCCGTTCATCACCGAGACCGAACTGGCCGCCGCGCGAGAGAAACTGCACGCCAAGGGCAAGGGCTTGTACGTCGACGAGGTCGTCCTCGAGACGCTCGACGAGGGCCCCTGCGTCCAGATGCTCCACGTCGGGCCCTATGCCGAAGAGGCCCGCACAATCGAAGCGATGGCCGCCTTCGCTGAAGGCGAGGGCCTGTCCCTGCACGGCCGCCACCACGAGATCTATCTTTCGGACCCGCGCCGCACCGCACCCGAACGTCTGAAAACCCTCCTGAGGCACCCCGTACGACGGGATGCCTGACACCTGAGGACCCTGCCCCATGCGTACAACAGTTGTTGCAGTCGTCGTCGCCTTCACGTGCATCACGCCCTGCCTGGGCGCGGCCCAGCCCGACAAGGCCCCTGCCGGCAAACCCGCCCCGTGGAAGCGCCATGTCATTGACGATTCATCCAGGGGCGCTGACGGCGTGCGGCTGGCCGACGTCAACGGCGACGGACTGATGGACATCGCCACCGGCTGGGAGGAAGGCGGCGTGATCCGCGCGTACCTGAATCCCGGTCCGGACAAGGCCGCCAGGCCCTGGCCGGCCGTTACCGTGGGCAAGGTCAAGAGCGCCGAGGACGCCGTCTTCGCCGATCTCGATGGTGACGGGGCGTTTGACGTCGTCAGTTGCTGCGAAGGCGGAACGAAAACGGTCTTCTTCCACTGGGCCCCGGCTGACAAGAAGCGGTATCTCGACCCCGACGCATGGAGCACCACCCCCCTGCCGGTCACCGCCAGAAAGCAATCATGGATGTTCGCCCTGCCGATGCAACTCGACGGGCAACACGGCATCGACCTGGTGGTGTCCTCCAAGGGCAAGAACGCATCGATCGGCCTGCTCCTGGCGCCCGCGAAGGCTCGCGACGTGAAGGCCTGGACGTTCCGACCGATCTACAAAGCCGGATGGATCATGTCGCTGATGGCCGTCGACATGGACGGCGATGGCGACCCGGACGTGCTGGCCACCGACCGTAAGGGCAACAACCGCGCGGCGTTCTGGCTGGAGAACCCGGGCCCCGACGCGGCGGCAGAGGGCAAGTGGAACAGGCACGTGATCGCCGACCCCGCCAGGGACGATCGGGCCGGCCAGTACATGTTCCTCAACGTCGGCGACGTGGACGGCGATGGCCTGCAGGACGTCGTCGTCGCGGTCAAGCCCCGTACGCTGCAGTGGTTCCGGCGGCTGGACAAGACGGGCAGGACATGGCAGCGTCAGCATATTGTGGTCATTTTGAACGGAGTATGCTATAATACACCCATCCTCGTTAGTCACAGCGGTTTTGACCGGGATAGCATGGTGAACAGCATGAAGAAGAAGGCACGCCCCGTCAAGAAGGATGCCGGTTCCAGGATGGCATTCTCGTACATCCGTTTTTCCCGTCCCGAGCAGATCAGAGGCGACTCCGTGCGCAGGCAGCTTGAGGCTACGCAGTTGTACTGCGACAGGAATGGCCTCATCCTAGACGAGACCCTGAACCTGCGGGACCTGGGCATTTCCGCCTTCAGGGGTAAGAACGTCACGCAGGGCGCGCTGTCCGCGTTCATCGAGGCCGTTGAGTCGGGGAAGATCGCGCACGGGTCTACGCTGATCGTCGAGAGTCTCGACCGACTGTCGCGGGATCAACTGGGACGCGCTCAGACCCTCATCCTCGGGATCCTCGAACAGGGAATCACGATCGTCACACTGTCGCCGGAGCGAGAGTACCCGCCCGACGCCGCGAACAACCTGGGCGCCGCGATCGAGATCATCGTCACGCTCTACCGGGCACATGAAGAGTCGGCAACGAAGTCACGTCGAGTGGGCGCCGCTTGGGCGACCAAACGGAAGAGGATCCACGAGCAGAAACTCACGGGACAGTGCCCTTCGTGGCTTGAACTATCAGACGACAGAACGGAGTTCCATGTAGTGCCCGAAGCGGTCGAGACTGTCCGACGGATATTCCAAATGGCCACGGACGGGTACGGCGTGGACGCAATCGCCCGGAAGCTCAATGCCGAGAGTGTTCCACCAATTGCGAGGGCACAAACGTGGCACCGGTCCTACGTGCTGAAGATCTTGAAGAATCGAAGCGTTCTCGGCGAGTTCCAACCCCACAACCTCACATCCGGCAAGCGGCAGCCCGTGGGCGACCCTATCCCCAGCTACTATCCCAAGATCATCGACGAAGAGCTGTTCTATCGGGCTCAGAACGGGATGGCTTCTCGTAAGATCAAGAGGGGGCGACGAGGAACGGAAGTGTCGAACCTGTTCACGGGGCTCCTGCGGAACACAGTGGATGGTTCATCAATGGTCCTGCTGAACAAGGGCTCCGGCCCGAAAGGCGGCAAGCGCCTGATCTCGTCGGCGGCCTTGCGTGGCGAGAACGGGGCGCACAGGGCGTCAATCCGATACGAACCGTTCGAGTTGCAGATGCTGACGTGGTTAGGCGGGCTTGATGAGGCAGCTGTTATCTCCGCCCCGGATACGGCCTCAGGCAGAAAGGAACTCGCCACGGTTGACGGCATGCTCGTTGACACGAAGGATCGGATCGCAAAGGTCCAGGCCCGCATGGTGAACGGCCCGTCGGACGAGTTTGACAATCTGCTCGACGTGCTGGAGCAACTGAAGAGGAGGGCCGGCGAGCTTCAGGCCCAGCGGGAGGAACTCCAGGCCAAGATCCACGGCAGTCAGGCCGGTACTTTTCAGGCGTATCGAACTGCGTGGCAGCGGATGACCGAGGCGCCCGATGACCAGCGAGAGCGTGTACGCTCCAGACTTCGAGCGGGGATCGCCGCGATGGTTGACCGGTTCGATGTGACGATCGAGCCGGACGGAATGCTTCGTCACGTGCTGGTCGAAGTCTACCTGAAGGGCGTGAGCGATGCGTGGTACGTGTACTTCGTGACCCGTGGGCTTCAGTCAGCATGGTTGAGCATCGGAGGTGGGAAGGAGGAGATTGACCTCCAGACGCTCAAGGATAAACGCTACGCTCCGTTCAAGTGGAAGAGCATTCCGAAGGCTGGTGAGACAGACCTGGCGTGTCCCGCGCCGATCGTCAGGGGCGTACCATCCGAGATCGGGGACATTCTGGATCGTGTCACAGGTCGGTCTGGCACGCATCAGAAGTGACCGACCAACGTCATCCTATTCACTGTACAACCCCGTCACCCCGTTTTTCATCTCATCGAACGTTACATCGGCGTACATATTCGCCGTCGTGGCCGGGCTGGCGTGACCGAGTTGCTTCTGGACCTGTCTCAAGTTCTTCGTCTTCCGCAGCAGATGCGTAGCCAGCGTGTGGCGGGCGCAGTGAATCGAGAGTTCCTTCGGCAGGTCGGCGTCTCGGACAGCGCGCTTCCATATCTGTTGCAAGCCCTGCGCCGTCAGTGGCCCGCGTTTGCCCATGAACAGAGCATCGTCCTTTCCAGTGGGTTGGCCGACTATCTCCTTCCACGCGATGAACTCGGCCAGATGCTCGGCGAACTCGGGGCCGATGGCCAGCGTCTCGGTAGTCGGCTTCTTCCGCTTGAGCCGCTTGACCTTAAGGCATGACCGCTTCAGGTCCACGTCGCCTACCTTCAGGGCAGCGACTTCGCTGACCCGAAGCCCCGTAGACAATGCGGTGTCCACGATGGCCCAGGCCAGCACACCGCCAACACGTCCGGCCTTCAGGTCACGGACAGCCCGGTTCTCGGTCATCGCCCTGAGAAGCTTCACCTCGCGACTATCCAGATATCGTTCACGGTCCATTCTCTGCCTCTTTGTTCAATGTAATACGAGGTGTATTCAATATGTTATGACATCTGAAATGGCACACAACGTGCCGTGTTCGATATGTTATGTGAGTAACACATCGAATAGCAGGCCTCTGGTTGACGCTGCCAGACTGGCCCTGCTGATAGCGCTGCAATCGTGCTGCGTCGTATTGGTCTTCCGACGCCCCGCATGACCCCTTTGACTTGGGCGAGCAGACACCGATAATCGAGATGGACCCGGGAGAGGCAGATGGCCGAAGGTGTGCGACACGTCTGTAGTGCCTGCCGTCGGGCGATCGAAGCCTGGTCGGATGGCAACCCGTACTACATCGACGAGGCGGGTCAGAAACAGTACGCGTACCACCCAGACCATGAACGACTGGCCCGGTGCATCGGCAACGACACTCCGCACCTCTGTCTGGGGTGCGGCTACGAGTTCAACGTCGATTCGCGTGCCCCTGCGGCGGGCTGCCCGACGTGCACTTCGGGCGACATTGTCGATACCTTCCAGTTGAGCGGCCGACGCTGCCCGTACTGTAAGGAGGGCCTTTTCGCTGTCGATCCCGACTACCACCGCACATCGTAAGTTCGTCACATCTCTAGGGCAATGGACGGGGCTGCCAGGCGCATCTTCCGGTTCGTGAAGACGCGCTATCGGCACAGCCCTCTCCCATCTTGCGGGCACAAGCCCGATCCGCGAGAATGCCCAGGGCAGAAGTCCATAGCGCCGGGAGATCGCTGCGATGAACACAGGGCAGAACACCATGCGGATCTTCACCGTGGGCTACGGCGGCAAGAAACCCAAGGAATTCCCGAGTCTGCTCAGGGACAATGGTGTCCGAGTACTCGTTGACGTTCGCCTGCGTCCGAACCGCGCGTGCATGGGGGCGTTCGTTAAGGCCAAGACCGCAACCAAAGGGATCCAGAAGCTCTTGGCCGGCACAGGCATCGACTATCGACACGAAACGCAGTTCGCCCCGACCGACGAGATCCTCGCTGCTTGGATGGCGTCGAAGAAGAAAGCGGCCGACTGGGAACGGTATGAAGATCAGTTCATCCCAGTGCTGGAGAAACGCCAAGTTGAATCCCTCTTCGACCCCGATGATCTGGATCGGGCGTGCCTCATGTGTGCCGAGTCCAGACCGGCCACTTGCCACCGCAGACTCGTGGCTGAGTTTCTGCGTGACCGGTGGGCTGACCGAGTGAATGTCGAGATCATCCACCTCTAACGCTGGCACTACAGAAGCGGCATTCGCCTTGGGGCAGTCTCGATCTTCTGCCACACGGCTCTGGCAAGATCGAATGTGAACTTCTGTTCACATTGGCGATCACTCATGGCTGAGACAGACGGATCACCTTGCTATCCACCGGACGGCGGCTACAATGACCGCCGTCGCCCCTGTTGGAGACCATGAACGCGTGAACGTCAGCCAGAAGATCGCACATCTCATCACGTCCGCCCCTCCTACGGACGACGAGAAGCCCGGTAGTTCCCCCGACCGAGTGGTACGATGGCTGTTCACCGGTCGCGGGAGTGCTGCTTCCACTGTGTCGCATATCCTTGAGCAGGATGAAGCCCTCGCAGCCGGGCTCTCGGAGCTGGCCGGCCAGTCGTGGACGTTGGCAACGGACACAAACGGTCTGTGCCAGAAGCTCTGGGCCAAGCTGCCGACCATCTTCAACAAGATCGGCGAGAAGGCGATCAAAGGGACTGAACCCGGTGTACCTCTGCCGTCCGAGAACCCCGTGCTCCTTCAGCTAGCGAGTGCCAAGCGCGAGTCCCGCATGGAGTACCGACCATCACGGAACGGTGGGCTTGTTGATGAGAAAGTCCGGGTGGAATCACGACCAGCCGGTCGGGCACTGACGGACGTCGCCAGGGATCTCGCAAGATTGACCAGCGAGCCGCTTCTTGAGCCCATGGACTGGTACGATCCGGAGAGCCGCCTTCAGCCTCTGTCCCGCTGTGTCCAAGGCGACTGGTCCTTCTCCTATCCGATCCTGGGTGATTTCGTCAGCTGTGCTGTGTTGACCCGCCTGGCAAACGCCGTCGACCTCGCGCGACGATTGGCTTCGCGGTGCGACGTGAAGAGGCTTCCACTTCGTCAACTCGAAGAGGTGGCTGACGAGTGTCGGGATCTTCTCTGGGATTGTCCAGGCGCCCAGGAACGACAGCATGCCGCGGTCATGCTTCAACTCGGACTGCTGCGCGCCGCCGCATCATCCCTCCTCTTGCTGCTCCCATTCGATTCGAGCCCGGAGATGCACGGCAACCTGCGACTGGCCGTGCAAGAGCGTCTTGGTCGAAGCCCCTTGGCGGTCGAGGAAGTGGTCCGCGCACTTGAGTGGCTGCACGATCGGCTCCAACCATCTGAGAACAACGTGACGGCCTCTCCTGCGGGTGATGGCCAGATCGCTGACGGCGGAGGAGAGCATCATACCGACGCAGTCGATGACACGCATGAAGGCCATGGTAACGTTCCCTGGGAACCGGATGACAAGGACTTCATTTCCTTGTCTGAAGCGGCGGCGACTCTGGCACACGGCAGGTTCGCCCTGTCGACGCTGAGCAGGTGGATCAAGAAGAGCGGTGCCTTGAAGCACATGCGTAAGGGGCAGCGATGCATGGTTCACCGAGAGGACTTCCGGGAGTTCATTCGGGCCAAGGAAGCGGATCGCAGATGATCTACGCGCAGTAAACGTGCCGACTCTGTGTTGACTCAAGACTTTGGGATGGCCCGGGGGGACAATCATTTGGAAAGTAACTTTCCTCCGCCGACAGTCGCCCGCACTATCTCCCTTGCGCCCAAAGACTTAGGGACATTCCGCCACTTTCCGTAGATCGGCCCACTTTCCGTCCATTTTCCTGGCCGCGTCCTCATGTACTGTGGGGGCTGAGCATGCTGATGTGCTGTGGCAGGGCCATCGGAAAAGGCATAGCCACAGGTGTACGGTACGGCCCGGCACAGCCGAGCCAGTGAATTGGTGAGTGACTGCGACGCAGTCAAACCGCCGCGACCGTCCTCGGGAAGGACTTCGGCCGCGGCGGCAAGGAGTCTGAAAGTGTATGATACCCGAACGTCCTCGGTCGAACAAGCCGTGGATGGGCACGTCGGCGACGTGCCTGTTGCGACTGGAGAACCGGCCCCGGCGCCACGCCCCGAGGGACACGACAGGAAATACCACCTCAAGGGACCAGATGGCCAGCCCGATTGCCACGTCCCGCTGATCAAGTCGCTGCTGAACCGACCGGACGTCACACTCCACGAGGCAGTCGTCTACGGCGTTTTCCTCGACAGGCTTGGCGCCGGCCATACCTACTGTTGTCCAACCCAGGGGGCGGTCGCGGACACGTTGAAGATCAGCGTGAAGTCAGTAAGGCGGGCGATAGTCAGGCTCAAGGCTAAAGG
>CAZVEV010000284.1:0-8229 GCA_964625865.1 uncultured Planctomycetaceae bacterium | reverse complement strand
GCGGCGCCCGCCGGCGTCTACCGTAGCCGCGGCATCTTCCGGCTAAAAACGGCCTGCACCCCCCCCCCCGACCCCTGCACAACAAACGCGGCGACACGCCGCGTCTACGATATCGGCGACAACGATGGTGTGATAGGATGGCGGGATGGGCGCAACGATCAGAGAAGTGCAGCATGGAAGCGAGGACTATCGCCGGCTCCTGGCGATGCGGCATGCGATTCTCCGGGCGCCGCTGGGGCTGGACTGGTCGGCGGACGACCTGGCCGGCGAGGACGAGCAACTGCATTTCGGGCTCTTTGGCGACGGTGACGCGCTGGTCGGCTGTGTCGTGGTCAAGGTCTTGGGCGACGGGACGGCCAAGGTGCGGCAGATGGCGATCGCCGCCGGGGCCCGAGGCAGGGGCAACGGCCGGCGGCTGATCGAGGGCATGGAAGAGGCCCTGCGGGGGCGCGGCATCCGGCGGGTCGAGATGGACGCCCGGAAGATCGCGGGCGGCTTCTACGAGAAACTGGGCTACCGGGTCGAGGGCGGCGAGTTCCTCCAGGTCACGATTCCGCACGTCAGGATGGTCAAGGACCTGTGACGAGCGAATTGCGGTTGAACCGGCCCGAACGGCGCACGAAACCGCAAGCGGTCTTGCGCACTTCTCCTCCGTCCTTGTCTCCTTTTCCTTCCGTTTCCCCTCCGGTCCATCCCTGTTCTCCCGTCTGACATTCCCTCTCTTTCTTTCTGCTGACTCTCCTTGTTCCCGGTGTCTCTGTGTTGAGGTCGGCGGCGCGGCGTGTACTCGCCTGCGAGCGGAATCTTCGTGAAATGATACGGGAAACGGGGTACATAAGGGGTTATGAGGATTGCTCTGGCACAGATTGACCCGGTGGTGGGCGATATCGCGGGGAACTCCGCCGCGATCGCCCGGACGATCGATGATGCCCGCGCCCGTGGGGCCGACCTGGTGGTCTTCGGCGAGTTGTCGGTCGTCGGGTATCCGCCCCGCGATCTGCTTCGCAAGAAACGGTTTGTCGCTGACAGCGAGGCCGCCGTCGAGGACCTTGCCGGCCACTGCAGCGGGATCGCGGCCCTGGTGGGTTTCGTTCGCGAGAACCCCGACCATACGGGGCGCCCCCTGCAGAACGCCGCGGCCCTTCTGGCCGACGGACAGGTTGCCGGCGTCCACGTCAAGAGCCTCCTGCCGACCTACGACGTGTTCGACGAGACGCGCTACTTCGAGCCGGGCCCGCCGGCAACGTGCATCGACATCGGGGGGCTCCGTGTGGGCCTCAGCATCTGTGAAGACCTCTGGGACGCCGAGGCCCTCGGACGCGAACTGTATGGCGAGGACCCCATCGACCGCCTGAAGGCCGACGGGGCCGAGATGATCATCAACATGGCCGCCAGCCCGTTCCACATGGGCAAGGCGGCGATGCGAGAGGACCTCTTCGCCCGCCAGGCGGCGCGCCTGGGCCTGCCGATTGTCTACGTCAACCAGGTCGGCGGGAACGACGAACTGGTCTTCGACGGGGCCAGTTGCGTTCTCGACGCGACAGGACAGGTGATCGGACGCGCCAGGTCGTTTGACGAGGATCTGCTGCTGGTTGACCTGGCCGGTGGCACGCCGGGACGCTGCGAGGTGCGCCCGGACGGGCTGGGCGGGCTGTCGGCGGCGCTGAAGCTGGGCCTGCGGGACTACGTCCGCAAGTGCGGCTTCTCCAGCGTGGTGCTCGGCCTGTCGGGGGGCATCGATTCTGCGGTGGTGGCCGTGCTGGCCGCCGATGCGCTGGGGGCGGGCAACGTGCTGGCCCTGGCCATGCCCAGCCGGTACAGCTCGGACCACAGCCTGACCGACGCGGCGGCGTTGGCGAGCAACGTGGGGATAGCCTATCGCGAGATCCCCATCGAGGTGATGCACCGGGCGTACGAGGAGGCCCTGGGCGGGGCGCTGGACGAAGGCAATGCGGAGATCGCCGGCGAGAACGTCCAGGCCCGCATTCGGGGCAACCTGGTGATGGCGTTCTCCAACGCGCAGGGGCATCTGCCGCTGGCAACGGGCAACAAGTCCGAACTGTCGGTGGGCTACTGCACGCTGTATGGCGACATGGCCGGCGGGCTGGCGCCGATCGGCGACGTGCTGAAGACCGTCGTGTTCGACCTCGCGCGCCAACTGAACGCTGAGGCCGGCTGCGAACGCATCCCGACCGGCATCATAACGAAGCCCCCCAGCGCCGAGTTGAAGCCCGACCAGTTCGACCAGGACAAGCTGCCCCCCTACGACCAGCTCGACGCGATTCTCAGGCGCTACATCGAGGGCGACTCGACCGCCGACGTGATCATCGCCGAGGGCCTGGACGAGGCGGTGGTGCGGCAAGTGGTTGCGATGGTCGACGCAACCGAGTATAAGCGCAAGCAGGCCCCGCCGGCCCTGAAGGTGACCCCCCGGGCCTTCGGCGCCGGACGCAGGATGCCCATAGCCCAGCGATACGTCACAAGGAAACAGCCCTAGCGTGCAGTTGCTCTGCGGACAATGCGGCCAGGTACAAACGGTCGACGACGAGTCGGCCGAGGCGATCGAGTGTTCGCACTGCGGACATGAGATCGTCATGCCGGGCGCGTTTGATCCCGCCGCGACGGTAACCAACGCCGAACCGCCGGCCGTCGAGGAGGGATTCGCCGAGATCGCCCAGCGATCGGTCCCGCGGAAGGTCCGCCTGACGTGTCCCGAGTGCGACAAGCGCTTTGCCGTCAGCGCCCGTCGCGCGGGCCGGCAAGGACGCTGCCCCGCCTGCGGGTCCAAGGTCAACGTGCCCTATCCCGACGACGAGATGGAGTTCGACCTGCCTCACGTCGAGCACGCCGACCTCGCCGAGCAGGACGAGGTCGCGGTGGAACTGGTCGCCATCGAGGACGCCGGCGCCGAACTGGGCCGGCGGGCTGACGAAACGCTGGTTCTCCCGCGCGACCCGGTTCAACGTCGCAAGGAGAGTCTCGACCAGCAGGCCGCCGCCCTTGCCGAAGCGGCCGCCGAAGCCGCCGCACCGGCCCCGCCGCCGGCCGCCGCACCGGCCAGGCCCCTCAAAGCCGCCAAGCCGGCCAAACCCGCTCCGGCCCCGACGACGGCGCCCGCGACGGGTAAGGCAGCCCCCGTGCCCGCCGCGGTCGTGGAACTCGACCGCCCGCGGAGAAAGCCCCAACGATCCAAGGGCATCTACGCCCTCATCGCCGCCGGCGTTGTCTTGGCCATCGGGGGCGGACTGGCCATGCATTTCCTCGGGGGCAAAGTCGACACCCCGCCGGAGGATCCCACACCGAACGGAGGCGTGACTCCCCCGCCGACGTGCCGGGTCATCTCGGCCAGGTTCGGCATCCAGGGCGCCGACCCGCCACCGGGGAAGAAGTACCTCCTGGTCGTCACCCGCCTGGGCCTGCCCGACGAGACCCCTGCCCGAGAGTTTCGCGCCGAGGGCAAGGACGTCATGCTGTCGGATGGACGTTACCGCCTGGCCTCGCTGGGCCTGGCCACCGCCGGCGTGCCACCGACCGTACGCATCGAGCCGGGCCAGTCACGTGATCTGACGTTCCTGTTCCTCGTCCCGGCCGACATCTCCGTCGCGAAACTGAGGGTCCGAGGCATCGGCACGGCCAGCGTGCATCCCCCGGCCCTGCCCGCCCAGGCCACCTGCGAGGTCCTGTCGGCCAACTTCGACAAGTACGACGGCGCCGAGGCGCCGGAGGGCAAGAAGTACCTGATGGTCCGAACCGACATCGAACTGGCCGCGGGGGCATCGGCGCGAGACTTCCGCGTCGACGGCGAGAGCGTGACGCTGTCGTTCGGGCACGGCAAGACCGCCTCGCTTGGGCTGGCCGGGCCTCCCAAGCGCGGGCGCGTGCGCCTCGAACCGGGCGCATCGCGACAACTGACGTTCGTGTTCCTCGTTCCCGACAATCTGTCGCGGTCCAAGCTGACGATCCACGGGATCGGCTCGAACGACGTGCCCAGACCGCCGCGGGAAGACAGCGTCGCGTTCGTCGTGACGTCGGCCCGTTTCGACCTGTTTGCTGCCGACGGCTACTACCCCGCCCCACCGGACATGGCGTACCTCAAGACTGCCGTCACCGTCAGCGCCAAGGGCTCGGCGCTGGAGTTCGACTCGCACGGCACGGACGTGACGCTGTCGTACGGAGACAACCAGCAGGTCACCTCGCTCGGGCTGGTCGCACCGTCCCGACTCGTGCCCGTGCCCTCACATAAGATGCACGTGCGGGTCGAACCGGGCCAGTCGCGGAAGATGACCTTCCTCTTCCTTGTCCCGGCCCAGAAGCTGCCGCGCGGCAAGCTGTTGGTCCACGGCGTGGGGACGGCCCCGACGCCCAAGGTCGCCCTGGGCAAGGCCCCCGAGGCCGGTGCGCTGGCCGGACGATTCACCGAGGCCGAGCCGCGCAACCTCAAGCCCCTGATGACCGATCCGGTGATCGCCGCCGTCCAGGGCGCGCGCGGGCAGGAACTGTTCGTGCATCAGCGAAGGGACACGCTGCACGTCTACATCACCCCGGGGTCCGTCCGGGGCGTGGCCAAGCCCGTCGGCAAGGGCGTGTATGAGACGGTCCTGAAGCATGGCAAGGACCAGCGAGAGTGCAGGCTGCGCCTTGCGCCCGATGGCGAGACACTGATCGTCTACTTCGCCGACAAGCCCTTCCACCAGATGACCTACACGCGCGTCAAGCGCTAGGGTCCCCCTGCCAGGAGTCTCGCGTTGTCAGACACGCCCCGGGCCAACAGATTCAAGTTCATCGGCTGTGAGATTATCTACCGCGAGGCCTGCCACCTCGCCGCCGTCGCGCCCGGCCGCGTGGACGTCGAGTTCCTCCGCAAGGGCCTCCACGATCTCGAAACCGTTGACATGGTCCAGCGCATCCAGGCCGCTATCGATGCCGTCGACACAGAGGACGGCTACGACGCGATCCTGCTGGGCTACGCACGATGCAACGACGGGCTGGCGGGCGTGAAGGCCCGAACCGTGCCGCTGGTGATCCCCCGTGCACACGACTGCATCACGCTGTTCTTCGGCTCGCGGAAGGCCTACCAGGAGTACTTCGACTCGCACCCCGGCACGTACTACATGACCACCGGATGGGCCGAGCGGAACAACTTCGACGAGGGGGAGTACTCGCGTCCGGCGTACGGTCAGCAGGGCGTGATGGGCAAGCTGGGGCTGACCGAATCCTACGAGGAGCTTGTCGCCAAGTACGGCGCCGACAACGCCAAGTACATCCAGGAGACCCTCGGCGACTGGACGCAAAGCTACACGAACATGCTCTACCTGGAGATGGGCGTGTGCGACGAAGAACCGCTGATCGCCGACGCCCGCGCCCGCGCCGAGGAGCACCACTGGACCTTCGAGCGCCGCACCGGCGACTGGTCACTCCTGGAGAAGCTCTTCTTCGGCCGATGGGACGACGACTTCGTCATCGTCAAGCCGGGCCAGCAGATTGTCCCCCGAAACGACGATCGCATCCTGGACGCCGAACCTGCACGTCGTTGACTCCACGTTTAGCGGTCGAGCACCGCTCGACGCTCACCGCGCTGCGGCGCATCGCTTTCGACCGGCGGCGCGGAACAGCGCACTACGCCATGCGCCAACGAGGTGTGAGCGCGGGGCGATGCCCCGCCGCTAAACAGTCCACCCTCCCAACAACGCATCGTCAGACGGGAGACGCCTCCTTGCGAGGTTGACGTGTCTTGTCGTCTTGGGGCGTGTTCTTCCCGGACTTCCGGTCCTGGCGTTCGTCCTGCTTCTCGGGCGTCCGGTCCTTCTCGTCCCGGTCGTCCTCGTCGCCGAGGCCCTGATCCAACTGCTCCTCGATCTGCTTGCGGACGTCGTCGGGCAGGTTCATTCGACCGAGGTCCTTCAGTATCCGCTCGCGAATGTCCTTGTGGAGTTTGCGGTAATCGATTGCACCGTGGCCTCCGATGATCACGTTCGGCAGTTCGAGCTTGAACATCTTCCCGCCAGCACGGGAGAACGCACGCACACCACTTTTCTTGTAGATCTCGTACGCTTCGGTGTCCATTTGCTGCAGGGCGTCGGCATCCTTGTACTTCGACACGTCGTCGGTTTCCTTGCCATCAGCGTCGACTTTCTTCCGCGTGACGGTGATCTCGCCGGTCTGGTCCTGCTCGATCTGGATGTCGCGCCCCTCGGCGTCCTTGCGGCGGATGACCGTCTTGGCGCTCATGCGGATGTTCGGCCCGCCCTTGCCCGGGTCGACCTTTGGCAGGGATTTGAGCATCTTACGGATGTGCTCGGGCAGGTTCTTGTCGTCCATCTTCTCCCAGTTGCCTGCGCCCTTGCGGAGCATGATCTGGGGATGCACGCGCAGCACGTCCCGCCACATGGCCGGCTCGTCATCCTTGTGGACGAGCTTGGCCTGACCGACCGGCACGGGTTTGCTCAAGACGACCGCGACGGTCTTCTTCGTGCCCTTCTGGATGACCGACAGGGCAACCTTCTGGCCCGCTTTGTGCCCTCGGACGGCCTTGACCAGCGCGGGACCGTCCTCGACCGCCTTGCCGTCCATCGCCACGATCACGTCATACCGCTTGAGTCCCGCCTTGTGGGCCGGACTGCCCTCAACCAGGTTGCCCACCATCACGCCGGCGCCCCTGGTCTTCAGGTGGGCCGCCAGCGGCGCGGGAATGGGCATGATCCGCACGCCCAGCCAACCGCCGGTTGCAGCCTTGTCCGGCGCGTCGGGGCCTACCCGCACGTCAATGGTCACCGCCGGGTCGCCGACCTTCACCTCGGTCTCGCCCAGGGCGACCCCGCAGGTCACCGCGGCGGCCAGGCACGTTGTCAGCAGCGTTCTCATGTTCATGTCAATCTCCTTACCGTTACGTCTGCGTCTCGGTGAGTATCCGTATCTCGGCGGGCGTCCGAGCCCGACAGGTCACAAGTCCAGCCACACCGGCTGCATCTGCGTCTGCTCACGATCAACCTGGATGACGCGGAACTGGCCCGATTCGGCATCGAACAGCCCGACGGGGATCCGGTCAACGCGTCGCACCGGTCTGACAAACGTCTCCGGCGGCGGGGCCGGATCAAACTCGTCGGCTACCAGTTCAACCGTCGCGGGCGCCGATGACGGGGGCGTCGGAGGCGTCTTGGCGATCTCGCGGGGCGGAGTGTCGGGCCTGTCCTGGAAGGCCGACGACAGGACCACCGCAACGATCGCCACCGCCGCGGCGGCCGCAACCGCAGCCGGCCACGCCCAGCGCCATCGCGACGGCGCTGCGGCCCGGCGCGGCGCCAGGGCTTCGTCCAGCGCCGCGCGACACAGTTCATCCACAGCCCGTGTATCCCGCAGCAGCGCGTGGGCCTCCGGTGCGCGGAGGACCTCGCGCTCCAGTTCCGAGCGCTCGTCGGCAGGCAATTCGCCATCCAGCAGTCGCGTGATCTTCACTTCGAGGTCGGCATGTGAGTCATCATTCATTGGTGCTTGCCTCGCATGAGTTTCTCTCTGAGCATTCGCCTGGCACGAACGAGTCGGGTCTCGACGGCCTGCGGCGTGATGCCCACGGTTTGGGCAATGTCGCTGTAACTCATCTGGTTCCACACTCGCAGGACCAGCACGAGCCGGTACTTCTCGTCCAGGGCCTCTATCGCCCGAAGCGCCGCGGCGCGCTGCTCGTCCGCCAGCAGGTCCGCGTCGGCCGCCTCGCCCACCGATCGCGACGGCGACCAGGCTCTCTTGACGCGTTGCCACAACGCGTGGCGCCGGGTAGCGGCCCGTCCGGCGTCGATAGCGGCGTGACGCGCCATCGTGTAAAGCCAGCTTCGCCAATTTGTTATCTCGGCCAACTGCTCACGACGCTGCCACAGCCTCAACCACACCTGCTGCATCACGTCGTCCACGTCGGCCGACGCACCCAGGACCGAATACACCGCGCCGCGAACCCACTGCCCGTGGCAGGCGATGAAGTCCTCGAGGGCCCTGCCCTCGCCAGAGGCCAGCGACTCGATCAGCAACCGCTGGGATCCGGGATGCTCAACGCTCGTCATTTGCATTGTCACCAAATAGACGCCATGGAAGGCGGAAACCTGTCAGGAATGCACCGAAAAAAGTGCTGTCCCCCAAGTATACCGCCCGTGGGACCCTCACGCGACGCCTCGCCCCATTAGTAGGGCGTGCAACTCGTTGCACGCGGAAGGGATGTTCATTCCGCGTGCAACGAGTTGC